>JAJUJZ010000137.1 GCA_029265075.1 Gammaproteobacteria bacterium | reverse complement strand
GCGCTGACCGAACCGACCAGACACTGGGCGCGGAACAGTGCATCGCGACCGACATCACCTTCCACCACACCGTAGTGCTGGCTGGAAGCGCTGTCGCGCTGCAGGCGCACGTAGGTAAGGCGGCTGTCAGCATCGAGCTTGAGCAGCACATGCGACAACGTCAGCTCTTCCGCACAGCCGTCGAGCGCGCGGAAATCGTCCAGCAGTGTTGCCTGCGCGCCGCGCTGCACCCAGATGATCAGCTGTCCGGCCTGTACGCCGGGACGACTGCTGAGCTGCGACAGCACGACGGTGCGACTCACCTGAGTGCCCGCACGGACGATCAGCACCCACGACTCGGGCGCCAGTGCCGATACCAGATGTCCAAGCGGGTCGCTGCTGCTGCGCTCCTGCAGCCATGTCAGCAGCTCGCCATGCTCGGCGGCGCTGAGATCGGCCAGCGGCAGCAGGGTCAGCTTGTCACGATCGATATTGTCGAGCTGTTCGTCGGTGAGATAGCCGTGATTGAACAGCAGCTGGTCGCCCGGCGGCTCGTCACGCGGGATCTGCAACGCATCGGTGTCGGGTGTGATCGGCGCCAGCGCGTGACGCTCGCCATACTGCTGCAGCCAGATATCAGCGTCGGAATAGTGCCAGCTCTCCAGCCGCCGGTTCGGCAGGCCACTCGCCAGCAGGGCGCTGCACGCATTGTCGCGCCAGGCCTGAAGCCATTCGGGTTCGCGCCGCTGCTGGCGACGCGCGGCCATCAATTCTGCAAACTGCTGCAGCACGGGCTGGGCAGAACTCATGAGCAAACTCCTTATGCTGCAGCGATACCGCGGTAGCCGGTACGCTCCAGCTCTTCTGCCAGTTCGATGCCGCCGCTGGCGACGATCTTGCCGTTGGCCAGAATATGCACCTTGTCCGGATGGATATGGTCGAGCAGGCGGCGGTAGTGGGTGATCAGCAGGAAGCTGCGATCGGGCGCGCGCATGCCGTTGACGACATCGCCCACCACCTTCAGGGCATCGATATCGAGCCCGGAGTCGACTTCATCGAGCAGGCAGAAGCGCGGTTGCAGCAGCAGCATCTGCAGCAGTTCGTTGCGCTTCTTCTCACCGCCGGAGAAGCCTTCGTTGACCGGACGCTGCAGAAACGAGTTGTCGAGGTCGACCTGTTTCAGGCCTTCGCGGGCGGCCTGCAGCATCTGCATCGCATCGATGGGCGGCTCGCCGCGCGCCTCGCGCAGTGCGTTCACCGCTGCCCGCAGGAACTGCACGTTGCTGACACCGGGAATGCCGACCGGGTATTGATAACCGAGGAAAAAGCCGGCCCGGGCGCGCTCTTCGGGCGCCATGGCGAACAGATCCTGGCCCATGAACTCGACCTGGCCACTGGTCACAGCATAGTTCGGGTCGCCACTGAGAATGCGGCTCAGCGTGCTTTTGCCGGCCCCATTCGGTCCCATGATGGCGTGCACTTCACCCGCTTTCACTTCCAGGGAGAGCCCCTGCAGGATCGGCTTGTCGGCGACGGTGGCGTGCAGATCGACGATTTTAAGCATGAGTATGTGACTCCAGGGTCAGCCAACGCTGCCTTCGAGAGAAATCTCGAGCAGCTTTTGGGCTTCGACGGCAAATTCCATCGGCAATTGATCAAAAACTTCCTTACAGAAACCGTTGACGATCATGGCGACCGCCTGTTCCGGGTCGATACCGCGGCTCTGCAGGTAAAACAGCTGTTCTTCACTGATACGCGAGGTGCTCGCCTCGTGCTCCACAATCGCACTTGGCTGCTTCGACTCGATGTACGGGAAGGTATGCGCCCCGCACTGGCTGCCGATCAGCAGCGAATCGCACTCGGTGAAGTTGCGCGAGTTGAGTGCGCGCGGTGACATCCGCACCAGGCCGCGATACGTGTTCTGGCTGCGGCCGGCCGAGATGCCCTTCGAGATGATGGAGCTCTTAGTGTTGGGCCCCATGTGAAAGATCTTGGTGCCGGTATCGGCCTGCTGCAGGTGCTTGGTCAGCGCCACCGAGTAAAACTCGCCGACGCTGCTGTCGCCTTTCAGCACCACGCTGGGGTATTTCCAGGTGATGGCGGAGCCGGTTTCGACCTGCGTCCACGAGATCTTCGAGCGCGCGCCTTCGCAGACACCACGCTTGGTGACGAAGTTGTAGATCCCACCACGGCCTTCTTCATCGCCGGGATACCAGTTCTGTACAGTGCTGTACTTGATCTCGGCATCTTCGAGCGCAATCAGCTCGACCACGGCGGCGTGCAGCTGGTTCTCGTCGCGCTGCGGCGCGGTGCAGCCTTCCAGATAGGAGACGTATGAGCCCTTGTCGGCGATGATCAGTGTCCGCTCGAACTGGCCGGTGTTGGCGGCGTTGATGCGGAAATAGGTCGACAGCTCCAGCGGGCAGCGCACGCCCTCGGGGATATAGACGAAGGAGCCATCGGAGAAGACCGCAGAGTTGAGTGCTGCGTAGAAGTTGTCGCCCTGCGGCACTACGGTACCGAGATATTTCTGCACCAGCTCGGGATATTTCTGTACCGCCTCGGAGATCGGGCAGAAGATGACGCCCGCCTCCTCCAGTGTTGCCTTGAAGGTGGTTCCTACGGAAACACTGTCGAACACCGCATCGACTGCCACGCCGGCCAGCATTTTCTGCTCGTGCAGCGGAATGCCCAGCTTTTCATAGGTGCGCAGCAGCTCGGGGTCGACCTCGTCCAGGCTCTTGGGGCCGTCGGCCAGTGATTTGGGCGCGGAATAATAGGTAATTGCCTGGAAATCGATGGGCTCGATGTTGAGCTTGGCCCATTGCGGCAGCGGCATTTCCAGCCACCGGCGATACGCCTTGAGCCGCCATTCGGTCATGAACTCGGGTTCGTTCTTTTTGGCGGACAGCTTGCGGATGACCTCTTCGGAGAGGCCTGGCTCAAACTGATCCATTTCGATGTCGGTGTAGAAACCGTGCTCATATTCGCTCTGCACCAACCGATCGATGGTGGCAGCCGACTCGGACATCGCTTGCTGTTCGATAGCCTTACTCATGACAACTCCCAGAGCCTCACCGCCCGCTCCACCAGGCAAAACTGGGCGGGCGCAATGGCCGGATGGCGAAACTGATGAAATCCATACTAAATTAGTAGGGTATTAATATCAATACCGAATTGGTATAGTCTTGGTCGTTGAGACCCGGGAGTCCCCGCGGTTTCGCACCAGGTATGCGAGCCCGGAGAGCTGGAGATAACCATATGTTGCGCATAGGAAAGCTGGCCGACTACGGGCTGCTGATAGCAGACTGCCTGGCCCGTGAGCGCGCGCAGCTTACCACCAATGCCATTGTCGACGAAACCGGATTGCCCGAAGCGACCGTGCGGAAACTACTTAAGCTGCTGGTCGATGCCGGGCTGGTCAGTTCGCGACGCGGCGTGCACGGCGGTTATCGTCTGGCACGGACGGCCGACCGGATCACTGTCGCCGAGCTGATCGCTGCCATCGAAGGCCCCATCAGCCTGACCGAATGTGCCCAGGATGACTCCACCTGTACGCTGACTGCCAGTTGTGGCCAGCGCGGTAACTGGCATGTCATCAACGACCTCATCCATCAGCAGCTTGCCACCATCACGCTGGCCGATATGACCGGCGATCTGCGTCGTGGCGGCAGCCGCATCCCCGTGCTGTCCGTGGCCAGCTGACGCTGGTCGCAAGAGCTGCCGTTCGGCCTCTGTTCCTTCCTTAACTGTCTCCCTGGTCTATGCTTGAGCTTGGCAATAGCCTGCTCGGCAGCCGCTTGCTCGTGCCCGCTCGGCAGGGCGCTGTTTTACTTTATATCCGCTGCAAGGAATCGAAATGAGAGAGATGTTTTTCTTCAACTCGATGGTCACCCCCAGGATCATCACCTTTGTTTACTGGCTGCTGCTGTTCTTCTCCGTGATCTGGGGGATTGGCGCCATGTTCATGGGCTGGGGCGGCTTTACCTTTGACAAGTTTCTGATGGGACTGGCGATCATGGTCTCCGGCGCCATCGGTGCCCGCATCTGGTGCGAGCTGATGATTGTGCTGTTCAAGATTCACGAGAATCTCAAACTGCTCGCCGAAAAAGAGGCGTGATGCGCTACCGCCGGTGACGCTGCAGCGCTCCGCGTCTGGAGCGCTGCAGTAACCCTCTCATGCTGAGGTTGTACGGGAAACAGCAGCGCGCGACACTGCTGCAAATATCCCTGCCACCCTCTTGTAGCGATGCTTCCACCCGATATCCTGATTTTGTTTGTTGCTGCCTCGACGATGCTGGCGGTGGCACCCGGTCCCGATAATCTCTATGTGTTGTCTCAGTCGGCGCTGCACGGCTGGCGCACTGGCGTGGCGATCACGCTTGGGCTCTGCACCGGGCTCGTCGTCCATGTGGCCGCCGTGGCCCTCGGGATTGCGGCGGTGCTGAAGACCTCGGCGCTGATGTTTACCGCACTGAAACTGCTGGGTGCGGCGTATCTGCTCTATCTGGCATGGCAGGCGTTCCGCGCGGGCGGCGCGCAGCTCACCATCGAGCGACAGCCTCGGCAAGCGCTGGCAGCGTTGTACCTGCGGGGGATCGTCATGAACGTGACGAACCCGAAGGTCGCCATTTTTTTCCTCGCCTTCCTGCCTCAGTTTGTCGATCCGGCCCGCGGCCCGGCTGGGTGGCAGCTGCTCGCGCTGGGCGGCGTGTTCATGCTCACCGCGCTGGTGATTTTCTGTAGCATCGCCTGGGGTGCAGCGCGCCTTGGCGGCTGGCTCCATAGGTCGCCGCGCGCGGTGGTGGCAATCAATCGCCTGACCGGCAGCATTTTCGTACTGCTTGCGGGCCGCCTGTTGCTTACGGAAAACTGAGACCAGCATGGCAGACAGAGCCGGCAGGGCCGGCTCCCACCGAGGCGGGACTCAGCTCCTTGGCAGGTGAGGAGGCCGCTCAGGCCAGCCTGAGTGCGTCCGCCACGGAATCAGTCAGAGGGGTGGTCGGATGCCCGATCAGTCTGGAAAGCGTACGGCTGTCGTCGAACAGCGCCCCCTTGCTCACTTCCACATCGAGTGCCGGCAGCGCTTCCGGCCATGGCGCGGGCACACCGGCCTGTTGCAGAGCGGCGGTGTACTCGGCGGACGGCAGATCGACGTAGGGAATCTCCCTGCTGGTCTGGCGCGATATTTCGGCAGCGAGATCAGCGAGCGTAAACGCCGTATCGCCGGCCAGCTCATACACCTGACCTTCGTGATCGCCCACGAAGTGGTGCCGCCGCATGTGGACTACCGGCTCACACCGCTGGGCCGTGAGGCAGCAGAAAAGGTGCGAGGGCTGACCGACTGGATCGAGGAGAATCTGCCACGCATCCTGCAGGAACAGGAAGCCCGCGTTGAAAGTGCCAGCCGCAATAACCGTCCCCGCAAATAGGTAGCATTTCCTTGTCCCAGGCTCACAATAGTAAATCCGATCGGCGCGACTCCCCCCTGACCCAGTTTCTTGGCGTGTTCCGCTACAGCCGGCGCGCGGTAGAGCTGGTCT
>JAJUJZ010000017.1 GCA_029265075.1 Gammaproteobacteria bacterium | reverse complement strand
GGCGGTGAATACCGCGCGGGCGGCGACAGGCCGGTTGTCCACAGGTTTTCCGAGCAGGGTTTCGACCCGTCGCGCAATGGCATTGCCCGAATCGACCCACAACACCGGCTCAGGCGTGGCCGCCTGCAGCTCTTCGACCAGCAGCGGAAAGTGGGTGCAGCCGAGCACCACGGTATCGACCGGGCCGCGTTCGTGCGCAAACAGCGGCGCCAGCAGCTGACGCAATGCATTGAGGTCGACTGGCCGGCCGCGCAGCTTCGTCTCGGCCCATTCCACCAGGGTGGTGGAGCCGAGCCGGACCACAGTGCAGTCAGCAGCGAAATCGGCGATCAGCTGATCGGTGTAGGGACGGGAGACGGTGCCCGGGGTCGCCAGCAGGCCGATAATGCGGTTGCGGCTGAGCCTGGCCGCCGGTTTGATGGCGGGCACCACGCCCACGAATGGCACCTTGAAATCTTGCCGCAGCCGCGGTAGTGCCACCGTGCTGGCGGTGTTGCAGGCGACCACCACCAGCCGCGGCTGGTAGCGTGCGATCAGTGCGTCCAGCACCGTGTGCACACGCTCCACCAGCTCTGCCTGCGGCCAGGGACCATAGGGAAAGGCGGCGTTGTCGCAGGCGTAGACCAGCGGCAGACCGGGCAGTCGCGCCGTGAGCGCAGCGTGGATGCTGAGCCCGCCGACGCCGCTGTCAAAAATCAGAACCGGTTCAGGGGGAGTGCTGCTCAAGCCACTGCTCCAGCTCGTCCGCACCGCCGATCAGCTCGCCTTCGATGAATACCTGCGGGGTGGTACCGCGGCCGGTGACGGCAGCCAGCGAGCTGTAGGTCAGCCCGCGCTGGCCCAGCGGGATCTCCTCGAACCGCAGCCCATGCTCCTGCAGACGCTGCTTGGCGCGCGAGCAGTGCGGACAACCGGGTTTCGTAAACAGCGAAATCCGTTTAGGCAGTTCCGCCTGCGCGTTGATATAGCGCAGCATGGTGTCCGCGTCCGATACCTCGAACGGATCGCCAGGCAGGTCGGGTTCGATGAACTGTTTTTCAATGACGCCGTTGCGCACCAGCATCGAATAACGCCAGCTGCGCTTACCAAAGCCGAGGTCGCGCTTGTTGACCAGCATGCCCATGCCGTCGGTGAAGTCGCCATTGCCGTCGGCCAGCAGGAACAGATTGTCAGCCTGCAGATCCTGTCCCCAGGATTCCATAACAAAGCCGTCGTTGACTGCAAGGCACATCACTTCGTCGACCCCGTTCGCCTTGAATACCGGCGCCAGCTCGTTATAACGCGGCAGGTGACTGGACGAGCAGGTGGGCGTGAAGGCACCCGGCAGCGCGAACAGCACGACGCTTCTGCCCTTGAAGATCTCGTCACTGGTCAGGCTGACCCACTGATTGTCACGGCGGATGCGAAAGGTGACCTGTGGAACCTGCTGACCTTCCCGGCTGGCAAGCATGGACTGCTCCTGAGCTGGTGGCCGTTCAGTTGAGGCCGGGGATGGACGGCATCTGCATGGTAGTGGTGCCGGGCGGCATGTCGGCGTCACTGGCGGTGACATCGGTTTCGATTCCGATGAGAATCATGTTGTTGCCCTGACGGAGCAGCCCGGTCTGCCTGGCCGGCATCGCGGCCAGGGCTTCCTGCAGCTGCTGGGCTGCTTCCACCCCAAAGCTGCTCGCCAGTTTCTCGGCCATATAGCGCCAGCCCTCGGTCAGCTCGCGGACGTCCGGGTGGTCGCTCAGCACCACTTCATAGCGCTCCTCGCCGCTGCGGATCTCCCACACCTCGCCCTCATAACCGGCCACGGTTTCGGTGCGTCCCAGTGAGCGCATCGACACCTCGTCCGCTTTCTGGTCTTCGATTGCTGCCGGCCGCCGAACTGCCTGCATCAGGCCGCCCATGCTTTTGAGGTCCATCGCCATCCACTGACCGGCCTGCTTGCTGAGCATCCAGGTAGTGCCGTCGCGCAGCACCAGCTGCGCTTCCTCGCCCATGGTCATGCGAATTCGTTGTGGGTCGAGATAGATGAGCTGCAGCTGCTTGCCATCCTCGAGCCGGTAGGTGCCCTTGACGGCAGCATGACTGGAAAGGGCGAAGGGGATCAGTGCAAGTAACAGTAGTTTGCGCATGAGCGGCTCCTGGCTCCAGCAGTTCCTTTGTTAGCGCCATTCTCCCCGTCCGCTGCGACACTGGCAACGGCGGGCAGCTGGCGGCAATGCGTTTTACGCTCCGGTCTTGCCGGCGACCTGCAGCACGGTCTTGCCTATCGCCGCGCCGCTGTCCAGATGGCGATGCGCCGCGGCGGCCTCTGCCAGCGGAAAGACGCGATCGATATGGGGGCGCATGGCCCCGCTGGCCAGCAGTGGCCAGACGGTTTCTTCCAGCCCGCGCGCCATGCGCGCCTTGGCCTCGGCCGACTGTGGGCGGAGTGTCGAACCCATCAGTGTCAGCCGTTTAACGAGCAGCGGCATCAGATCGACCTCGGTGCGGGCTCCCCGCTGGAAGGCGATGTTGACGACGCGCCCTTCGAGCGCGGCCAGTCGCAGGTTGCGGCTGACATAATCACCGCCGACCATGTCGAGAATGACGTCCACCCCGACTTTGTCGGTTACCTCTCGCAGCGCCGTCACGAAGTCTTCTTCGTGATAGTTGATCACGCGTTCCGCGCCCAGCTGATGACAGAAGCGGCATTTGTCGCTGGAACCGGCGGTTGCGAACACGCGTGCCCCCAGCGCCTTGCCGAGCTGAATGGCGGTTGCGCCAATGCCACCGCTGCCGCCGTGCACCAGCAGCGACTCGCCCTGTTTCAGGCCGGCCCGTTCCACCACGTTATGCCAGACCGTGAAGAAGGTCTCCGGCAGGGCCGCTGCCTCGACGGGAGACAGGCCGGCGGGGACCGGCAGGCACTGACCGGCAGGAACGGCCACGAATTCCGCATAGCCGCCGCCATTGGCCAGGGCGCATACCTGGTCGCCGACCTGCCAGCGGGTTACCGCGGAACCGACGGCCTCGATGGTGCCGGCTACCTCCAGCCCCGGAATGGGCGAAGCGCCTGCTGGCGGCGGATAAAGGCCGGCCCGCTGCATCAGGTCAGGCCGGTTGACGCCGGCCGCTGCCACGCGGATCAGTACTTCGTCAGCAACAGGCTCCGGCACCGGACCTTCCGCGAGCTGCAGGACTTCCGGGCCGCCGGGCTGGGTGATGGCGATATAACGCATGCTTCCTCCTGTAACGGGTGGGCTCAGGTCAGCCCTGGCCAGCGCACGGTGAAGCGCGCTCCGTGCCAGCGACTGAGGCCGATGTCGAGCTCGGCGCCATAGCTGTCGATGATATCCATCACCACAGCGAGACCGATGCCCTGGCCGGGTTCGTAGCTGTCTGCCCGCTCCCCGCGTCCAAGCAGGCGGTCGCGCTGCTGCTCATCGATGCCGGGCCCGTCGTCGTCGATGATCAGGAGCAGCCAGCTGTCGGTTAAGGTGGCGCCGACAGCAACCCGGTGATCGCACGCCTTGCAGGCGTTGTCGAGCAGGTTGCCAAGCAGCTCGAACAGGTCCGCTTCATCGGCCCGGCAGCGGAGGGCAGGGGCTACCTCGACGGTCATTTGAATGCGCTTGTCGTAGTACACCTTGCCAAAGGTCGCGATCAGTTTGTCGACGACCGGCCGCAGCGGCGTGGCGGTACCAAGCTGGCGGCTGTGGCTGGCTACGGCGCGCTGCAGCTGGTAGTTGATCAGTTGATCCATACGGCTGACCTGCTCCCGCAACAGGGCGTTGTCGACAACATCGCCTGCCGTCCCCTGCTGCAGCACTGCCAGCGGTGTTTTCAGGCTGTGTGCCAGGTCGGCGAGCGTATGGCGATAGCGCTCGCGCTGGCGGCGCTCACGCTCCAGCAGCTGATTGAGATTGCTGGCCAGCGGCTGGAGTTCAGCGGGATAGCTGCGCGACAGCATCGCACGCTGGCCCTGTTCCAGTTCGGTGACATCGTCAGCCAGCCGCCGCAACGGCCGCAGGCCCCAGTGCAGAATCAGCGCCTGCGCCAGCGTCAGCAGCAGCGCGGCGCCGCCCAGCAGGAACCAGAGCTGACCGCGAAAAGCACGCCCCTCGGCGGCCAGCGCAGCCGCTGATTCGACCAGGGTCACCACCAGCGGCAGATCGCCGCCGGTCGTCTCCCACAGCAGACCATACTGGAAACGGAGCAAGGGTGGCTTGCCGGACTGTTGCTCGAACAGCTCTTCGCCGGTCCCGGCCGGCTCTTCGCCGAGCACAGCGGCGGTGGTCAGCGGCAGCGAATAGCTCGAAAAGGATTGCCACAGCAGTTCGCCATCCTGGTCATGCACATAGGCATAGAGGCCGGAGTTGAGCTGGTTGAGCCGCGGATCGCTGGCGCGGCCCACATGCAGCGCACCGGCGTCGAATTCGAAGGTATCCAGCAGGCCGTAAAACTGCACGCGCAGGCGCTCCTGCGCGGCCGCCATCTGGCTGGCGGTGAAGCTGCGGTGGAGGAACCAGCCGGTGGCGGCCAGATAAATCGGCAAGGTGACCAGCGACGCCAGCAGCAGCCGGTAGGTGAGCGAACGGGGCTGTCTGCGCACTCAGCGGCCCTTGCCGGACGGAGCCATCAGACCGACGGCTCCAGCTCGAAGCGGTAACCGCGACCGCGGATGGTCGTGATCGGTTTCAGGGTCTGCCCCGGGTCGAGTTTCTTGCGCAACCGGCCTATGAATACCTCGATGACATTGCTGTCGCGGTCGAAGTCCTGATCGTAGAGGTGCTCGGTGAGATCGGTTTTTGATACCACCTGGCCGTGGCGGTGGGCCAGAAACAGCAGTGCCTTGTATTCGAACGCGGTCAGCTCGATGGCCGCGCCCTCTACCTGTACCTCCTGCGCTGCGGTGTCGATGCGCAGCGGACCGAATTCCAGCAGCGGCGAAGCGAAACCGCTGCTGCGCCGTAGCAGCGCATTCAGACGCGCCAGCACTTCCTCAAGCTGGAACGGCTTGACCACGTAGTCGTCACCACCTGCCTCCAGCCCGGCCACCTTGTCCTGCCAGCGCGCCCGCGCTGTCAGCACCAGAATCGGGAAGCGCCGCTGCTGTTCGCGCAGAGTGCGAATCAGGGTGATGCCATCCATGCCCGGCAGCCCAAGGTCGATGACGGCGAGGTCATAGTCATATTCCTGGGCCAGATAAAGTGCTTCGCGGCCGTCTGCCGCCCGATCGACGGCGTAGCCATGACGCTCGAGCTGATCACCCAGCTGCGTCCGCAACGCTGCTTCATCCTCGACCAGTAGCAGTCGCATGGCAGTTCCTTATGCTTCTGTCAGCCACCGCCGGGGCAGCAGCTAATAGCCGTCCAGCGGGACCTGCAGGGTGCGAACGCGCCCATCCCGCTGCAGGAGCCGGACCCGGTAGTGGTTGCCGGCCTCCTCGACGCCGACCACCTTGCCACCGTAACGGCGCTCAACCATGTTGATCACATCATTGACCCCACGCCGGGGGGCGGGTGCATGCAGCCGGGCAGGCGGCTGCGAGCGCTGATAGCTGTCGCGCTGGCGGCTGGCCGGCGCCTGCTGGCGCTGGTAGCCGGACTGCACACGCTGGCTGAAGCCGCGCTCGGCGCGTGGACCGCTGTCGTGACGGCGCGGCGCGGCGTGTGGTGGTGGTCCGCCGGGTGCCCCCGCACTGCGACCGCTGCCATCGCGCCACGGCTGACCGGGTACGTCGGCGACAACCGCACCACTGCCCAGCACTGCCAGCAGCAGTAGCCACCGGCTCAGCGTCCGGATGAGGGGTGCTTCCCTCCGCGTGTTCAACTGACTGCCCCTCCGCGCAGCGCCGGCGCGCCGCATACCGATAATGATGAGTCCGTGCCGACCCGGATGCTAGCAGGCGTGCTGGCCGGTCCGCATCTCCCGGAGCGCACAGACGGTCCGCCTACCATAGGCAGTGCTCGCTGAACCGGGACTGAACACTTGTATCTGGACCGTCCGAAACCCTGTGATACCATCGGCCGACTGCCGAGACGTGTGATCGCGCTCACATCGGAGGAGAGGTAATGCGAGTGAAGCGACGCCTGGCTGCCGTGGCGATAGCTGTAGCAGCGTTACAGCTACCGGGGTGTGGCTATCTGATATTTCCGGAGCGTACCGGCCAGCCTGCTGGTCAGGTTGACTGGTCCGTGGTGGGGCTGGATGCGGTTGGGCTGCTGTTCGGCATCGTGCCGGGCGTAGTGGCATTCGCGGTCGATCTCGCCACCGGCTGCATTTACTTGCCACCGCCGCCATTTGCGGCGGCGGAGCCGGCGTCGGCGGCCGCTGCACCGCGCCATCCGGCGGAGGTGCGCAACTGGCGCGCGGTCGGCTATGTTCCGGTGCCGGTGGGGGCGATGCCCGCCACTGAAGCCGTCGCGGAGCTGCTGCGCAGCGAGGGGGTCGGGCTGACGGTCGATGGCCGGGCGATTCGCTGGCAGTCGGCTCAGTAGTGGGCGCGTGGACCGGAAGCGTCGGTACCGGTGCGCGGCTGATACGTCGGGGCTACGACAGGGAGGTCCAGGCCCCGGTCGACAACCATATAGCAATAAGAGGAACCCAGACATGGTGGAAGTCATGGGAACCGCCGTCGATAAGCAGGCAGTTCGTCGGCAACTGGTCGTGTTGCGGCTGTTTGACGCGCTGCTGGATAACGATCGCGACCGGGTGATGTCCTTTTTCGCGGAGGATTCGGTGTTCGAGCCCGTCCACTGCGATCAGCCCCTACAGGGCGCTCAGGCGATCTGGCGCCGGCTCTGCGCTGATACCGGGCGCATCGAACGCGAGCTGCTCGAGGTCTCGGCCGTGGACGACGTGGTGCTGGCGGAGCGCGCCGAGCGCTACCTCAAAGATGGACGCTGGGTCGAGCGGCGGCTTCGCTCGGCACTCAGAGTCGATGGCTGCAAAATCCGCGAGTGGCGCGATCAGCAGCACTGATGAGTTGTCGATAGGTCGACTGGTTCATGCCGTTGCCAGCGGCTGTTGCAATAATATGCGCGTACCGATACGGCGCCCGCGGATGGCTGCCGTGCGGCTCATCTTTCTGGTCAGGAGTGTTGCTATGTCTCTGTTTCGTCCCGCTCGCTGGGCGGCGCTTGCGCTGATTGCCGTTTTTGTCGCTGGCTGCTCCATCGACCCCTACACGGGTCAGGAGAAAGTGAGTAACACCGGTAAAGGGGCAGGCATCGGCGCGGCCACTGGCGCCGTGATCGGGGTGGCCACTTCCAGCAAAAAGGACCGTGAAAAAGGCGCCCTGATCGGGGCGGCGGTCGGTGCTGCCGCGGGCGGCGGTATCGGCTATTACATGGATCGTCAGGAAGCGCAGCTGCGGCAGCGGCTGGAAGGGACCGGGGTTCGCGTACAGCGCATCGGCGACAACATCAAGCTGATCATGCCGGGCAATGTCACTTTTGCCACTAGCAGCGATCAGGTTGCTCCCAACTTCTACGATGTGCTGGACAGCGTTGCGCTGGTACTGCGCGAATTCAAGGACACGCAGATCGCCGTTAAAGGCTACACCGACAGCACCGGCAGTTTTGAATTCAACCAGCAACTGTCCGAGCGGCGGGCCCAGAGTGTGGCCCAGTACCTGATCAACCAGCAGGTACCCGCTGCGCGCATCCGCACCCAGGGCTATGGTCCGCGGCAGCCGGTGGCGAGCAACGAAACCGAAACCGGTCGCGCTCAGAACCGTCGGGTGGAAATCGATCTCATCCCGATCAAGTGACAGATAGCAGGGCGCCGCTGCTGTGCTGATCAGATGTTTCAGTGGCCGCTGGCTGTTGCTGGCTCTGCTGGTGCTGGCGCTCAGCGGCTGCGCCTTTCTTCGGAGCTCATTTGTACAGCCCGAGGTGGCGCTGGCGAACATTCGGCTGGGCACCTCGGAAGGGCTGTACCAGCAGCTCTACATTGACCTCATGGTCACCAACCCGGGGCGCCAGTCGCTGGCCCTGGCCGGCCTGCACTACCGTCTGCGGCTGGAAGGTCGCGAGCTGGTCAAAGGCACCAGCTGGGAACCGTTCAACGTCGGACCTGGCGAGACGGTGCGTTACACCGTGCCGGCGGGCTTCAGCCTGCTCAGCGGACTCGGCTTCGTGCGTGACCTGCTCAATAATCCGCGCGACCAGATTCGCTACGAGCTGGAGGCGACGCTGGAACCTGACAGCTATTTTCTGCGCCCGCTCGAGGTGCGCAAAACAGACTTCATTCAGCTGACCCCCGCCCGCTGACGCAATTCCGCACAAGCTGAGCCCGCCTGCTCCCACCTTTGTTGGCGCTGGCACGCCGGGCGCGTTACCATGGCCGTGCTGAATTTCGCGACGGGCACTCTCCATGCTGAATTTCGAGAAGCACCGCGAACAGGCCCTGATCCACATGCTGGAGGATCTGGAAACGCGCGATGCAGTACTGGGTTACGAGCAGATCAAAGGGCTGCTCTATGCCATTGCGTGCTCGCCGGAACCGATCAGGCCGTCGGAGTGGTTCGAGCTGATCTGGCTCGACGATGAGCCACCCTTTGAAGACATCGACGAAGGCAAGAGCTTCTTCAATTTACTGGTTGAGTTGTCGCGTCATATCAGCGACGCCGCCCAGAAAGCGCTGCACCGTCCTGGAGTGAATCGCTTTGGCGAGCTGTCGCCCGCCGCGCTGGTCGCGTGGTGCGAGGGTTTTCTGATCGGTCATCACTACCTCGACAATCTCTGGACCATCGCGCTCGACGATCTGGACGACGACGAGCTGTTCGAGCAGGTGGAAGCAGCGGTGCACTGGGCGCATGTGGTGGCGGACGGCGACGTGATCGACCCCACCGACGAGGTGCTCGACGATCGCCTGCTGACCACGCAGCTGCAGTTTGAAGAGTGGCTGCGCAGCTACCAGTCGGTGCGTGAGCGGTGGTATCTGCGCGGTTATCGCTGGGACGTGAACCACTATTTCGAAGAGATGCAGCCCGTTGCTGCCGACGCGCTGTGCCCCTGCGGCAGCGGTCGCCCATTCCGCAACTGCTGCCTGCACTGAGTCTGGCCTCGCGCGAGGCGCGGGTGCCTTCCTATCCTGTAATGAGAGGGCCGCGCGGCGATGTCTGCTGATGAGTTCGGACTGGAAGCGCTCGCTGCGCAGTTGTCGCTGGCCCGTGCCCGTCACCGCGAGCTTGACGAGGAGATTACCCGGCTGGAGAGCTATCCCTACCAGGATCAGCTGCTCCTGCGTCGCCTCAAAAAAGAGAAGCTGCAGCTCAAGGATCAGATCCAGCGGTTGCGCGCTGCCCTTATTCCTGACCTTGATGCCTGATCGCGTGTGAGATATCTCGCACAAGAAGTTCAGCTTCTTGCCAATGTTTTCTTCCATTGCCTGCGCCATAATCGTTCTGCACTGGAAGCGAAAGCGCCCACATGGAGAGGGGCGTGACAGTGGAAGTCGAAACACAAAAAAGCCGGGCACTGCCCGGCTTTTCTTTTTGGGACTGCTGTTCCTCAGCCCGGCGGCCACGCCAGCGGCCGCCCTGCCAGCAGATGCAGATGGATGTGGTAAACGCTCTGCCCACCATCGCTGTTGCAATTGAACACCAGTCGATAGCCCGACTCCGCGACCCCTTCATCGGCTGCAATCTTGCGCGCCACGTTGAATATCGCCGCCAGCAGCGGACCATCATCCGGCGTGAGATCGTTGGTCGTGGTGATGTGGCGACGCGGCACGATCAGCACGTGCAGCGGCGCCTGAGGATTGATGTCGCGAAACGCGATGACGGTATCATCTTCGTACACCCTGGTTGCTGGCAGCTGGTCGTTTGCAATTTTGCAGAACAGACAATCTGCAGTCATGGGTTGCCTCCTTTCCGCAGTGGCGGCGCGACTGCTGCACCGCTGTCTATATAACGCCTCCATCATACGCCAACCGGCTCTGGTTCCGCGCACTGCAGCACCTGCGCGTAGGTGAGCGACGCCGGCATGGACCGCAGCCAGTTCGCCGGCAAGGCCGGCTCCTACGATAACGGGATGCTCTCCCGCACTGGTAGAAGCCGGCCTGCTGGCGAGCGGGCGTGGCACCGCACCCGGACCAATGCGCCGCAGGCGCAGTGGGAGCGGAGCTGGCAACTGTCATGCATTCAGTGCTCTTATCGCAGACAGAGATTTAATTTGACGCTGCCCCCTCGGGAGAACGGCATGCAGGCACAGCGATTACCGCGCATTGCAGCGTGGTCAGCCATTGCGGCAGCGTTCGGACGCCTCGGACTGACCTCGTTTGGCGGTCCGATCGCGCACCTCGGATACTTTCGCGACGAATTCGTCGTACGGCGGCGCTGGCTGACCGATACCTCCTATGCCGAGCTGGTCGCACTCTGTCAGTTCTTGCCGGGACCGGCCAGCAGCCAGGTCGGGTTTGCAATTGGCCTGCAGCGCGGCGGCGTGATCGGTGGTTTCATCGCCTGGGCGCTCTTCACCCTGCCATCGGCCCTGATGCTGCTGGCTTTTGCATACGGTGCCGCAACTCTGACAGAGGGCTGGGCGCACGCTGCGTTGCATGGTCTCAAGCTGGTGGCAGTGGCGGTGGTGGCGCAAGCCGTGTGGGGCATGGCGCGAACGCTCTGTCCGGACCTGTTTCGCGCTGTGCTGGCGGTGGTGGCCGCGCTCCTGGTGGCAGCCTTGCCGGGCGTCGCGGGCCATCTTGGGGCAATCGTGCTGGGGGCGAGCGCCGGGTTATGGGGATGCCGCCAGCTTCCGCTTCCCGCCGATCCCGGTGCAGCGCTGCAGTCGCCGCTCGGTCGACGTGCAGGGCTGCTCCTGCTGCTGCTCTTCTTCCTGCTGCTGCTCGGCTTGCCGCTGGTGGCAGAGCGTTGGTCGCCGGCAGGCCTGTTCGATGTCTTCTATCGTGCGGGCGCGCTGGTGTTTGGTGGAGGGCATGTACTGCTGCCGCTGCTGGAGCCCTCGGTGGTCGGGCGTGGCTGGCTGAGCGAAGACCAGTTCCTGGCCGGCTATGGCGCGGCGCAGGCGATTCCAGGGCCGCTGTTCACGTTTGCCGCCTACGTAGGCGCACTCGTAACCCCCGGGCCCAGCGGCGTTGCCGGCGCCGCCATCGCGCTGCTGGCGGTGTCGCTGCCGGGCTTACTGCTGGTGCTCGGGGTGCTGCCGTTCTGGGCAGTACTGCGCCGACGCCGAACCGCCCGTGCCGCCATGGCCGGCGCCAATGCTGCGGTGGTCGGTATTCTGGCGGCTGCGCTCTGCGATCCGGTGTGGACCAGTGCGGTGCACTCGCTCGCGGATCTCGCCATCGTGCTGGTGGCATTCCTGCTGCTGGTGGTGTGGCGTCAGCCGCCCTGGCGCGTGGTGCTGCTGACCGTGCTGGCAGCCATGTCGCTGACGTGGCTGGGATAGGGCACGCCTCGACCCCGCCGGGGTCGGCTGGCGATAATCATGGTAGCTGGGGCGATGGCTGGATCATTTCGAGGTAGGCGTTACGATCCGGCTGAAAGAGGATGAACTCGTAATATTCAGCTTGCACCTCTGGTTGTGCGCGAATGAAGGCCTTACTTAATGGCTCAAAGCGCGGATCATCAGCCATTCTCAGGGCAACAAGATAGTTGAGATCGAGGCTTGCTTCCGAACCCAGATGCTTTTCGTAACGCATGATCACATCGTCATAGCACTGGCTCATTTCTTCTTCTGATTTTGCCTTTAGACGCTCGACTATGAAGCAGCGCAGCAGTCGGTCGCCGGTCTCCTCACGTGTTGCGATCAATCGGTCAAGGTCGGTAAGCGCATCGCTCAGCCGACGGGTACGAAGATTGATCGAAAGCCGCGTTTGCAGGACCTTCACCGACTCCGGATCGTGCTGCAGCGCAGTATCAGGTTGAGCGCGAGCGACGGCGAGCACGTTGCGATCAATGACGGCATGAGGCTGAAGTTGCAGGGCTGCCAGATACGGGGATTGCCCAGATTGAGCTGACGTTGCATCGCAACCTGCGATGCTGAGCATCACCACGAAATGTAATACCCCACGTGTCGTGATTCGAATCATAACGGCGTATCAATGCTTGCTGATATCGACGCGGTCGGGGGGATTGGTGTCACGGTGCCTTCCGGGTTGGAGAACATATAGCCAGCTTCGATGCGAAGATGGAATCGGTCTGAGCTTCTCAAAGATGGTGTGCCTATGAGAGTAGAGCCGATGGGCACAAAACCGTCATCGCTGGGCCATAGTTCGCGACCGCTGAGGCGCAATTGCTCCGAAATAAGCACGCTCTTGTTACGAAGCAGAGAAGCGGTAGCGAAGAACGTGACTTTGCCCAGAGACGCGGCCGCCGTAGATCCCATGGCGGTGATTTCGATCGAGTTGCCTCGGATCAGCCAGACACCTTTGATGAAGTATGTGCCGCTTAATCCGGCACCTTGAGCTGTCAGGTAGGCCAATTGCCGAAACTGATAGCGGTTTGCACTCCTTGCAACGCTGATAGCAGACATAGACATTTTCTTCCTGAAGTAGTCGCACTCCTTCGCAACGCAAGGAATCATATCGAACTGTACGTTATGAGCAATGACGAAATTTGTAAAACGGGACACAGAGCCCGTCGCTGTACTGCTCAATCCGCCGGCACTGCCCGGTCGATTGCCCAGGCGCGCAGGTCGGCGATCGGTTCTGCCATGGTGACTGCCAGTGGAAAGGTGGCAGAGAGCTCGTGCAGCAGGTGAGCTGTTTCAAGAGGCTGTCGTTCAGCCGCGCTGTGGTAGCGGGCAGCGACGATGGCCTGTTCGATCTCGGCGCCTGAGAAGTCGGCGCTGGCTGCCGCCAGCTGATCGAGATCGAACTGCGCCGGGTCGAGATAACGGGCGCGCAGATGGATTGCGAAAATTTCGCGCCGGCTCGCTTCGTCGGGCAGGTCGACGAAGAAGATTTCGTCGAAACGTCCTTTGCGCAGCAGTTCCGGTGGCAGTCGACTGACGTCGTTTGCGGTGGCTGCCACGAACACGCCACCGGCCCGTTCTGACAGCCAGGTGAGCAGCGAGCCGAGCACCCGACGGGATG
This sequence comes from Gammaproteobacteria bacterium, assembly GCA_029265075.1. Lineage (GTDB taxonomy): Bacteria > Pseudomonadota > Gammaproteobacteria > Pseudomonadales > CAMLJR01 > CAMLJR01. Next base: position 24,536 of record JAJUJZ010000017.1, on the reverse strand, counting down.
TGCCTTCGTCGCTCTGCTGCTGACCAATGCCTTTCTCGATCTCGTCGATCCAGAGTACACAGGGGCTCATCAGCTCGGCCTGGGCCAGTGCGCGCCGCAGATTGCGTTCGGTTTCGCCGATGTATTTGTTGTAGAGTCCGGCCATGTCGAGCCGCAGCAGCGGCACGCCCCAGAGGCCGGCCACCGCTTTGGCCGCCAGACTTTTTCCGCTGCCCTGCACGCCGAGCAGCAGCACCCCTTTGGGCTGGTCTTTGCCGCGGCCGGCGAAGGCGCTGGCGCGTCGCTCGATCCAGCGCTTGAAGCGGTTCATGCCGCCGACCGCACTGAAACGCGCCGTGTCGTGCTCGAAATGCAGTACTCCCTCCATATCGAGCAGCTGGAATTTGGCGCGGTTGACCTCGGGCAGATCGCTCTCGTCGATGATGCCGTCATCGCGGATGGCAGTGCGGGCCAGGCGTCGCACCGCTGCTTCGTCGAGGCCGCGCAGATTGCTGACCAGTTTGCGCAGAACAGCGGGATCGGATTGCAGCTTAACGCCGGGGCGCTCGCGGGCCCAGGCAGCGGCCTCCTCGCGGATGATGGCAAGCCGCTGCGCATCGCCGGGCAATGCCAGTGTCAGCTGGGCGCTGTAATAAGTGAGTTCGGGCGGCAGTTTCAGAGCGTGGCTGATCAGGGCCACGGTGTGCCGAACCTCGCTGTGCATGGCGATTTCGCGCAGCAGGCGGATATGTTCGGGCTGCTGTTCGAGATAAGGGTGGTAATCGCACAGGGCGTAGAGCGTAGGTTTGCGATTGCGCCTGATCAGCCGTAGCACATCGGTGGGCGACTCAGGCTCACCGGTCGTGAAGTTCTGACCAAATCCAAGCCGGCACAGCCCTTCCGTGATCGACCAGCAGAAAAAGTCGAGTCCGTGCTGCATGGCCACGCGCGTGAGCAGCTGCAGTGCGGCAGGTTCGTCGTGGGTCTCAAGCGCGATCAGGGGAATGCGCGCGTCGATGGCGAGGGTCAGGTCGGCAGTGGTTTCCATGCTCTGTCTGCTGTTCAGCGGGCTGCGTGACGCGGCCTTTTAAGGCAGAGTTTAGCGGTCGCCGCCGGCCCCGGCTGCTACCGGCGTCACTGCACCGTCGATCTCATCTCGTAATGCCGTCGTCAGACGCTGCGCCAGTTGCTCCAGCAAAGCGCTGTAGGCGGCGGGCAACGCATCGAAGCCACTGCCGCTGACCGGAACCCGAAAGCGCTCACGGCGACTGCGCACCAGCCGTTCGGCCTGCATGTCCTCGAGCTGCCAGATGACGTCGAGCTGAGCATGGCCGTCGCTGAGACGGTCCAGATCGAGGATGTCGAGGCGAATGGCCCAGGCGGGTGCAGCGCGCTGGCGCCAGGGGAAGTTGCGCAATTTCGCCTCGGTCAGCGTTGCCAGGTTCTGCAGCATGACGCGCTGCACCGCCTCGTCGAGCGGTTCACTCCAGCGGTGCGAGTCGCTGGCCTGTATCAGGCCGTTGCCGCCGTGCACGACGATTCGGGTGGTATCGAGAAAAGGCGCGATCCGCACCGGGCCCACGCCGATGGTGGTGCTGAGCTTGGTGGCCGGCGCCTCTGCCTGCGCAGTCAGCAGGTAGAACGAAGGCCGGTGAGAGTTGCTGCTGCAGGCGGCGAGCAGCAGGCTCAGCACCACCAGCGGCAGGCGGAGCCGGTAGCAGATCCGGATCATTCGTAACGCTCCTCCTGTTGCTGCTTGCCGAACAGCAGCGACTGGGGCTGCTGCTCGAGCGTTTCGGCCAATTCCCGCATGCGATCGGCGGCCGCTTCCACACTGCGCGCGGCGCGATTGAAACGCCAGATCATCGGCGAATCCTCCGACACCAGATGGGCAGTGCTGGCAGCGGAACGTTCCAGCGCTTCTGCCGCCTGCTGCAGTGCAGCCAGGGTGTCGTCGGCTTTCTGGCCGAGCTGCGGCACCTCATCTCCCAGTGTCACCAGAATTTCGTCAGCATGCTCCAGCAGCGGATTGAGGCGCTGAGTCAGCTCGGTTGCCTCCGTGCGCAGCACTTCGCTGCTGGTGCGCAGCTCGGACAGCGTGGCATCGAGCGCGGGAGCCAGGTTGCGAAGCGCGGGATCATTGACCAGCTGGTTGAGGCCGCTCACTGTTTCCTGCAGATTGCGGGTCAGCTTGTCGATGTCGAAGGCTTCGAGGTTCTTGGTGAGGCGCTCGAGATCGGTAGGGATGGTGGGAATCTGCGGATATTCCGTTTCGATGTCGCGGAAACTGAGCGGCCGGTCGGGATAGAAGTCGGCCTCCACATAGAGCAGGCCTGTGAGCAGACTCTGCAGGCGCAGCTGGGCGCCGAGGCCGCGCTCGATCAGACTGGCCACGATTTCGGCCGAGTCTTCGCCATTGCCCATCAGCTCGAGCGCGTCAGCGCGCACCTCGATCACTACACTGTTGAGCACCTCCAGCGAATCGCCATACATGCGTGCCCGGATCGCCTGCACCTGGCCGATCGGCACCCCCTTGAGGGTGACTGGCGCACCGACGTTCAGCCCTTTGACCGAGGTGTCGTAGAGCAGCTCGTAACGCCGGCTTTCGGCAAACCAGTTGCCGCCGCTGAAAAACAGCACCAGCAGTACGGTGAGAAACGCCATTGCCAGAACGAAGCTGCCGACGGCGGTGGGGCTGACTCTGCGGCTCATGATGGGTGACTCCGTTCAGACACGGGCGCGCCGGCACTGAGCTCGCCGCGCGCGAGAAATTCCCGCACCACAGCGTGGCGACTGGAGCGTGCCAGCTGGCGTGGCGGCCCCACGTCGAGCTGGGTTTTGGTGGCCGCATCGAGAAACACTGAATTGGTGGCGATGCTGAAGATGCTCGCCAGTTCATGCGTTACGATCACCACCGTGGCGCCCAGACTCTCACTGATCTCACGAATAAGCTGATCGAGGCGGAGCGAGCTGAGCGGGTCGAGCCCGGCTGACGGCTCATCGAAGAACAGCAGGGTCGGGTCGAGTGCGATGGCACGGGCCAGCGCTGCCCGTTTCTGCATGCCGCCGCTGATATTGCTCGGATAATACGCCTCGAAGCCCGCCAGCCCGACCAGTGCCAGCTTATAGGCAGCGATATCGCGAATCTCCGCGTCGTCGAGGTCGGTGTACTGCTCCAGCGGCACCGCCACATTCTCGGCCAGTGTCAGGTCGCTGAACAGCCCGCCCCGCTGATAGGTAATGCCCCAGCTGCGCTGGAGAGTGAGCAGCTCCTGCGGCGTGGCGCTGTGCAGATCGATACCGTCTATCAGGATGTGGCCGGCGGCCGGACGGTTGAGGCCGATCATATGTTTGAGCAGGGTGCTCTTGCCGCAGCCGCTGCCACCCATAATGACGAAGATATCACCGCGCCCGACGGTGAAGCCGAGGTCACGCTGCACGACGTTTCTGCCATACGCCATGGTAACGCCGCGAACTTCGATATGAGGCGCAGCCATCAGATGCCCAGCTCGTTGTAGAGGATGTTGAGACCGGCGTCGACCACCACCAGATAGACGATGGCATGCACGACTGCGCGCGTCGTCGCCTGACCGACGGCCGACGAGCTGCGGCCGCTGAGCAGCCCGGCGTGACAGCCGGCCGCGGCGATGACCACGGCAAAGGCCAGGCTCTTGAACAGTCCGGTGCCGATGTCGGTCAGGTCGACCGCTTCGCGTGCACTGTTGATGAACTGCAGCAGATTGACATCGAGCCCAGCGGCCACGAGTGCGCCACCGCCCAGTCCCAGTGCGACAGAAAAGAGATAGAGCAGCGGCATGACCAGAATCAGGGCCAGCATGCGCGGCAACACCAGATATTCGATCGGTGAGATGCCGAGCGTGGTGATAGCGTCAATTTCCTCATTGGCCTGCATGGCGCCCAGTTGCGCAGCATAGGCGGCGCCAGTGCGACCGGCCATGATCACGGCAGTCATCAGGGCAGCCATTTCCCGCACCATGCCGATGGTCACGAGGTCGGCGACATACACTTCGGCGCCGAACTGGCGCAGCTGCACCGAGCCGAGATAGGCGAGAATCATCCCCACCAGCACGCTGATCAGGGCGACGATGGGCAGCGCCTGCGGCCCGCACTGCTGGATGAACCAGAGGATATCGATGCCGCGCGTGTTGGCGCCGCCGCGCAGGAAGCGGCCAAAGGCCAGCGTGCACTCACCGACGAAAGCGACGGAGGCGTGGGTACCGGAAAAGAGGTTACGCCAGAACGCGCGATACCGATCGACCAGGGTCCGGCGTGGCGGCGCAGCACTGGCGGCTGGCGCCACGGCCAGCGCCAGTCCCAGCAGGCGAGCCACCGCCGGTGGCAGCGCGCTCAGGTCGAGCTCGATCTGCTCGGTCTCACAGTAACGGGCGATCGGCAGCAGCCGGGTCAGCAGGCGCGAATCCCACTCAAACGAATCGCCCGCGCTGAACCGCCACTGTTCGCTGCGCGCCGCCTCGAACTGGGTGCGCAGTTCGGTAACGGATGGGAGTGTCGCTTCACCCCGCCAGCAGCCGGTCAGCAATGTCACGGTCGCGCCTTCTTGCCGCGTGGTGTCCGCACGGGCCGGGGCGTCAGCAGGGGCAGTCTGATGCTCGGTCAAAAATCGTCGCTCGTGTCCGATACCAGGTTATCTTGCCATCGGCCGGCATTCCGGGATAGCCCGACACTATCAGCGCTGCTGAACCGCTTTGCGCGCTCCCGCGAGAGCGTTCCTTGCGTCCGCGCAGAAGAGCGCGATCAGCGCGGACTCAGTCTGAGCAGCCGTCCCTGGGAACCGGCGGCGCCATCTTCCAGCAGCCACAGGTGGCCCTCCGGCCCTTGTTCCACTTCACGGATCCGCGCGCCCATGTTGTAGCGCGCTGCTTCACGTGCCTGCTCGCCGTCAAACTCGACGCGCACCAGCAGCTGCGACGAGAGGCCACCGATAAAGCCATCGCCCTGCCAGTCAGGGAACAGCTCCCCGGAATAGATGACGAAGCCGGCCGGTGAGATCACCGGTTTCCAGGTGATGACCGGCGCCTCGAATTCGGGGCGCTCATCGTGACTGGCTGGAAATGCCTTACCGCTGTAGTGCGTCCCCTCGGAAACGCTGGGGTAGCCATAGTTGGCGCCGCGTCGTATCAGGTTGAGCTCGTCACCGCCCTCCGGGCCCATCTCGTGCGCCCACAGCCGCCCCTCGCTGTCGAATGCCAGCCCCAGCATATTGCGATGACCCAGCGACCAGACCTCAGCTGCTATGCCGCCTTGCCCGGCGAAGGGGTTGTCCGGTGCCGGGCTGCCGTCCTCCTGTAGCCGCACAATCTTGCCGAGGTTGCTCGCCATATCCTGCGCGGGCGTGAACTTCTGCCGTTCACTGGAAGTGATCCACAGCATGCCGTCCGGGCCGAAGGCGAGGCGATGGCCATAGTGGCCCTGACCGGTCACCTTGGGCACCTGGCGCCAGATCACCTCCAGCGCGTGGAGCCGCGGTTCACCTTCGTCGAGGACCAGCCGCGCCCGTGCCACCGCTGCGCCACCCGTATTGTTCTCCCCCGGTTCCGCATAGCTGATGTAGATCACGCCGTTGCGCTCGAACTCGGGATGCAGCAGCACATCGCCGAAACCGCCCTGGCCACCGTAGAACACTTTCGGCACACCGGTGACCTCGCTGCGCGCGCCGCTGGTAATGTCAAACAGCACCAGCCGGCCTTTTCTCTCGGTAACCAGCAGCCGTCCATCCGGCAGGAAAGTCATCGCCCAGGGCTGATCGAACTCGGCAACTGGTTCGGCAGTGAAGGGAACCTCACCTGACTGCGCCAGGAGGGGGACGGCCGTCAGCGTCAGCACCGAGCAAAGCAGTGAGGGCAGCAGCCAGCGCCGGTGTGGCGCTGGAGTGTTGCGGTTCGAAATCACGGTAATTCTCCCGTCTGGTCCGAGGCGAATGGTGGACAGTATGCCTCGGCTTTGGCCGGAGTGGCGGCGCAGGGTTCCCGGGCGGGTGGTGGCAGGTGGGCCGGACCGCAGCATCATCTTCGCGTAAGCGGCGGCTCCGGGGCTGAGCATCCTGAAGCGGGCGGGATGCGGGGGGTATTTCGATTTTCAGCACACTGCTTGCGTCCACCGGGCCGTTCTGCATCTCTTGTTGCTAAGATCGCCGGCAGGGCGTGACAGATGCCGCCAGATGTACTTCCGAAGGAGAAAGCATGACTATTGTTGCCGTGCGCGATGCGCTCAACCAGCCTGAACTCATCGGTCAGCAGATCACCGTGCGGGGGTGGCTGCGTTCCCGGCGTGACTCAAGAGCCGGGATCTCCTTTCTGGCACTCAACGATGGCAGTGCCTTGTCCTCACTGCAGATCGTGGCGCCCGCGACATTGCCCAACTACGAGAGCGAGGTGCTGGAGATGACCAGTGGCTGCTCACTGATCGCCACCGGCGAGCTGGTGCCGTCGCAGGGCAAGGGACAGGTGGTGGAACTGCAGGCGACAGCAGTGGAGCTGGTGGGCGCCATTGACGATCCGGAGAGCTATCCGATCGCCAAGAAGCGACACACCTTCGAGTTTCTCCGTACCGTCGCCCATCTGCGCCCCCGTACCAACACGTTTGGGGCGATCACGCGGGTGCGGACCGTGCTTGCCAATGCCATCCACAACTACTTCTTCGAGCGCGGCTTTCAGTGGATCAACACGCCCATCATCACCGCCAGCGACTGCGAAGGCGCGGGTGAGCAGTTCCGGGTCAGCACGCTCGATCTGGTCAATCCGCCGCGGCGCGCGGATGGCAGCATCGATGACAGCCGGGACTTCTTCGCCAAGGAGACCTTCCTGACCGTGTCCGGCCAGCTTAATGCCGAGGCCTACTGCCTGGCGATGTCGAAGGTGTATACGTTCGGGCCCACCTTTCGCGCCGAGAACTCGCACACCAGCCGCCACCTGGCTGAGTTCTGGATGGTGGAGCCCGAGGTGGCGTTTGCCGATCTCGATGACGACGCCGCGCTCGCTGAAGATTTCCTGCAGCATGTGATTCGCGCGGTGCTCGAGCGCTGTGGCGAGGATCTCTCGTTCTTTAACGAGTTCATCGACAAGGGGCTGATCGATCGGCTGGAAGGTGTTGTGGCGCAGCCATTTGCGCGGGTTGATTACAGCGACGCGATCTCGATTCTGGAGCGGTCGGGCAAGAAGTTCGAATTCCCCGTGAAGTGGGGGCTCGACCTGCAGTCGGAGCATGAGCGCTATCTCTGCGAGGAGCATGTCGGCCGCCCGCTGGTGGTGACCAACTATCCGAAGGAGATCAAGGCGTTCTACATGCGCCTCAACGACGATGGCCGCACCGTGGCGGCGATGGACGTGCTGGCGCCTGGCATCGGTGAAATCATTGGCGGCAGTCAGCGTGAGGATCGCTACGATCTGCTGGGGGAGCGGATGCGCGAAATGGGGCTGGGTGAGGATCTGCAGTGGTATCGCGATCTCCGCCGCTACGGCAGCGTGCCGCACGCTGGCTTTGGGCTGGGCTTCGAGCGGCTGCTGAACTATGTCACCGGCATGGAAAACATTCGCGACGTAATTCCTTTTCCGCGCGTGCCGAACAGTGCGCAATTCTGAGCTATAACAGACCGTTAGCGACTGTCGCCAGTTGCGACTCTCCGGCCTGTGGACTACTTTCAAGGCGTTGAACTGTCCGCCTAAGCGGGGATTTGGAGTCGGTGCGGGGCAATGACTCTGCACTGCGGGTCACGCAGTGACCCGACATAAAAGGAAGCGCTACATGGATGAACGTTACTGCCTGGCCTTCGATGGTCGGGTGGCGGACGGTTTTGCCGTCGAGCAGGTCCGCCATAATCTCGCATCACTTCTGCATCTGAAAGAAAGCCAGATCGAGCGGCTGTTCGGCGGTACGCCGGTGGTGGTAAAGCGTAATCTGGGGAAGGGGCAGGCGATCAAATACCGCAACATGCTGGCCAAAACCGGAGCGCTGCTCCTGATCCGGCCGGAGGCTCCAGCGCCCGTGAGCAGCGAGCCGGCTGCAGTGGTTGCCGTGACAGAGGCAGCAGCTCCATTGGCGCAGGCGGCCGCTACGGATGTGGCAGTAGCCGAAGTAGTCGGCACAGAGAGAAGCGGCGACGAAAGGGCACCATCGCCGGTCGTGGCAGAGCCGGCAAGCGCAGCGGTGCCAGCCAGCGCCGAATCCGTTGACCCGGCAGTCGCCAGCGCGACAGCGGAACTGGAATGCCCGCGCTGCGGCGAGCATCAGTCAGCCAGTGAACAGTGCGTCAGGTGTCATATGGACCTGCGACTGCACAGGCTGCGGCTGGCGAAACGGGCGCGTGTCAGGCGGAGTTAACTCGCCGCCGTTTCACAGAGCGTAAAACGAATCGAGCGTTTGGCCGGCTCGACCTGCTCCACCCTGACGCTGACGGGCTGCTCCAGACGGAAGCTCTGATCGGCGCTGCTCAGCGTCATCGCTGTACTGTCGAAGCTGAACTTCCCTGCCATCCGCCGGGTTTCAACGAAACCTTCCACACCGGTATCGTCGAGCCGCACCGTGAAGCCGCCGCTGTTCACGAACACGATCTGCCCCTGATAAACCGCATCGGCCGGCTGCTCGGCCATGTAGCGGCAGCGCAGCCACTGCTCTGCCAGCTGACATGCCTGACGGCTCAGGTCGAGCTGCTGTTGCAGTGTGCTGACCATTTCGGGCGTTATGGCTGGGGGCGTCGTACCGCGCAGTCGGGCCTTGATGATGCGGTGCATCAGCAGGTCATTCCATTTGCGGATGGGCGACGTGATGGTTGTGTAACGCGGGAAGCCCAGCCCGAAATGCGGCAGGGGCTCGGTGGCGAACTGACTGCGTTCCAGTGACCGGAGCAGCACGGCGCGCAATGCGCGAGTAGTATCGTTCTGATCAAGCTGACGGGCGATGGCCAAATAACCTGCCAGCGTGTCCGGTGCGACCGCGGCGTCGTTGAGCACAGTGCGTGCCAGCGCGGTGACAGCTTCGAGCCGTTCCGGGCGCAGGCCGCTGTGTCCGATGAACAGGGCCGGGCAATCCTCCAGCCACTCAGCTGCCGCACGGTTGGTGGCGAGCATGCAATCTTCCACCAGCTGCTGCGCACAGTTTTTGTCCTGGCGCTCGATGCGCTCTACACGCTGGTCGGCACTGAATACGAAGCGGTAGTCGGGACGGTCAGGCATGACCGCAAAGTGGCGCGCGCGGTAGTCATTGAGGGCGCGTGCCGCGTCATGGAGGGCGTGCAGCCACGCGGCATCGATACCTTCCGGCAGTTCGCCGGTACCCTGTTCGAGCAGTTGAGCAACCGCGTTGTAGGTGAGCTTGGCGCGGGAAACAATGCGTGCCTCGCTGAATTGCACGCCATTGACGGAGCCACTCGCTGCCAGTGACAGGCGCGCCACCAGCGCCAGCCGCTCCACACCCGGTTGCAGCGAGCAGCGGTCGAGCGCCAGCGCAGGTGGCAGCATCGGCAGGGTGCGGCCGGGCAGATAGACGGTCTGACCGCGTGCCTGAGCGACAGCGGCCAGGGGAGACTCCGCCGGCAGCCACGCATCCGGATCGGCCACCGCTACCCACAGCGTCCAGCCATCGCCATCGCGCTCGGCATAGAGAGCGTCGTCCATGTCACGCGTCTCGGCGGAATCGATGGTGACGAACGGCAGGTGGGTCAGGTCCTCGCGTCCGGCGGTGTCCGGCTCGGTAATACCATCAGCACTCAGCGGCGCTGCATCGAGACCGAAGCGGGTAATGACGTAATCGCCTTCGACGCCGGGTTTGTCGTCGGCACCAATCACGGAGACGACCTCGACCTGCGGACGGCCATCGGTAAACGGATGACGGGTGACCCGCGCTTTTACCCAGTCGCCATGAGCGGCCTGATTCCGCGCTCGCGGCGGGACGAACAGCCAGCGACTGAGCCGCGGCAGGTCGGGCTCGATAAAATGAGCCTTGTCCCGCACGACATATTGCCCCGTGAATTCGGTCAGCGAGGTCTCGATCAGCTTCTCGAGTTTGCCCATCTGCTTGCCGTCGCTGCTGGTGACAACTTCGACCACGACGGTGTCGCCCGGAAAAACACGCTGCATTTCCTCCGGGGGCAGAAAAATATCGGCGCCGTCCTCGCGCTGCACGAAGCCGAACTTGCCATTGGTGCCACGCACCACGCCCGTGGCGAGTTCCTTGTTAGTGGCCAGAGTCTGTTTGAGCTGGCGCAGCTGGCTGAGGGCGTTCTGATCGAGCATAGGAAAAAACCATGACAGGCCGATGACATCGGCGGAGGTGCAAGAAGCGGGAATAAAGGGAGGCATAGCCTAGCCGAAATTGCTGCGGCTGTCAGGACAGAAGAGCCGGCTGGCCGGGCTCGCAACGCTTGAGCTCTCGGGTGCAGCGCCGCAGCCCGGTCGCCGGCTGATATCGGCATTGACAAAGCCGCGCTTGGGGTCAAAGATTCCAGACAACCGGGTTCTCAGGACACCATCGTTGCCACAGGCATTGTTGCTGGCAACACACCGTCGAGGTGGGAGGTGATTGCGTTGCCAGCGTACGGCTCGGCTCCTCCGGCAGCCAGTAGTCATATTTTCGCTCGATACTGTCGCAATTTTTGCCAGCTCGCTGTACTCACGCCTGCATCTGGCCGCACCCTTCCACAACTCTCCGATCGCTTCGCAAATCCCACCATTTCAACCCACCACTTGTTCGCGCGGTCGCGCGCTGGAGTTCGCTATGGACAAGATTTATGTGCTTGATACCAATGTCCTGTTGCACGATCCGCTGGCGCTGAGCGCTTTCAAGGAGCACCGGGTAGTGATCCCGATGACGGTGCTGGAGGAGCTCGACGCCATCAAGGATCGGCGCGAGAAGGACGTCAGTCGTGAGGCGCGCATCGCGATCCAGGCGATTGATGCCATCATGGCCAATGCCTCCCCGAAGGCGATTCAGGAAGGAGTGGAAATTCCGGGCAGCGGTGGACTTCGTGGCCGCAACGGCATGCTGGCGGTATTTCCCGATCAGCTTATTCAGAAAGATGGTGCCGCCCCTTATCTCGATGGTTCGCACCACCATGCCAATGACAATCGCATCATCAATACCGCGCTGCACCTGCAGGCGGAAAGTCCGGATGCCTACGTCTGTCTGGTAACCAAAGACATCAACATGCGGCTCAAGGCCAAGGGCTCGGGGCTGGAGCATGTCGAAGATTATCGCCGCGACCGGGTCCTGGACGACATCGATTTGCTGGCGCGTGGCTACGAGCGGGTGAGGGGCGATTTCTGGAGTCGGGTCGATAAAGTCAGAACAGAGCGGCGCGGACGCGACACTGTGCATATGGTCGCGCGTTCGGTATTGCCCGATGCCTATCCCAATATGATGATTGTCGATGAGAGCGGTTTCGTCGGTTACGTCGAGGCACTGGATGACAACTACATCGAACTGGTCGACCTGCATGTCGAGCAGCTGATGTCACAGCGGGTGTGGGGGCTGACGCCGCGCAATCTCGAACAGGCGATGGCGTTCTTTCTGATGCAGCGGCCGGAGGTCGATATGACGGTACTGACCGGCCCGGCCGGATCCGGCAAGACGCTGATCGCGCTGGCCTGCGGCCTGCAGGCCATTGTGGAGGAGCGGCGCTATGACAAGATGATTGTGGCGCGATCAACGCCACCGATCGCCGAAGATATCGGCTTTCTGCCGGGCACCGAGGAGGAGAAGATGGCGCCATGGCTGGCGGCGTTCGAGGACAACCTCGAAGTATTGCACAGTGGTGATGATTCGCCCCTCAGCAGCATCGAGTATGTAAAGCAGCGCGCCAATATCCAGTTCAAGTCCCTCAATTTCATGCGCGGTCGCTCGTTCAACAACGCCTATATCATCATCGACGAGGCGCAGGGGCTGACCCAGTTCCAGCTCAAGTCGATCATCACGCGGGTCGGTGCCAACTCCCGTATTGTGGTGCTGGGCAATCTGGCGCAGATCGACAATCAGTACATCTCGCCACTCACCTCGGGGCTCACTTATCTGGTGGAGCGCAGCAAGCAGTTTCCGCACGCCGCCATCATGCATGTCAATGGCATCGAGCGATCGCGGCTGGCGGCGTTTGCCGAGGAAAATCTATAGGGCCAGGCGGGGGAGCAGCGGCTCACTCTGGCGGCGGCTCCTGAACAGGAGTCCGCCCTGCCGGTCCAGTCAGGCATGGCGCGACCCGGGGTCCCGGTGGCGGCACACGATGATTGCCGGCGGCCAATTGGCCAGCCTGGCATACTCAGCCATAAAGACAGGGCCGCCAGGGGCACTGCTGAAGGCGCCTGAGAATGGGTGTCAGGTTATTCATCTCCAATGTGAATAAACGCGAACATTTTCTGCCACATCTGGTCGAACCGGCGTGGCAGTGCGGGGCGAGGTAGACACCATCAGGTGTGTCGCTGCATTGCAGAGCTTGGCAAGAAGAGGCCCGCCATGCAGCCCCATGATCGATTTAATCTCGGCTACGGTTTTCAACGCTACTTCACCATCGAGCCGGCCCTGTCGGCAGCACAGCAGGAGGCGGTCTATCGTATCCGCCATCAGGTCTATTGCGAGGAGCTGGGGTTCGAGTCGTTGCGGGAGAGCGGTCTGGAGACTGATGAGTTCGATGCGCAGAGCCTGCATTGTCTGTTGCGCGCCAAACAGCCGGTCGGTGAACCGGTGGGCTGTGCCCGTCTGGTCCTGACGGATCCCAAGGATCGCGATGCGCCGCTACCGTTTGAAATCAGCTGCGCCCAGGCGCTGGATCGTTCGATCATCGACCCCGCCAAATTGCGCCGCGAGCGCATCGCCGAGGTGTCGCGGCTGGCGGTTCGGGGTCCGTACCGGCGACGTCGTGGCGAACGCAATGAGCCGGCTGGCATTCACAAGTCGGACTTTGGCTCAGCGGCCCAGCCGCGTTTCCCCTATATCTCCATCGGACTCTATCTGGGCGCGATTTCGCTGGCAGCCCGCAGCGGCGTCAAGACCATCTTTATCCTGACCGAGCCGCGACTGGCGGCCCATTTTGCCAAGCTGGGCGTGCGGATCCGTCAGATCGGATCACCCATCGAACATCGCGGCATGCGGATTCCCTCGATGCTGGATGTGCAGGATGTCATCTGTCATATGCGGGGCATGATGCGACCGATCTGGCGCGTCATCGACAGTGAGATCGGAGAAGATCTGGGCTGGCCGGCCTCCGACGTGGCGCGGCCGGTACAGAAAATGGATTTCCGGGCGGGCTGGTAACCCTGCTCAGCGATTGTCCGGACGCCAGTCGCCGAGCTGAATGACCTGCACTTCGGGGTCGCGGCTGGCGCCTGCCGCCCGCAGCCGCTCCAGGTAGTCATGCCAGTACTGGTCATGGTGCGTCGCCAGCTCGTAAAGATAGTTCCAGGCATAGATGCCGGTGTCGTGGCCATCGCTGAATATCAGTTTCACGCCATAGTTGCCCACTGGTTCGATGGCGGTGATGGCGACATTGAGCTTACCGGTCTGCAACGTCTCCCGGCCGCGCCCGTGACCCCGTACTTCGGCTGACGGCGAGCAGACTCGCAGATACTCACACGGCAGCCGGAACTGCTGGCCGTTGGCGTAGCGCAGTTCCAGCTCGCGCGAGCGCTGATGCAGCTCGATATGAGTGAGCTGGGGTGGCGTCGTCATCACAGTATGTAGCGGCTCAGGTCTTCGTCCTGGGCCAGATCTTTCAGCTGCGCATCAACATAGGCGGCGTCGACCACCAGTTCCTCGTGGCTGCGATCGGCGGCCGTGAAAGAGGCCTCCTCCAGCAGTCGCTCCAGCATGGTGTGCAGACGCCGGGCGCCGATGTTCTCGGTGCGTTCGTTGACTTCGTATGCCATCTCGGCGATGCGGCGCACGCCGTCTTCGGTGAACCGCACCTGCAGCCCTTCGGTACCCAGCAGCGCGGTGTACTGCTCGGTGAGCGAGGCATTCGGTTCGGTCAGGATGCGGACGAAATCTTCGGCCTTGAGCGGATCGAGCTCGACGCGGATTGGCAGCCGGCCCTGCAGTTCCGGAATCAGGTCCGACGGCTTGGCCAGGTGGAACGCGCCCGAGGCGATGAACAACACATAGTCGGTCCGGATGGGGCCGTACTTAGTGGTGACAGTGCTGCCTTCGATCAGCGGCAGCAGATCGCGCTGGACGCCTTCGCGTGATACGTCAGCACCGCTGGTTTCGCCCCGGCGACAGAGTTTGTCAATCTCGTCCAGGAAGACGATGCCGTGCTGCTCGGCCAGCCGGACGGCGCGCTCTTTCAGCTCTTCTTCATTGATCAGCTTGCCGGCTTCTTCATCCTGCAGCTGCCGGAGCGCCTGCTTCACTGTCATCTTGCGCTTCTTGCGCCGGTCAGCGCCGAGGTTGGAGAACATGCTCTGCAGCTGGCTGGTCATCTCCTCCATGCCAGGCGGTGCCATGATCTCGACGCCCACGGGCGTGGCGGCGACTTCGAGTTCGATCTCTTTGTCGTCGAGCTCACCTTCGCGCAGTTTTTTGCGGAACAGCTGACGGGTGGTCGAGTCGGTGCGCTCTGCCGGTTCATTGTCAAAACTTGTTGGCCGCGCGGACGGCAGCAGCGCGTCGAGCACGCGCTCTTCGGCCGCGTCGAGGGCGCGGTTGCGCACCTTGTCCATCTCTTGCTGGCGCACCATCTTTATCGAGGTTTCGACGAGATCGCGCACGATCGACTCGACATCGCGACCGACGTAGCCAACCTCGGTGAACTTGGTGGCTTCAACCTTGATGAAGGGGGCATTGGCAAGCCTGGCCAGCCGGCGCGCTATTTCCGTCTTACCCACGCCAGTGGGGCCAATCATCAGAATGTTCTTGGGAGTGATCTCGTCGCGCAGCGCTTCTTCGAGCTGCATCCGCCGCCAGCGGTTGCGCAGAGCAATGGCGACCGCACGCTTGGCCTGCTGCTGCCCGACGATGTGGCGATCGAGCTCGCTGACGATTTCACGTGGAGTCATTACGGTCATGTACGGCCCCGTCAGTTGCACACCAGCTCTTCGATGGTGCGGTTGTGGTTGGTGTAAATGCAGATGTCGCCGGCGATGGCGAGACTTTTTTCAACGATGTCGCGTGCGCCGAGTTCGGTGTTATCCAGCAGCGCCCGTGCGGCCGACTGGGCGAACGGGCCGCCCGAGCCGATGGCGATAAGGTTGTCTTCGGGCTCGATCACGTCACCGTTGCCGGTAATGATCAGGGAGGTGTGCCGGTCGGCCACGGCGAGCAGCGCTTCCAGCCGGCGCAGTGCACGCTCGGTGCGCCACGCCTTGGCCAGCTCCACCGCTGACCGCACCAGGTTGCCCTGATGTTTTTCGAGTTGTCCTTCGAACAGCTCGAACAGTGTGAAAGCGTCGGCGGTGCCGCCGGCGAATCCGGCCAGGACCTGACCGTGGTGCAGGCGACGCACTTTGCGGGCATTGCCCTTCATGACGGTGTTGCCCATCGTGACCTGGCCGTCGCCGCCGATCACGACCCGGCCCTGGCGTCGCACCGAGAGAATGGTGGTGCCGCGGTATTGCTCCAAGAGAGGCTCCTTGCTGTGTGCTGTGCCCGCCATGCGGGTCGAACCCCCATGGTGGGGGCAGGATGGGAGATTTCAAGCTCTGGCGTGCCGGCACCACCCGCGGTGACGCTTCTGACACTCGCGCTCAGCCGGCGGGGCGCTGCTTCAGGAGCAGTGTATCGATGCCCTCGCTGCTCAGCAGCTCGCGCGCCTGTGAGACCCGCGCCTGCGACATGAAAGGTCCGGCGTGCACCCGGTACCAGGTGTCGCCGTTGGCCTGCACCGGCTCGATGCGGGCTTCCAGGCCCAGCAGCAGGAGCTGCGCCCGGCGCCGGTCCGCTTCTGCGTGACGGCGGAATGACCCGGCCTGCAGCAGGTAACGCTCCTCGCTGGCGGTGGGTGCCTGCGGCTGCGGAGTGGTAGCCGGTGCCTGGCTTTTCGGCTGCGGTCTGGGCGCTGTGGTGGGCACCTCGCGCTGGTCCGGCACGATCACTTCGCGCTCGGGCAGCAGCGTGTAGAAGTCGAAGCGGGTTTCTGTGCGCGCCGGTTCTGCTGGCGCCCTGGGCTCAGGCCGCGCTTCCGGCCGGGGGCTGCCCGGTGACGGCAGCACCAGTGGCTGCGCGCCGGGTTCAGGGATGGCGCTCAGCTTTACCAGCGAGGTGATCAGCATGCCGAGGCCCAGGCCGGCCACCAGCCAGAGCCAGCCCGGCAGGGTCTTCGCCACCGGCCGCTTGCTGGGGCTCGCGCCGCTGCGCTTTTTGCGCGCCGTGGAGCGCGGATGACTCCTGGGCAGGCGCTGAGGGGTGCGCGGTGCCAACTTATGACTCCTCCGCGGGGGACACCATCGCCTCCGGGGCGGATACGCCGAGCAGGCCCAGGCCGCTGGCGATTACCTGACGGGTGGCCTCGGCCAGCGCCAGTCGTGCATTGCGCACGGCAGCGTCATCCACCAAGAACTGATGGGCGTGGTACCAGGTGTGGAGCGCACCGGCGAGTTCGCGCAGATACTGCGCCACGTAATGCGGCTCCAGACTTTCGGCCGCGTGCGCCACCAGCTCGGGGAAACGCGCCAGCAGATTGAGCAGCGCTTTCTCATGCTCGTTGTCGAGCCGCTCGAGATTGGCGAGTCCCTGCTCGCGATCCCAGCCCAGACCGCGCTCCGCCGCCTGCCGCATCACCGAGCAGACGCGGGCATGCGCGTACTGGATGTAGTAGACCGGGTTGTCGTTGGTCTGCGAACGCGCCAGATCGATGTCGAACACCAGTTGCGAGTCGGCGCGGCGGGCAGCCAGGAAATAGCGGGTGGCGTCGCGACCAACCTCGTCGATCAGGTCGCGCAGCGTCACGTAACTGCCCGCGCGCTTGGACAGCTTGACCTCCTCGCCCCCGCGCATGACAGTCACCATCTGGTGCAGCACGTAGTCGGGCCAGCCCTGCGGGATGCCGATGTTGAGTGCCTGCAGGCCAGCGCGCACGCGGGTGATGGTACTGTGATGGTCGGCGCCCTGTTCGTTGATGACGCGCTCGAAACCGCGCTGCCACTTGTCGACGTGATAGGCGACATCCGGCACGAAGTAGGTGTAGCCACCTTCCTTCTTGCGCATCACCCGATCCTTGTCATCGCCGAAATCGGTGGTGCGCAGCCAGAGTGCACCGCCCTCTTCGTAGGTGTGGCCGGAGGCGATCAGCGCCTGCACGGTCTCCTCCACCTTGCCGTCGGTATAGAGCGACGACTCGAGGAAGTAGTTATCAAAGTGAACATCGAAGGCGCGCAGGTCGAGATCCTGCTCGCGGCGGAGGTAGGCGACCGCGAAGCGGCGGATGGCGTCGAGATCGTCGGGATCACCCGCGCCCACCACCTGCTGATCGTCGGCCTCGACGCGCTCGCCAGCCAGATAGCTGTTGGCCACGTCGATGATGTATTCGCCGCGGTAGCCGTCAGCCGGCCAGCCGTCGTCATCCGGCGTCAGCCCCCTGGCGCGGGCCTGCACCGACAGCGCAAGGTTATTGATCTGGGCGCCGGCGTCGTTGTAGTAGAACTCCCGGGTCACATCCCACCCGGTGGCCTCCAGCAAGCGGCAGAGGCAGTCGCCGACCGCTGCTCCGCGCCCATGGCCGACGTGCAGCGGACCGGTCGGGTTGGCGGAAACGAACTCCACCTGCACCTTGCGGCCGGCGCCGGTGTTGCTGCAGCCGAAGTTCGCGCCGGCCGCCAGAATGTCGGCCACCACGGCGCTCTGAGCGGCGCTGGAGAGGAAAAAGTTGATGAACCCGGGACCGGCGATCTCTACCCTGGCTACCCGGTCGCTGGCCGGCAGTGCTGCCACAATGGCGTCGGCTACCTGCCGCGGCGCCTTGCGC
Source organism: Gammaproteobacteria bacterium (assembly GCA_029265075.1). Taxonomy (GTDB): domain Bacteria; phylum Pseudomonadota; class Gammaproteobacteria; order Pseudomonadales; family CAMLJR01; genus CAMLJR01. The sequence goes on along the minus strand of JAJUJZ010000017.1, from coordinate 6,640 downwards.
GCCGGCCTGGCCAGCGTCAGAGCGATATTACTGGCGAGGTCGCCGTGGCTCTTGTCGCGCGTGTTCTCGACCTGAATGGCAAGCGAGAGGTCAGCCGGCAGGGTGCCGGCTTGCTGGAGGTGGCTGATGGCCTGGCTGATCAGATCCGCAACGAGAGCTTTCATGGGGAGACAATAACACCGAATCGATGGCCCGCAGGCCGACAGACGAAGGGGCGGTATTATCCCGATTTGGCCGCGCGGTCGCCAGTTGCAGCGGCCGCCCGCGCGCCGGGCCTATTGCGGCTGGGCTCTTGCCACCATGGTGTCGCCCGGTTGCTGAGTGGCGTGATTGAACGCCAGATCGAAGGTGCGACGGGCATCGGGCCAGCGGTTTTTGGCGTTCAGCAGTACCACCAGCACCTGCACCCCGTCGCGCTCCGAGATCGCGACCAGACAGGGGCCGGCGCGGTTGGTGTAGCCGGTCTTGCCGCCCATGGCGCCGTCATAGTCGCCGAGCAGCTGGTTGGTGTTCTTGAGCACGAAGGTGCGGCCAGTGTCGGCGGTGCGCACGGTCACCTCCGGCAGCATCAGCATCTCCGCAAGGATCGGGTTGGCCAGCACCACGTCGACCAGCGCGACGATGTCGTGTGCGGTGCTGTAGTGATCGGGCTTGTCGAAGCCGCAGGCATCGGCGAAGTGGGTGTCGTAGAGACCCAGCTCAGCGGCGCGCCTGTTCATCTCGGCGACGAACAGCTCTTCGCTCCCCGAATGCCAGTCGGCCAGCGCCACACACGCGTCGTTGGCTGATTTCACCAGCGTAGCGGACAGCATCTCTTCCAGCCGCATTTCCTCGCCTGCGCGCAGTCCGAGCTTTGATGGCGGTTTGGCCGCTGCGGCCTTGCTGACGGTGACGATGGCGTCGGGGTTGTAGTTGTCCATGATCAGCAGCGCCAGCATCAGTTTGGTGATGCTGGCGTGCGGCATGCGCTGATCAGCGGCCTGTGACCAGACGATCTCATCGCCGATGCGGACCAGTGACGCCCGTGCCTGTGGGTCGAAAACGGGTTCGGTGGCATTGGCCCAGGATGCGGCGCAGAAAATCAGGATGCACAGAGCGGCAGATAGCGCAGAACGCATGGCATTACCCACAGAATCGATGGAAACAAATGACGGCGTCCTGCCGGCGCAGGCCTCACGCGACGGGCCGTGCAATCAGTTTTTCTCATCCCTGAAACGGGCGTGACGACAAATTTAGTTCAATCCGCTGTTATGTCCATGTTGCGGAAAATGTGAACTGCTCGGATTTTCCTGATCAGGCAGCCAATGTCAACGCACAGATTAAAAATGTTCAGCTCAGATCGATGGGGTCGATGTCGACAGAGAGGCGCACACGGCTGCCGCCAGTCAGCGCTGACAGCGCCGGAGCGACTGCAGCCAGCGCACGATGCAGTGACGCGCGCTGGCTGGCACGCAGTAGCAGCTGGGCGCGGAACATGCCGGCGCGCCGGCTCATTGGGGCAGGCACAGGGCCGACCGCCTCCACCGCGCCAGGCTCCAGCTGCGTCCGCAGATCGGCCAGTGCCTGTTCGGCCGCTGCCAGTTCGCGCGCGTCGGCTCGCACCAGCGCCAGATAAGTAAAGGGGGGCAACCCCAGCGCCTGGCGTTCGGCCAGCAGCTGCTCCGCGTACGGCCGGTAGCCGGCGCCAACCAGTGTGGTGAGCAGCGGGTGATCGGGGTAATGGGTCTGAATCAGTACTTCGCCCGCGCGGTCACCTCGCCCGGCACGACCTGCGACCTGTGTGACCAGCTGGCCCATGCGCTCCGGCCCCCGGAAATCTGCACTGAACAGACCGCCATCGATATCGACCATCACCACCAGCGTGACGGCCGGAAAGTGGTGACCCTTGGCCAGCATCTGGGTGCCGACCAGGATGGCCGGCTCGCCGGCATGCACCGGAGCGAGGAGCTGGTCGAAAGCGCCCTTGCGCTGAGTGGTATCACGGTCGATGCGCACTACCGGGAAGTCGCTGAACAGCTCCTTGAGTGCACCTTCGAGCCGTTCGGTGCCGGGCCCGCGAAATTCAAGGGCGGGGCCGTGGCAGCCGCCGCAGCGTGCCGGCAACGGCTGCTGCCAGCCGCAGTGGTGGCAGCGCAGGCGCCGCTCGCCGGCATGGACGGTGAGGCGCGCGTCGCAGTGGTGGCACTCGGCGATCCAGCCGCAGTCGTGACAGAGCAGGGTGGGAGCAAAACCGCGGCGGTTGAGGAACACCAGCACCTGACCGTTGGCGGCCAGTGTGCTGCCGATCGCCGCAATGGCCGCTGCGCCCAGGCCGTCGCGCAGCGGCGCGTTGCGGATATCGATCAGGCGCAGTGCTGGTGGCTGCGCATTGGCAGCACGTTCGCGCAGCAGCTGGTGACCATAGCGGCCGCTGATGGCGTTGTGGAGCGTCTCGAGGCTGGGCGTGGCGGAGCCCAGCACGATGGGGATGCCGCTGTCGGCCGCGCGTTTGATGGCGACGTCGCGCGCGTGGTAGCGAAAGCCGTCCTGCTGTTTGAGTGACGCATCATGCTCTTCGTCGACGATGATCAGGCCGAGCTCGGGGCAGGGCGTAAAAACCGCGGAGCGGGTGCCGAGAATCAGCGGCGCCTGACCGCTGCGTGCCGCGCGCCATGCCGCCAGGCGCTCGCGTTCACTGAGGCCGGAGTGGAGCAGTGCAATGGGTACCGCAAAACGGGCCTGAAAGCGTGCCAGCGTTTGCGGCGTGAGCCCGATTTCCGGCACCAGCACCAGTACCTGCCGGCCGCGCGCGAGAACGGATTCAATCAGCTGCAGATAAACCTCGGTCTTGCCGCTGCCGGTCACGCCTTCCAGCAGGTGGCAGCGAAAACGGCCGAGATCCGCTTCGATGGCAGCGCGGGCTGCCGCCTGGTCGGGATTCAGTGTGAGCGAAGCCCCCGGCGGCGCAGCCGGCTGCAGCGACGCCGCTGCAGCCGGCACCTGACAGGCCTCCGCCAGCCCTTTGTCGACCAGCGCTCGCAGGTGTTCGCGTCGCAGCCCAAGACTGGCGAGCTGCTGCTCGGTGACCACCGGTTGTGCCTGCAGCGCGGCCAGCGCTGCTGCCTGGCGGGGTGAGCGCCGCAGTGCGCCCGCCGGCAGGCCGCCGCCCCGCACAGAGAGCCGCCAGCCGCTCACCAGCGCCTCGGCGGGCTCGCCCTTGCGCAGCAGCACCGGCAGCGCCTGCTGCACCGCCTCGCCCAGCGAGTGCTGGTAGTAGTCCGCCGCCCAGCGCACCAGTCCCAGCAGGCTGGGCGTTAGCACCGGGGTGGTATCCAGCACAGTGGTTGCCGGCTTCAGCTGCGCCGGCGAGAGCTCGCTCTGCCGGGCGACCTCGACCAGCACGCCGATCACGTCGCGGCGCCCGAACGGTACGCGCAGCCGGATACCGGGCAGCAGGTCGGACGCCGGCAGGCCAGCCGGCGGCAGATAATCGAATAGCTGGCGCAGCGGGCTGGGTACCGCAACGCGCAATACGGGGGAGGCGGATATCATCTCAGTTCGGTGGATCGTCCGGGCAGCCGGACCGGCACGATAGGCATCTGCCCGCGCGGAATCAATGGATGTGATCTTTGGCAAAAGCCACCCTTGCCTTTGGTTGACCATCTGCTATCATTCGCGACCTTGTTTTGCCCCGGTACCGACCGACGGGGCCGGTCGTTTGGCGCGGTGCCTGGCGGAGATCAGGTGGCGGCGTCCGAATCAGGAACTGAACCATGAAAGCCGATATCCATCCGAACTACGTTGCCGTAACGGCGACTTGCAGCTGCGGCAACACCATCGAGACGCGCTCCACGCGCGGCGAGAACTTCCATATCGATGTCTGCTCGCAGTGCCACCCGTTCTACACGGGCAAACAGAAGATCGTAGACTCGGGTGGTCGTGTCGACCGCTTCCGTAAGCGCTTCGGCAATCGCAGCAGCAAAGGCTGATTTTGCTTCGCGCCCGCTGGCGCCACCTGACGCCCGGCCTGGTTCCGGGCGTTTTTATTTGCGCGCTACTCTTCCCGTCAATAGCGGCAGAGGCTGGCGATTGTCGTCCCACTGCCGAACTGTTGCCTGCCAAGGTCCGCAAGGTGATCGATGGCGATACCTTGCTGCTTGCGGATGGCCGCCGGCTACGGCTGATTGGCATCAATGCGCCCGAACTGGGCAGCAGAGGCCGGCCTGATCACCCGGAAGCACGACGAGCCAGACAGCTGCTGCGCCAGCGCCTGCCGCAGGGAGCAACCGTCTGGCTGCAGCCGGGCGCAGCGCCACGCGACAATTACGGGCGGGCGCTGGCACATCTTTTCATGCGGCGCGACGGCGGTAGTGTCGAAGCCGCTCTGGTGAGTGCAGGCGCTGCCCTGCATGTCGCGATTCCGCCTAATCTGGCGCTGACCGAGTGTCTGCACGAGATTGAGCAGCAGGCACGACGCCACGGCACCGGTCTGTGGCAGCATGCGCAGCCGTTGCCGGTAACCAGTCTCGACCCGAAGCAAGGTGGCTTCATGCGCGTCAAGGGCCGTGTGGTCAATGTCGAGGAGTCGCGCCACAGCTGGTGGTTCGAACTCGACGGGCCGCTGGTAGTGCGGCTCGACAAGCGCGATCTGGATCATTTCGAAGACTTTCGCCCCCTCGGACTGCTGGGGCAGGAGCTCATTGTTCGCGGCTGGGCAACAGCGCGGGAACAGGTGGAAACAGGGCGCCGGCCGATCGTGTTGCCGCTGCGCCATCCCACTATGCTGGAGCTGCAAAGCCCCGGCTGACGCGGCTTACAAGGCGGCCGAGCCAATTCGTCTTGTGGCGGGGGCAGCATAATTTCTATATGCTGCCCGGTCTCCAACCTCTCCAAATGGGCAGCTTCAATCTATGTCCAAAGACCTCACGCAGGCGGCGCTCGAGTATCACGCCGAGCCGCGTCCCGGCAAGATTTCGATCGAGCTGACCAAGCCTGCAGAAACTCAGGCTCAGCTGGCACTCGCCTATAGCCCCGGCGTCGCCGCTCCTGTGCGCGCCATTGCCAACAACGCTGACGACATCTATCGCTACACCATGAAGGGCAACCTGGTGGCGGTGATTTCCAACGGCACGGCAATCCTCGGGCTGGGCGATCTGGGAGCGCCAGCCAGCAAGCCGGTCATGGAAGGCAAAGCCCTGCTGTTCAAGCGCTTCGCTGATGTCGATGCCATCGACATCGAAGTCGATACCCGTGATGCGCGTGCATTCATCGATACCGTGGTGAATATCGCCGGCACTTTCGGCGGTATCAATCTCGAAGATATCAAGGCGCCCGAGTGCTTCGAAATTGAGCGCACGCTGATCGAGCGCTGCGATATTCCGGTATTCCACGATGACCAGCACGGCACCGCCATCGTTACCGCTGCCGGCATGCTGAACGCGCTCGAAATCCAGGGCAAAACCCTGCCGGAAGCGCGCATCGTCTGCCTCGGCGCCGGTGCTGCTGCCATCGCCTGCATGCGCTTGTTAGTCAGCCTCGGTGCTCGCCGCGAAAACATGTTCATGCTCGACCGCCGCGGTGTCATCTACAGTGGTCGTGAAGGCGTCAACGAGTTCAAGCAGGAGTTCGTTAACGACACCGGCGCGCGCACGCCGGAAGATGCCCTGCGCGGTGCCGATGTCTTCATCGGGTTGTCCGGTGCCGATCTGATGACGCCCGACATGCTGCGCCTGATGGCGCCGCGGCCCATCATCTTTGCCTGCTCCAACCCCGATCCGGAAATCAGCCCGGAGCTGGCGCACTCGGTACGCGACGACATCATCATCGCCACCGGCCGTTCCGATTACCCCAACCAGGTCAACAACGTGCTCGGTTTCCCGTTCATCTTCCGCGGGGCATTGGACGTGCGGGCGCGGGTGATTAATGAGGAGATGAAAGTTGCGGCGGTGCACGCTCTGCGCGAGATCGCCAGGCGGCCGGTGCCGGCTGAGGTGCTGCGCGCCTACAATCTCGAAAAGCTCGAGTTTGGTCGCGACTACATCATTCCGACCCCGGTCGATCCGCGCCTGCTGACAGAAGTGTCAGCGGCTGTGGCGCGGGCGGCGGTTGAGTCAGGCGTGGCCCGCTTGCCTTATCCGAGTCACTATCCCGCCTGAGTTCGCTCTGGCAACAGTAAAAAGCCCGCCATCAGGCGGGCTTTTTACTGGGCGCAATTTGTTACTTCTGGCGCAGGGTCCCCAGCGCACCCAGCTCCCGTTCCAGCAGGTCTGCGTCGCCGAGATTGAGCTCTACCAGACGTCGCAGCAGGGCGACGCTTTCCAGGTCGATGTGCTCGCAGACAAAGCCGATCATGCCTGGCTGCCGATGCCGGCAACGCAGGTTCATGTGGATGATGGCCGTCTGATCGAGCTGAATTGCCGCGTGCACCACCTCGTCGCCGGGCTCCCAGTCCGCAGGCTCACGCACCAGCACTCCTCGCAGTGACAGATCCACCACAGCAGCCCGCCAGAGCCGCTCACCTTGGCGCAGCTCGGCCCAGGTATCGAAGTGGATGCGGCTGAACAGGCGGCGATCGGAGGGGGGCTGGCTCATGGCGATGCGGATCCGGGCTGAAGATGGCGGATGGCAGGAAGAGGGTAGTGTAGCCGAATGCCCGCCTGGT
>JAJUJZ010000183.1 GCA_029265075.1 Gammaproteobacteria bacterium | reverse complement strand
CGGCCCAGCGCGTCAGCAATGGAGCGGCCGATCGAGGTCTTGCCCACCCCGGGCGGCCCCACCAGCAGAATGATCGAGCCAGACACCTCGCCCTTGAAACTGGCAACGGCGAGAAACTCGATGATGCGCTGCTTCACGTCGTCCAGGCCGTCGTGGTGCTCATCCAGCACTTTGCGCGCGCGCTGCAGGTCGAGCTGATCTTCCGAATGGATGCCCCACGGCATCGACGTCGCCCAGTCGAGGTAGTTGCGGGTGACCGCATACTCGGGGGAGCCCGTCTCCAGCAGCGACAGTTTCTCGAGCTCCTCGTCGATCCGCTTCTGCGCTGCCGGCGGCACCACCTTGCCTTCCAGCCGGGCCGCGAACTCCTCGGCATCGGCAGTCCGGTCGTCCTTGGAAATGCCCAGCTCCTGCTGGATCACCTTGAGCTGTTCACGCAGGAAAAATTCGCGCTGGCGTGCCTGAATCTTCTCGTTGACCTGCTCGCTGATGCGGCTCTGCAGCTCGGCCACTTCGCGCTCCTTGCGCAGCAGCACCAGCACTTTTTCCATGCGCCGCAACAGCGGGAAGGTTTCCAGCACCGCCTGCAGCTCCTCTCCCTTGGCGGTGGTGAGAGCAGCGGCGAAATCGGCCAGCTGCGACGGTTCGTTAGGGCTGAACCGTGACAGATACTGCTTGAGTTCTTCGCTGTAGAGCGGATTGAGCGGCAGCAGCTCCTTGATGGCATTGATCAGCGCCATCGCATAGGCGCGCACTTCGTCGCTCTCGCGGTCGCCGACGTTGTCGGGATAGTCGACCTCCACCAGATACGGCGGCTCGCGATTGATCCAGCGGCGAATGCGGAAGCGCTTCAGCCCCTGCACGATGATCTGGGCATGCTCGCCGTCATGATGCGCTTTGTGGACCCGCGTGGCGCAGCCGATCAGCGGCATGGTGTCGGTATCGATGTGCTCCGGATCCTGCTCTTCGCAGTAGATCAGCCCGACCACGGGCGGATCCGACTTCGCAACCCGCTTGATGGTCTCCTCCCAGGGATCCATCTTCAGCACGATGGGCTGAATCTGGGCCGGGAAAAAGGGGCGAATCGGCACCGGAATCAGATACATCACACGGGGCAGCCGGGTATCGGGAATGATGAGGCTCGTACCCGTCGAGGTTTCCCGGCTGTCCGCCTCCTCGGTTACCACTTCGGCGTCGATCGCTGAGTTCTCAGTCATGAATCGGTTCCGTCGCAGTGCCGCCACAGCGACACGATGGGGATGAAAGGGCCGGCACGCGACCCCGCTACTTCGTCACTATCTGGGGCCGCGAGTTGCGGATTCAACCCAGCCGTACGCGCACTGGTAAATACGGCACCCGCCCCAGCCCCCGCGCGCTCCGCCATTAACGCCCTGCGCCGCAGCGTGTATAATTTTTCGCCTTTTCGCGCCGGCAGGCCTCAGGCCGCCGCCCGACGGGCTACGCTCGCACTCATCAATTCGAGGGACCCTCATCGTGCAACTGCATCAATCGTCCGTGGCTGAGCTCCAGCAGTGGGAGAGTGAACTTGCCAGGGAGTACGCCGCCCATCAGGCAGCCAATCTCAATCTTGACCTTACGCGCGGCAAGCCCAGCGCCGAGCAACTCAGCCTTTCCGATGCACTGGACGGCATTCTGGGCGGCAACTTCAAGGATGAGGATGGCAACGATGTGCGCAACTACGGCACCCTCGAAGGCATCGTGTCGGCACGCAGACTGTTCGCCCAGTTCATGCAGGTTCAGCCCGACGAAATTATCGTTGCCGGCAACAGCAGCCTGACGCTGATGTACCAGACTCAGGAATTCGCCATGTACCAGGGCCTGCCCGAGTGCGAGGCCTGGAGCAAACAGGGCGGCCCGGTGAAGTTCCTGGCGCCGGTACCCGGCTATGACCGCCACTTCGGCGTCTCTCAGCACCTGGGCATCGAGCTGGTGCCAGTGGCGATGAACGACAACGGTCCCGACATGGACCAGGTGGAAGCACTGGTTGCTGCAGACCCGATGATCAAGGGTATCTGGTGTGTACCGCGCTTCTCCAACCCGACCGGCATCGTCTACAGCGACAGCGTGGTTGAGCGTCTCGCGCGCCTGCCGAAAATCGCGGGCAAGGGCTTCCGCATCTTCTGGGACAACGCCTACGCGTATCACATCCTCGACGAGGACGCGCCGGAGCTGGCAGATATCTTCGCCCTCGCCAAGCAGTTCGGTACCGCCGACAACATCTACATGTTCGGCTCGACCTCCAAGATCACGTTCGCCGGCGCAGGTGTCGCCTTCCTGGCCGCCACTCCCGCCAACCTGAAAGAATTTCTGAAGCATGTCGGCTGGTCCCAGATCAACCCTGACAAGGTAAATCAGCTGCGCCATGTGCGTTTCCTGAAAAATATGGATGGCGTGCGCGCGCTGATGAAACAGCACGCCGCCCTGCTCAAGCCACGCTTCGATGCTGTGCTGCAGCAACTGAGCGGTCTGAACAATCTGGGCATGGCCAGCTGGACTGAGCCCCGGGGTGGTTACTTCATCTCAGTGGATGTGTTGCCGGGCCTGGCAAAGCAGATCGTGAAGATGGCGGCCGACGCAGGCGTGAAACTGACGCCTGCAGGCGCCACCTGGCCGGCAGGCAACGACCCGCAGGACCGCAACATCCGCCTCGCCCCATCCGTTCCTACAGTGCCGGAAATCGTCAAGGCTACGGAGGTATTCGTGACCTGCGTGAAACTGGCAAGCGTGCGGCAGGAACTGGCCAAACGCAGCTGATAACGCGGGCTGAAAATAAGGGTCGGCACTGCCGGCCCTTTT
>JAJUJZ010000201.1 GCA_029265075.1 Gammaproteobacteria bacterium | reverse complement strand
GGCATGGCCACTGGTGCCATAGGGGCTGAAGCCGTCATCATAGGCGTAGGCATCGTAGCCGCCGTAGTCAGGCTGACGGCGCTCACCCAGCATCAGCCCGAGGGCGCCGACTCCGAGCAGAATGGTTGAGACAGGGTGGCTTTTGACGGCGCTGCCCAGGTTGTGAGCAAACTCGCTGCCATTGCCGCGGGCAAATCCAAGTGCTTTGTCGAACAGCTCGCCGGGCGAAAACTTCTGCTCCAGAGCGCTCAGCGTCGAACCGATTTCAGCCCGTTGCTGGTCGATCTCCCGCTCCAGCGTTTCCGGATCCCTGGACGCCTCGTAATTGATCTGATCCTTTCTGTTCATGGTCGATATCCTCTCGCTGGCGTCGCTCAGTGACGGGTTACCGCTGCCTGATCTTTATTCAGCTGATTGATGGTCCGTTCGGGTCGCAGCGCATCGGGCTCGAGCTTTTTCTTGCCGCCCTGCACCATTGCGAAACCGATCACGGCCACCACGCCACCGACGATCAGCGCCGACAGCCAGAGCGCAATGATGGTTGCGAGCGCCCAGACCGCAGCCAGTAACAGCACAATAAGCCCCGCCATCAGCACCGCAGCGCCGGTGGCAATGGCAGCTACGCCGCGTTTGGCGGTTTGCAGAGATTCGCTTGCCTCCGCTTTGGCCAGTGCCACCTCCTTGGTAAATAGCGAAGTGACCTCCTGCGTCAGCTGTCGCAACAACCCGGTTATCGAAGTGGAGCCGGCGTTGATGGCGGGGTCGCTGGCGCGACCGGGGGGAGCAGGTTCGATCGGGCTCATGACAGAGGGCCTCCTGTGCGCGGTTGACCAGCGCCGTCACCATAACGGGCGCTACCATTGAGTGGGGCAGTTGTAGCCGGATCAAAATCACCGCCATGCAGCAGGCCGTCGCGCGCAAAATCATCTTCCTGCAACGGCGGGGCCGCATAGTCGCCGGAGCCGGTGAGACCACGTGTGGGCGTCGGGACGCGATCGGTACTGCTCTGCTGATCGGTGTCGTGATGATGTTCGGATGCCCGCAGGAAGCGGGCGAGGCCAAAGCCGATGGCAATGCTGCCAGCGATGAAGAGGCCGGGATTGCGGCGTGCCAGGTTGCTCGCTTCGCGAATCAGCTCGTCGGCGTTACGGTCGCGCAAGCTGCTGGCGAACTGCGCCATGCCGCCGGCCAGCTCCTGCAGGTAGTGCGACATCTGGGTGTGATCCTGCTGATCAAGTTCGGTGGCCGCAGTACGAGCGCCCTGTGCCAGCTGATCAAGCTGGTCGGCAGCCGTCTGCCGGTGCTGGTCGAGCTGCGCCTTGCCCATTGCTGCCGCCTGCTGGGCGCCGGCCTGCACCTGCTCGCGTAGCTGCTCTCCTGTTGTCGTTGCGTTGTTCTGACGGTTTTGCTCAGCGGCGCCCCGCTGGCCATTGGCATTACTGGGAGTCGTCATGGTCGCCTCGTTATCCATTGCCCGTGCCGGTAGGAGCTTCGCAGAATGCACCGGGTGCGGCGTCTGCGGTATGGGTTTCGACCGGTATGGCGCCGGCAGTTCCACCTCAGCGGCGCACGTCGGCAGGGCCGTTACAAATCGAACTACGCCAGCTGGCGGGGTCAATAGAGTGTGTTCGACGGCAGGGTCGTTCTAGAATGACGCATTTGCCGATGCATCAAGGAGAGTGTGATGAGGAAGAAGAACGTACTGGCAGCACTGATCGCAGGAGCGTTGCTCGGCTCCGGCAGCCTCATGGCGGCCGAGCTCAGCAAAGCCGCAGCCACCTTTGTTAACAACGAAGGTGCGGAAGTCGGCACCGCAGAGCTGGTGAGCGGGCCGAATGGCATGGTTATCACGCTGAATCTGAAAGGGCTGCCGAGCGGAGAAAAAGCCGTTCATATCCATGCAGTGGGCACCTGCGATGATCACGGCGAAGGCTTCAAACATTCCGGTGGCCACCTCAACCCCGACCACTGGAAGCACGGCTTCCTCAATCCGGAGGGCCCCGATAAGGGGGATCTGCCCAACTTCTTCGTGCACAGCGACGGAACCGCCAGAGCACAGATGTTCACCACGCTCGCTTCCCTAGATGGCTCGGTGGGCGGACAGGTGCTTGACGCTGATGGCGCGGCGCTGGTCATTCATGAAAAGGGTGACGATCACCAGAGCCAGCCGATCGGTGG
>JAJUJZ010000061.1 GCA_029265075.1 Gammaproteobacteria bacterium | reverse complement strand
TCTGCTGCTCAGCACGCTCCCCATGCTGGGGCTGTTTATTGTGATCTTTGTGTTTCTGCTTTCCGCGCGCCTTGAGCAGCTGGAGATCACGCAGCAGCAGCGCGGCCGTCTGCTGGTGGAGCAACTCGCTGGTGCCAGTCAGTTCTCGGTGCTGACGGGCAATCAGGCCCAGCTGCAGGAACTGCTGCTGCGCTCCACCCGCGATGTCGTCGCCAATATTCGCGTCTGGGATGCCGACGGCAATCTGCTGGCGATGGTCGGCAACACCGATGCGGCCAGCAACGTCGACCGCTTCCGCGCGCCCATCGTGCTGGAGCCGGTGGTGATGGATGACCAGCTGATGCAGGGCACACAACCACTGCTGCCACGCCCCAGCGTGATCGGTCAGGTCGAGATCACGCTGTCGCGCAGCGCCATTACCAACAGCCGCAATCAGGTCATCACCGTCAGTCTGGCGGTCGGGGTGCCACTGCTGCTGGCCGCCATGCTGATGGTCTGGTTCTGGGGTCAGCGTCTTGCCAAACCGATCATCGGGGTCTCCGATGTCGCTACCACGCTGGCTAACGGCGACCTCACGGTGCGCGCTGCAGAGAACGGTTTTGGCGAGATCCATCAGCTGCAGACCTCCATCAACCGGATGGCGCGCAATCTGGAACGCAGCCACAACCGGCTGCAGGAGAATCTGACCCAGCTGGAGCAGGCGCGCAGCAGCGCTGAACAGGCCAACCGCGCCAAGAGCGAATTCCTCGCCACTATGAGCCACGAACTGCGCACGCCTATGAACGGTGCACTGGGGATGCTCGAGCTGCTGAAAACCACGGAGCTGGCCGACGAACAACGTCGCTATGTGGATATCGCAGTCGACTCTACCCAGCACCTGCTGACCGTCGTCAACGACATCCTCGATTTTTCCCGTATTGAACGCGGGCTGATGCATCTCGAGCCGTTCTATACCGACATCTCCACACTGCTCAACCAGACAGTGCAGTCTTTCGTGATGGCGGCGGAACAGAAACAGATCAAACTCGATTTCGTGCTCGACCCTATTCTGCTGGAAGCGGAAGTGCTGATCGATCCGGCGCGGCTGCGCCAGATTGTGGTCAACCTGCTCAGCAATGCCATCAAGTTCACCTTCAACGGCAAGGTCCGGCTGGTGACGCGCTGCCACTGGAAACGTGCCGGGGGGTTGGCGCGCCAGGACGACCAGGAGCTGGCGCTGGAGATCGAGGTCAGCGATACCGGCATCGGCATCCCGCCGGAGAAGCAGGACCTCATCTTCCAGCCGTTCCGCCAGGCTGACGGCTCCACCCTGCGTCGCTTCGGCGGCTCGGGTCTGGGGCTGGCCATCGTTCAGAAGCTGTGCGAGCTGATGAATGGCACGGTTGAGCTGGAAAGCGTGCCGGGCCGCGGCTCACGCTTCAGAATTCGCATGGTCTGCCAGGCTCAGCCGCACTCCGTGCCCGAAGCCCCCGCTGCCCAGGGCGAGCTGCCGCCGTCGGAAGTGCTGGTGGTGGAAGACAATGCGGTCAATCAACTGGTGGTGGCCAATATGCTGCAGAACCTCGGGCTGCGGGTACGCACCGCTAACAATGGCCGTGAGGCGCTGGAGATGATCGAGGACCACCATTTCGATCTGGTGCTGATGGATTGCCAGATGCCCGAGATGGACGGCTACCAGACCACAGCCCACATCCGCCGCCACCGCCGTCCGGCGCTGGCGGAAATTCCCATCATTGCGCTCACGGCCAATGCCATGGTCGAGGACAGAGAGCGCTGTCTCAATGCCGGTATGAATGATTATCTGAGCAAACCGGTCACACTGGCAATGCTGCGGGACAAGTTATCGCACTGGTTATCCCCAGCCTGTCAGTAAGTTATCCACATAACTCACACTTTGCCCACAGGTTGCGCGCGTAAGTCGATGTCGCGTTCTGTCCGGTTGCACAACAGCGTGGATAACTCCCCATCATCTCTGTGTGCAAAATGGTGACAACTCAGCCTTCACGTCACCTGGCTGTCTTATCCCCAATCCATCCCCCTCGCTGAAGCGCTTCCCAGGGGCTCTTATCCCCCCGCTTTGGAGGTCGCTTTAATTATTTGAATTCAGTTACTTAGTTGAAGTATCCACAGATACCCTCTCCCCTTAACAATCACTATTACTAATCTTCTAACTCTTATATTCAGTTAATTAGTAAATAAGTTAATAAGGGGTTGTGTTGATCATTTTTTAAACGGTTTTCACCTTGCAGCGGCTCCCGTATAATCGGCCGCCCTTCCAATTTCTGGTCTACCAACGTGGATTACCCGGAACAGTTCGATGTCATCGTCATCGGTGGCGGTCATGCCGGTACCGAAGCCTGTCTGGCGGCCGCTCGCAGCGGCTGTCGTACGCTGCTGCTGACCCACAACATCGAAACGGTCGGCCAGATGTCGTGCAATCCGGCCATTGGCGGCATTGGCAAAAGCCATCTGGTCAGAGAAGTCGATGCGCTGGGTGGTGCCATGGCGCGTGCCACTGATCGCAGCGGCATTCAGTTCCGCATCCTCAATGCCCGCAAAGGCCCCGCCGTTCGCGCCACCCGTGCCCAGGCTGACCGTGTGCTCTACAAAGCGGCGATCCGGCAGATCGTGGAAAACCAGCCCAACCTGCAGGTGTTCCAGCAGGCGGTGGATGATCTGATCGTCGAGGGCGAAGAAGTGCGCGGCGTAGTTACGCAGAGCGGCATCCGCTTCCGGGCCCGCGCTGTCGTGCTCTGCACCGGCACCTTTCTCGGCGGTCGCATCCATATCGGACTCGAACAGCACAGCGGTGGCCGCGCGGGCGATCCGCCGTCTGTCGCGCTGGCGCACCGGCTGCGTGAACTGCCGTTGCGGGTCGACCGGCTCAAGACCGGCACCCCACCGCGTATCGATGCACGCAGCGTCGATTTTTCCGCGCTGGAAGAGCAGTGGGGCGATCAACCAGTGCCGGTGATGAGTTTCATGGGCGCTGCGGCTGAACATCCGCGTCAGGTCTGCTGCTGGATTACCCACACCAACGAACGGACGCACGACATCATCCGGGCAGGTCTCGATCGCTCGCCGATGTATACCGGCGTGATCGAAGGCGTGGGACCGCGTTACTGCCCATCGGTGGAAGACAAGATTCACCGGTTCGCCGACAAGAGCTCGCATCAGGTGTTCGTCGAGCCGGAAGGACTGGATACGCACGAGCTCTATCCCAACGGCATCTCCACCAGCCTGCCGTTCGATGTGCAGCTGGCGTTGGTGCGGTCGATCCGCGGCTTCGAACGGGCCCATATCACGCGGCCCGGTTACGCCATCGAATACGATTTCTTCGATCCGCGTGACCTGCAGCCCAGCCTGGAAACCCGGTATCTGGCGGGACTCTTCTTTGCCGGCCAGATCAACGGCACCACCGGTTACGAAGAGGCCGCTGCCCAGGGGCTGCTGGCCGGCCTCAATGCTGCCCGGCGCGCGCGTGATCTGGGACCGTGGACGCCGCGCCGCGATGAAGCCTACATCGGCGTGCTGGTCGATGATCTGATTACACTCGGCACCCGCGAGCCGTACCGGATGTTCACGTCACGCGCCGAATATCGGCTGCTGCTGCGGGAAGATAACGCCGATCTGCGGCTGACCGAAAAAGCGCGCGAGCTGGGCCTGATCGACGATGAGCGCTGGGCCCGGTTCTGCGACAAACGCGAGCGTATCGAGCGCGAACGGCAGCGGCTGGCCACCACCTGGGTGCAGCCCGGCAGTCCCGCGGCAGCAGCCATTGAACCGAAGCTGCAGCAGCCGCTGGCGCACGAATACAGTCTGCTCGATCTGCTGAAGCGCCCGGAGCTGAACTACGCCGATGTTGCGAATCTGCGTGGCAGTGGCGAAGACGATGCCGAGGTGGCAGAGCAGGTTGAAATCCAGGCCAAATACTCCGGTTACATCGATCGCCAGGCGGAAGAGATCGCGCGGCTGCGGCGCTACGAAGCACTGCGCCTGCCGGAAGAGCTCGACTACCATCAGGTAGACGGTCTTTCCCACGAGGTGCGGCAGAAGCTGATCGATAGCCGGCCGGGCACACTCGGTCAGGCCAGCCGGATCCCCGGAGTCACGCCGGCGGCGGTGTCGCTGCTGATGATCTACCTCAAGAAGCGTGGTCTGCTCGACCGCAAGATCGCCTGACGTGACCATTGCGACCGAACAGCTGCGACGCCAGCTCGATGCCGGACTGGCTGCGCTCCAACTGGACCTGCCGGCGTCAGCGCGCGAGCGTCTGCTGGTCTATGTCGGGCTGCTCCACAAGTGGAACCGGGCCTATAACCTGACCGCAGTGCGCGTGCCGGCAGAAATGGTGTCGCGCCACCTGCTCGACAGCCTCGCCGTACTGCCGCACCTGCGCGGTAGCCGCTTCGCTGATGTGGGCACC
Organism: Gammaproteobacteria bacterium; assembly: GCA_029265075.1. Classification (GTDB taxonomy): domain Bacteria; phylum Pseudomonadota; class Gammaproteobacteria; order Pseudomonadales; family CAMLJR01; genus CAMLJR01. The sequence goes on along the minus strand of JAJUJZ010000061.1, from coordinate 11,192 downwards.
GGCGCCGGCCTGCCGGGCATTCCGCTGGCGATCGCGCGGCCCGACGCGCAGTTCGACCTGTTCGACAGCAACGGCAAGAAAGTTCGCTTCCTGATCCAGGCCATCGCCGGGCTGGGACTGACCAATGTGACGGCGCGGCAGGTGCGAATCGAGCAGGTCCGGCCCGCCGTCGGCTATGATGGTGTGCTGTCGCGCGCTTTTGCCTCATTGCAGGACATGGTGGGATGTACCGCGCAGCTGCTTGCACCTGAAGGACGGTTTTTCGCCATGAAAGGGCTCTGGCCCGCCGATGAGTTGGCGGCGTTGCCGGACGGGTATACAGTCGAGGCCGGTCACCGGCTGCAGGTGCCCGGCGAGATTGCCGAGCGCCATCTGGTGATACTGCAGCGCGCGGAGGCAGGACACGACCGGGCCGGGTGAGCCGGCGGATCAATTCCCGAAAGAGGACACGGGGGCAGTGGCAAAAATAGTTGCGGTAACCAATCAGAAAGGCGGCGTCGGCAAGACCACAACCTGCGTCAACCTCGCCGCTTCTCTGGTGGCCACCCGTCGGCGTGTGCTGCTGGTCGATCTGGATCCTCAGGGCAATGCCACCATGGGCAGCGGCATCGACAAGAATGCCGTCGACACCAGCGTCTACGATGTGCTGGTACAGGGCAGTCCGGTGACGGAGGTGGCACAACGCAGCGAATCGGGTTTCGATGTGCTGCCGGCCAACAGCGATCTCACCGCCGCCGAAGTCGAGCTGCTCAATGTCATCGGTCGCGAATTCCGGCTGCGTGAAGCGCTGGCGGCCGTCCGTGATCAGTACGACTACATCATCATCGACTGTCCGCCGTCGCTGAACATGCTCACCGTCAACGCGCTGTCTGCGGCCGATGGCGTGATCATCCCGATGCAGTGTGAGTACTACGCACTGGAAGGGCTGACCGCGCTGCTCGACACCATCCAGCGGGTGCAGCAGGTGATCAATCCGCAGCTTCGCATCGAAGGGTTGCTGCGTACCATGTACGATCCGCGCAACAGTCTGACCAACGATGTGTCGCGGCAGCTGGCAGATCACTTCGGCGATCGGGTTTATCGCACCGTCATTCCGCGCAATGTGCGGCTGGCGGAAGCACCCAGTTTCGGACAGCCCGTACTGGCGTACGACAAGAATTCCAAGGGAGCGATGGCCTATCTGGCGCTCGCCGGCGAAATACTCCGCCGCCACGATCAGGTGGTGTCAGGCGCCGCCGGCTGACCTCTGGCTGAACCGGCAGGGCCGCGGTGCGGCCCTGCTACCGTTTGCAGGAAGAATTTATGGCTAAGAAACGCGGCTTGGGGCGCGGCCTCGATGCTTTGCTGAGCAGTCATCAGGCAGCGCGACCGCTACCGGACGCTGATGCCGGTGCTGACAGCCCGGCGTCGCTCGACGGCCAGCTGCAGGAGCTGCCGATCGAATTCATCCAGCGCGGCAAATACCAGCCGCGCCGCGACATGGATCCGCAGGCGCTGGAAGAACTCGCCAGCTCGATTCGCGCACAGGGCGTGATGCAGCCGATCGTGGTGCGGCCCATCGGCACCAATCGCTACGAAATCATTGCTGGTGAACGCCGCTGGCGGGCCTGCCAGCACGCCGGTCTCGATCGGGTGCCGGCGCTGATCCGGGAGGTGCCTGACGAAGCCGCCATCGCCATGGCGCTGATCGAGAACATCCAGCGCGAAGATCTCAATCCGATGGAGGAGGCGATCGCGCTGGCGCGATTGCAGCAGGAGTTCGAACTGACGCATCAGCAGATTGCCGATGCAGTCGGCAAATCGCGTACTACCGTGACCAATCTGCTGCGTCTGATGAGCCTGCGCGAAGATGTCCAGAAAATGCTGGAACACGGTGACATCGAGATGGGTCATGCCCGTGCTCTGCTGGCGTTGCCGCTGGCCGACCAGTCGGCAGCAGCGGGGACCGTGGTGGCGCGCGGGCTGTCGGTGCGCCAGACCGAGGCGCTGGTGCGGCGGCTGTTACAGGAGGCAGAGCAACCGCGGACTGAACAGACGCGCGTGGATCCCGATATCCGGCAGCTGGAGCAGTCCCTGGCCGAGCGCATCGGCGCACCGGTCCAGATTCAGCACACCGCCAAAGGGCGCGGCAAGCTGGTTCTTTCCTACAACAGTCTTGATGAACTGGATGGCATTCTTGCTCACATCAAATGAGAGCTGTCACCATCTAGTGGTTAAATACTGATCAGTGCACAACATGGTGTGCTTCAGTTCAGGCAGGCGCCCGGCGCCGGAACGTGCGGTCCCGGCCGCCTGGATGCCATACCAACTGGTTCGGCAAAAACGGTTGAATGGCAATGGGTATCCCCCTATAATGCCGCGCGTTTTGCTTCAGCGGCGCACAGGCGCCAGGACATGCCCCGGATGAGCATGGTCGGAAGAGCTATGGTCGGCCCCCACCGCTCGGAAATTACCGGTGCCGACATTGCCAGGCCTCCGCTGAGGCGTGTCTATGTCGTACTGCTGCTGCTGTTGATCGTAGTCTCGGGCGTCGCCGCGCTGGCTGATACCACCGTGGGCTACTCGATACTGCTGGGCGGCTTGATATCGGTGCTTCCCAACAGCTATTTCGCGCGCCAGGCATTTCGCTATCGCGGTGCCAGAGCAGCGGTGTACGCGACGCGGGCGTTCTATCTGGGGGAGACAGGCAAGTTCGTCATGACGGCCGCTGCCTTTGCGGTGGTGTTTGCCAGGGTGGAGCCGCTGGCGCCGCTGGCGCTGGCCGCGAGCTTCGTCGGCATGACGATCACGCATTTGTTGGTGTGCGCGCGTTGCGGCGTGTTCAGTTCCGGCAGAATTGCTGGCCGGGAACGACAGTAAGGTTTGCTAGAGGGTTGTATGGCGGAACAAACGACAGTCGGCTACATCCAGCACCACCTCGCCAACCTGACCTTCGGGCGGCTGGACAAAGATTATGTGCGGAAGGATCACGACGGTAACGTGATCGCCGTTCTGGAAGAACCGACCTGGACCTTCGCCAAAAATGCCGAAGAGGTCAGCGAGATGGGCTTCATGGCCATCCATGTTGACTCCATGGCCTGGTCGATCGGCATGGGCCTGATCTTCTGTCTCGGTTTCGCCTACATCGCCCGCACCTTCAACAAAGGGGTGCCGACTGGCTGGCAGAACTTCATCGAGATGCTGGTCGAGTTCATCGACGGCACCGTCAAAGATACCTTCCACTACCGCAACGCCATGATTGCGCCGCTGGCGCTCACGATCTTCGTGTGGGTGCTCCTGATGAACGCCCTCGACCTGGTGCCGGTCGACTGGATACCGGTGCTGGCCACGAAACTGGCGGGCGACCCCAACTTTTTCTTCAAGATCGTTCCCACTACTGATCTCAACGTGCCGCTGGGCATGGGGCTGACGGTATTTGGCATGATTCTGTTCTTCACCGTGCAGCGCAAGGGCTTCATGGGCCTGGTGAAGGATCTCTGCCTGCATCCGTTTCACGCGAAGAAGTGGTACATCAATGTCCTGCTGATCCCAATCAACTTCGTGCTGGAACTGGTATCGCTGATCGCCAAGCCGGTGTCGCTTGGTCTGCGTCTGTTCGGCAACATGTATGCCGGCGAAGTCATTTTCATTCTGATCGCCACCATGTTTGGTGCCGGTCTGATCCTGGGCATCTTTGCTGGTGTGCTGCAGTGGGCGTGGGCTGTGTTCCACATCCTCATCATCACGCTGCAAGCGTTTGTCTTCATGGTGCTGACCATCGTCTATCTGGCGCAGGCACACCAAGTCGAAGAAGAAGATCACAACACCCACTAATACTGTTCACTTCACCAACTGGGAGAAAACCTCATGGGTATGGCACTGTTGTCTGTTGCTCTGCTGATCGGCCTGGGCGCTCTGGCTACCGGTATCGGCTTTGGTCTGCTGGGCGGCAAACTGCTGGAGAGCTCTGCTCGTCAGCCCGAACTCGCACCGATGCTGCAAGGTCGCATGTTCCTCATCGCCGGTCTGCTCGACGCCGTGCCGATGATCGGTGTTGGTATCGCCATGTACATTCTGTTCGTCGTCGTACCCGGCCTGGCGTAACAGAAACGGCTCTGCGCAACACCCAGCAACTCCTTAAAGCAGAGGTAATGGCGTGAACATCAATCTCACCCTAATCGGGCAGTCCATCACGTTCCTGTTCTTCGTCTGGTTCTGCTACTCCTTCGTGTGGCGGTACATTCGGGGTGCGATGGAGGAACGCCAGAAGCAGATCGCCGATGGTCTCGAGACGGCCGACCGCGCCAGTCGTGACCTGGAGCTGGCGCAGGAAAAAGCTGCCCAGTATCTGCGTGACGCCAAGCAGGAATCGGCCGCGATCGTGGAAGGCGCCAACAAGCGTGCTGCCCAGATCATCGAGGAAGCCAAGCAGACGGCTCGCGAAGAGGCTGAGCGCATCAAAGCGGGTGCGCAGGCCGAGGTGGAACAGGAAGTAAACCGCGCGCGCGAAGCGCTGCGTAGCCAGGTTGCTGCGCTGGCGCTGGCGGGTGCCGAGAAAGTGCTGGCCGCCTCCATCGACGAGAACGCACACCGCGCGCTGGTCGACGATCTGGCCGCCCAACTGTGAACGAGGTGATCCATGGCTGAGTGGAGTACCCTCGCGCGTCCCTACGCCAAAGCGGCGTTCGATTATGCGGTCGAGCACAATGCGCTTGACCGCTGGTCACAACAGCTGGCTCAGGTCGCAACAGTAACCGGGGCAGACAAGATCGCACGGCTGATCAGCTCGAGCGTCGTACCGGTGGAACAGCAGGCTGCCACCCTGATCGAGGTGCTGGGCGACGCCATCGACGAGCCCTGCCGCAATCTGATCCGGGTGTTGGCGGAGAACCGCCGGCTGCCGCTGCTGCCGCTGATTTCTGCTCTGTTCGATCAGATGAAGGCCAACCGGGAGCAGTCGGTAGACGTCGAGGTGATCTCGGCCTTCCCGCTCGACAGTGCGCTGAGCGAGCGCCTGGCAGAGGCGTTGCGCACCAAGCTGGAGCGCGACGTAACCATCCATACCGAAGTCGACAAGAGCCTGTTGGGTGGCGTGGTGATTCGCGCTGGCGACGTGGTGATCGATGGCTCGGTGCGCGGCCGGCTGGCGAAGCTCGCCAGCGCAATGAATTCGTAGGATTGAGGAACAGAGCATGCAGCAGCTGAATCCATCCGAGATTAGCGAGATTATCAAGCAGCGCATCGATCAGCTCGATGTGACTAGCGAAGCCCGCAATGAAGGTACCGTCGTCTCCGTATCGGACGGTATTGTGCGGATCCACGGCCTGACCGACGCCATGTACGGCGAGATGATCGAGTTCGAAGGCGGCCTGTTCGGCATGGCCCTCAACCTCGAGCGCGACTCCGTCGGTGCCATCGTGCTGGGTGACTACCTTGGCATTGCCGAAGGCCAGAAGTGCAAGTGCACGGGTCGCATTCTGGAAGTGCCGGTGGGCCCGGAGCTGGAAGGTCGCGTGGTCGACGCGCTTGGTAATCCGATCGACGGTAAGGGCGTCATCAATGCCAAGATGACGGACGCCATCGAGAAGGTTGCACCGGGCGTTATCTGGCGGAAGTCGGTTGACCAGCCGGTACAGATCGGCCTGAAGGCAATCGATGCGATGGTGCCGATCGGCCGCGGCCAGCGCGAGCTGATCATCGGTGACCGTCAGATCGGTAAGACCGCCATCGCCATCGACGCGATCATCAACCAGAAGAACTCGGGCATCAAATGTATCTACGTCGCCATCGGCCAGAAGGCGTCGTCGGTCGCATCGGTAGTGCGCAAGCTGGAAGAGCATGGCGCGATGGATCACACCGTCGTGGTAGCAGCTACCGCTTCTGACCCGGCTTCGATGCAGTACCTGGCAGCCTTCACCGGCTGCACCATCGGTGAGTATTACCGCGATCGCGGCCAGGACGCGCTGATCATCTACGATGACCTGACCAAGCAGGCGTGGGCTTACCGCCAGATCTCGCTGCTGCTGCGCCGTCCGCCGGGACGTGAAGCTTATCCGGGCGACGTCTTCTATCTGCACTCGCGTCTGCTCGAGCGGGCGGCACGAGTATCGGAAGAGTATGTCGAGCAGTTCACCAAGGGTGAAGTGAAAGGTAAGACCGGTTCGCTGACTGCACTGCCGATCATCGAAACCCAGGCGGGTGACGTCTCGGCATTCGTACCGACCAACGTCATCTCGATCACCGACGGCCAGATCTTCCTGGAGACCAGCCTCTTCAACGCGGGCACCCGGCCGGCGATGAACGCCGGTATCTCGGTATCGCGGGTTGGTGGCGCGGCGCAGACCAAGATCATGAAAAAGCTGTCCGGTGGTATCCGGACTGCGCTGGCGCAATATCGGGAGCTGGCGGCGTTTGCCCAGTTCGCCTCCGATCTCGACGATGCGACCAAGGCACAGCTGGATCACGGTCAGCGCGTCACCGAGCTGATGAAACAGAAGCAGTACACCCCGTACGACGTCGCGGAAATGGGCCTGATGCTGTTCTGCGCCAACGAGGGTTATCTCAAGGACGTTGAGGTCAGGAAGATCTCCGACTTCGAAGCGGCGCTGCTCTCCTTCGCACACAGTGAGGAAGGCGAGCTGATGAAGCAGGTTGCCGTGAGCGGCAACTGGAACGACGAGATCGAAGGCAAGTTCCGGGCTCTGGTCGACAAGTTCAAGGCGACGCAAACCTGGTAAGCGTGACGGGCGATCAGTCGATTGGCTGGTCGCCCTGCACGGCAAGAATGGCTTGAGGGCGGAGACGCATGGCAGGCGCCAAAGAGATTCGAACGCAGATCGCGAGCATCAAGAGCACGCAGAAGATCACCAGCGCAATGGAGATGGTGGCTGCGAGCAAGATGCGCAAGGCGCAGGAGCGTATGCAGGTAGGCAAACCCTATGCGCAGCGCATCCGGGCCGTGGTGGGTCACATCGCCAACGCCAACCCGGAATACAAGCACGAGTACATGATCGACCGCCCGGTGAAGCGGGTCGGCTTCATCATCGTGTCGTCCGATCGCGGTCTCTGCGGAGGTCTGAACATCAACCTGTTCAAGGCCACGATCCGCGAGATGAAGCAGTGGCAGGATCAGGGCGTGGAGAGCGATCTCTGTCTGATCGGTGCCAAGGCAGCGAGCTTCTTCCGGTCGGTGGGCGGCAATGTGGTGGCGGCGATCCGCGATCTCGGCGAAACGCCGGAGGTGCAGCAGCTGATTGGTGGCGTCAAGGTGATGCTCGATGCCTTTACCGAGGGTCGCATCGACCGGCTGTTCATTGTCGGCAACGAATTCGTCAACACCATGACTCAGCGGCCCTACGTGCAGCAGCTGCTGCCGCTGCCGGCCACTGAGGACGACGAACGCAAATATTCCTGGGACTACATCTACGAGCCGGCAGCGGCTTCGCTGCTCGAAGGCCTGCTCCGGCGTTATCTGGAATCGCAGGTTTATCAGGCGGTCGTGGAGAACGTTGCCTGTGAACAGGCTGCGCGGATGGTGGCGATGAAGTCCGCCACCGATAACGCCGGTGAGCTGATCAACGATTTGCAGCTGGTCTACAACAAGGCGCGGCAGGCGGCTATCACTCAGGAACTGGCGGAAATCGTCGGTGGCGCATCAGCAGTCTGACGGCGCGCATGCGATATCGCCTGGCAGAATTGAGTTTAAGAGGAACCGGACATGAGTAGCGGACGTATCGTACAAATCATCGGCGCCGTTATCGACGTGGAATTCCCGCGCGACGCCGTCCCGCAGGTTTATGACGCGCTGAAAGTTGAAGGCGGGCTGACCCTGGAAGTACAGCAGCAGCTGGGCGATGGCGTTGTGCGCACCATCGCGCTGGGCTCGTCGGAAGGTCTGCGTCGCGGCCTGACGGTCGAGAACACCAACGAACCGATCAAGGTGCCGGTTGGGGTCGAAACCCTCGGCCGCATTATGGACGTGCTCGGCAACCCGATTGACGAAGCCGGCCCCATCGGGGAGCAGGAGCGCTACGTCATCCACCGCAAGGCACCCGCCTACGAAGAGCTGGCGGCAGCCACCGACCTGCTCGAAACCGGCATCAAGGTTATCGACCTGGTCTGCCCGTTTGCCAAGGGCGGCAAGATCGGTCTGTTCGGCGGTGCCGGTGTGGGCAAGACTGTCAACATGATGGAGCTGATCAACAACATCGCCAAGGCGCACTCCGGTCTGTCGGTATTCGCCGGTGTTGGTGAGCGGACTCGTGAAGGTAACGACTTCTATCACGAGATGAAGGATTCCAATGTTCTCGATAAGGTCGCGATGGTGTACGGCCAGATGAACGAGCCGCCCGGGAACCGTCTGCGCGTGGCACTGACCGGCCTGACCATGGCCGAGAAGTTCCGTGACGAAGGGCGCGACGTTCTGCTGTTCATCGACAACATCTACCGCTACACGCTGGCCGGTACCGAAGTATCGGCACTGCTCGGCCGCATGCCGTCGGCGGTAGGTTATCAGCCGACTCTGGCTGAGGAGATGGGCGTCCTGCAGGAGCGGATTACCTCGACCAAGACCGGTTCGATCACCTCGGTTCAGGCCGTCTACGTACCTGCGGACGACCTCACCGACCCGTCGCCGGCCACGACCTTTGCGCACCTTGACGCAACCGTCGTACTGAGCCGTGACATCGCCGCCAAAGGTATCTACCCGGCGATCGACCCGCTCGATTCGACCTCGCGTCAGCTCGATCCGCAGATCGTGGGTCAGGAGCACTACGAAGTGGCGCGCGGCGTGCAGACCGTACTGCAGCGCTACAGCGAACTGAAGGACATCATCGCCATCCTCGGGATGGACGAGCTGTCCGAAGAGGACAAGCTGACGGTAGCCCGCGCCCGGAAGATCGAACGCTTCCTGTCGCAGCCGTTCCACGTGGCCGAGGTCTTCACCGGTTCGCCGGGTAAATACGTGCCGCTGAAGGATACGATCCGCAGCTTCAAGGCGATCCTGGCAGGTGAGTACGACCACCTGCCGGAGCAGGCCTTCTACATGGTCGGCGCGATCGAAGAGGCGGTTGAGAAGGCGCAGAAACTGTAAGGGGCTGCGGCTCCTTGCAGTGATCGCCCCTCTCCATGAATTGAGGCAAAGAGACCCATGGCCATGACCATCCATTGCGATATCGTCAGCGCGGAAGAGGCGATCTTCTCCGGTCTGGTAGAGATCGTGGTCGCGCACGCCGCCTATGGCGACATCGGTATCGTGCACGGCCACGCGCCCCTGATGACGTCGCTGGAAGCGGGCCCGGTACGGGTTCGTCTCCAGAACGGCGAAGAGCAGGTCTATTACGTCTCCGGTGGCTATCTCGAAGTACAGCCGGGCGTGGTCACCATTCTGGCCGATACGGCCGTACGGGCGAAGGATCTGGACGAAGCCTCGGCGCTGGAAGCTCAGCGCGACGCCGAGCAGGCACTTGCCAATCAGAGTGGCGAGGTCGACTACGGTCGCGCCGCCGCTCAGCTGGCCGCGGCCGCGGCGCAGCTGCGGACCATCCAGCAGCTACGCAAAAAAGCGGGGCGGTAACCACAGTTGGCACAACGAAGGGCAGCCGGTGGCTGCCCTTTTTTGTTTGCGTTACCATCGACCGCCATCGTGTTTTCAGGGATGTTCAGGAGATCGGCTGCGTGAATCTGGATGTGGTAATTCTGGCCGCGGGGCAGGGTACGCGCATGCGTTCCGCGCTGCCCAAGGTCCTCCATAAATTGGCCGGTAAACCACTGGTCGCGCATGTCATCGATACTGCCCGGCAGCTGTCGCCGCGGGCTGTGCATACGGTCGTCGGCCACGGTGCCGGGCAGGTGCAGGAGGCGCTCGCCGACCGCCAGGTCGAATGGGTGTTGCAGGCGGAGCAGCTGGGCACTGGCCACGCCGTCGCCCAGGCGCTGCCGGCGATAGCCGATGATGCCACCCTGCTGGTGCTCTACGGCGATGTACCACTGGTCACCGGGAACACCCTCACCCGTCTGGTAGCGGCCGCCAATACGGGCGCGCTCGCCATCCTCACGGTCGAACTCGACGATCCCACCGGCTATGGCCGGATTGTGCGCGAGGCCGGCGACGTCCGGGCTATTGTCGAACACAAGGACGCGGCGCCTGAACAGCTGGCAATCCGCGAAGTGAACACCGGCATCCTGGCAGCGCCGGCGCGGCTGATGAAACAGTGGCTGCCGCGGTTATCGGCGAATAATGCGCAGGGCGAATACTATCTCACCGACGTGGTCGGGCTGGCCGTCGCCGACGGCGTGGTCGTGATCGCACAGCAGGCGGCGAGCGTGTGGGAAGTGCAGGGTGTCAATAATCGTCTGCAGCTCGCCGAACTGGAGCGACAGCATCAGCGGCAGATCGCCGAACGGCTGATGACCGAAGGTGCAACGCTGATCGACCCGGCTCGCATCGATGTCCGCGGCACACTGACCACCGGTCGCGATGTTGTGATTGACGTGAACTGCGTGTTCGAGGGGACGGTCGAACTGGGCGACAACGTGACCATCGGCGCCGGCTGCGTGATTCGCGACGCGGTAATCGAAGCCAACAGTGTGATTGAACCGCTGACACTGATTGACCGCGCGCATGTGGGTGCAAATGCCCAGGTCGGCCCGTTTGCACGGCTGCGTCCCGGTACGCAGCTGGAGCGCGGCGCCAAGGTAGGCAACTTCGTCGAAACCAAGCAGGCGATCGTGGGCGAGGGTAGCAAGATCAATCATCTTTCGTATGTGGGTGATGCCTCGATCGGTGCTGGCACCAATATCGGCGCCGGCACCATCACCTGCAATTACGACGGCGTGAACAAATATCGCACCGAGATCGGTGACAATGTCTTCATCGGCTCCAACTCAGCGCTGGTCGCGCCGGTCACCATCGGTGCCGGTGCCACGGTGGGTGCTGGCTCTGTGATCACCGGCGACGTGCCAGCCGAGCAGCTGGCGATTGCCCGCGGACGGCAGCGCAATATCAGTGGCTGGCAGCGGCCTGCCAAAAAATCGTGACGGCGGCACGGCGACCGGAACATGCTCCGGCCGACGTGGCGCGATCCTTCCCTGACTCCGGACGAGAGAGTTATCGACTATGTGTGGCATCGTAGGCGCGGCAGCACGGCGAGACGTGACTGGCATCCTGATTGAAGGACTGCGCCGGCTGGAATACCGTGGCTATGACTCGGCAG
>JAJUJZ010000196.1 GCA_029265075.1 Gammaproteobacteria bacterium | reverse complement strand
GTCGTGGTGCGGCCGCCGCTGGTATACGGCCCCGGCGTGGGTGCGAACTTTCTGGCCATGATGCGCTGGCTGCAGCGCGGCCTGCCGCTGCCACTGGCCAACATCGACAACCGCCGCAGTCTGGTTGGCCTCGGCAACCTGATCGACCTGCTGACCCTCTGCGCCACCCACCCTGCCGCCGCCGGCCGCGTCCTGCTGGTAACCGATGGTGAGGACCTCTCGACGCCCGCGCTGCTGCGCCGGCTGGGCACCGCCCTGCGGCGGCCCGCGCGCCTGTTCCCGGCGCCGCCCGGACTGCCGCTGATCGCTCGTCTGCTGGGCAAAGCGCCCGCGTTGCAGCGACTGAGCGAATCGTTGCAGGCGGACGCCACCGAAACCTGCGAGCTGCTGGGCTGGCAGCCGCCTTTTACCGTTGACGAAGAGCTGGGGCGTACTGCCCGCTGGTTGCTGACACGATGATCTCTCCAGCCGGATTCGTACTGCTCTGTGCTGCCGCTGCTGCCGCCGCGCTGCTGCTGGCCTGGCTGCTGACCGGCAGCATCCGGCGCTACGCGAGCGCGCGTCTGCTCGACCACCCCAACGACCGCAGCTCCCATGCGGTTCCCACGCCACGCGGCGGCGGGCTGAGCTTTGTCGTTGTCATCAGCGGTGCGCTGCCGCTGCTCACTCTGGCTGGCCTGCTGCCGTGGTCTGTGACGATCGCATTCGCCGCGACATTGCCGGTGGCCATGATCGGCTTCCTCGATGATCACCGGCCAGTATCGGCCGCTCTCCGGCTGCTGGTACATGCGCTGGCCGCCGCCTGGGGGCTTTACTGGCTGGGCGGCCTGCTCCCCCTGAGCTGGGGCGCCGCTGTCATTGATCTCGGCTGGCCGGGCCAGCTGCTCGCCTGGATCGGGCTGGTCTGGCTGCTCAACCTCTTCAACTTCATGGACGGGATCGACGCCATCGCCGGTGCGGAAGCGGTCACCGTTCTGGCCGGCATGGCGCTGGTGATGGGCCTGACCGGCGAGCTCGGCTTTATCCTGCCACTGCTGATCGCAGCCGGCGCGGTGGCCGGCTTTCTGCTGTGGAACCTGCCCCCGGCGCGCATCTTCATGGGCGATGTCGGTAGCGGCTATCTGGGGTTGCTGCTGGGGCTGCTGGCGTTGCTCGGCACGGTTCACTCTCCGCGGACCCTCTGGTCCTGGGTTATCATGCTCGCCTGTTTTGTAACTGACGCGACCGTCACCCTGCTGCGTCGGCTGCTGCGGCGCGAGGCGGTTCATCACGCGCACCGCAGCCACGCCTATCAGCGCGCCGCGCGGCGGTGGCATTCCCACGGCCGGGTCAGCGGCGCTGTCGCAGTGATCAACCTGGTCTGGTTGCTGCCCTGGGCAGCGGCGGTGGCACTCGGCCTGACTCATCCGCTCATCGGCCTTATTGCCGCGTATAGTTTTGTGGGTGCGCTCACAGTTGCACTCGGCGCCGGCTCGGCAGCGGAATGACGCGAGCATCCAGCGGTCCTAGTTCGGCTGCTGCTGGGCCGTACAGTCGCGCCGGCACTCAAGGAATGACTCGACAACATGAATCTCCGTGACAAGGCGCTTCAGATGCCCCGCCACTACAAGCGGGGCTTGCAGGTTACGGCGGACATCTTCCTCATCTGGCTGGCCATCTGGCTCGCTTTCGTGGTCCGGCTCGGGTCCGACTTCCATCATCTGGTCCGCCCGCTCAGCGACCACGCCTGGCTGTTCATCACCGCACCGCTGATTGCCATCCCCATCTATATCCGCATGGGCCTGTATCGGGCCGTGATGCGCTACTTCGGCAGCGATGCGCTGCTCACCATCTTCAAGGCGACCACCCTCGCCGCCCTGCTGCTGGCACTGGCGATCTACTGGCGGCGTGAAGAGACTGGGCTGATTCCACGCTCGCTGGTGATCAACTACTGGCTGATCTCGCTCACGTTAATTGGCGGGCTGCGCCTGGCCCTGCGGCAATATCTGCTGGGGAAAGGACTCATCAAGCTGCCGCTGACACCGGGCGCGCGCGACGATACCGGACCGCGAATCGCCATCTACGGGGCCGGCGCGGCCGGCAATCAGGCAGTGGCAGCGCTGCGCATGAGCCGGCAGATGACGCCGGTGGCATTCATCGATGACGATCCGACGCTGCGTGGCAGCATCATCTCCGGGCTGCAGGTATTCGGACCCACGCAGATTGCGAGGATGATCAAGGAGACCGGCGCCAACGAGATTCTGCTGGCGCTGCCT
>JAJUJZ010000203.1 GCA_029265075.1 Gammaproteobacteria bacterium | reverse complement strand
TGGCGCAGCTCGGCCCAGGTATCGAAGTGGATGCGGCTGAACAGGCGGCGATCGGAGGGGGGCTGGCTCATGGCGATGCGGATCCGGGCTGAAGATGGCGGATGGCAGGAAGAGGGTAGTGTAGCCGAATGCCCGCCTGGTGCACTCCCAGTCCATAGATTCTGCACTTCCAGCCGATGGGGACCGTACGGGCGCGGTTACGGTGTCCGCATACGTAACGACGATGTCCGACATCTGCCGTTTAATGCCGAATACCCGGTCGGGACTGCGGACCGCTATGCCAGGGACGCATCGGCGCCGACTGCCCCCGAGCTGCTGGACGAGACGTATACTCAGCAAGCGGCGTGCCCATGGATGAACTAACCACGCGCCATTTCTACAGCTTGGGGTCATAGCGTGCATACCGGGCAGCCAGCTGATTGTGATCTGATGCTGCAGATGGGAGAGACAGCATTCGGCCAGTCCTCTTTTGCCACGCACTGCATCGCTCCTGCGCGCAATGCCATCAAGGTGGCCGACGATGTGCCGATCGAACTGCTGGGACCATTTGGCTGCGGATTTCAGACCGGTGCCGGTACGGTGCTGAATGCGTTGCAGGTTCAGGAAGGTGAGGACGTGCTCGTCATGGGAGCGGGGCCCGCCGGGCTGGCCGCCGTGATGGCAGCGAAAATTGCAAGGGCTGGCACCATCGCGGTGCTGGATCGCGAGCCGGCCCGCGTTGCCCTCGCCAGGGAGTTGGGTGCGACCCATGAAGTGGTAGTGAATGAGAGGCGCGTGACAGGAGGACCGTCAGCGGGGTTCGATTACTGCATCGATACGACTGGCAATCTCGCACTGGTTAGTGCGGCGATTGGCGCGCTCAGCAACCGTGGTCAGTGCGCGCTGATTGCTGCTTATCCGCCGGGCGCCCGGCTGGAAGTCGATGCTTCATTTCTCATGAGCGGCGGTCGCGTGGTGCGCGGAGTCGTTGAAGGCTCGTTCGACCAGGTGGGATTTATTCCGCGCCTTATCGAGTACTGGCGCGCTGGTGTTTTCCCGGTCGAAAAGCTGATCAGCTTTTACCCGTTCGAGCAGATCAAGCAGGCGATCGCCGACAGTGAGGCGGGGCGCGCGGTAAAAGCGGTGATCCGTTTTTGAGCGACCCTGCCGGAGAGAGGGAGGAAGTGGACTCTGTGTCATGGCAAGAAGCAAAATCTGCCGCGCCTCGGTACAGATGGTAGAGCGGTAGCCGCAGAGAGCTTGCGCCACCACTGCGCGGTGTACTGACTTGATCGACACGTGGCAGGCTGGACATTCGCAGGCAGCCAGATTGCGCCGAGCCTCCTGAGGTTGTTTCAGAGCACAGTGAATGTTTCGCTGCGCGGCAGCTGTTGAAAGGCGGTACGCAGTTCCTCAGGCGGCGTAATGATGCGCCGCGCCTTCAGGTCCATCCAGGCGCCGTCGAGATCAAGACTTGCGCACAGCTCTTCGCCACGGCGGATATGGTGAACGATACGCCACTTGCGGCTGTCTGCCGACAGGCCGGCCAGCTGCGTGTCGATGGTCAGTTCGTCGCCCATGCGCACTTCACGGCGAAAGCTCGCCTGCTCGCGAAACAGTACCGGGCCGATCTGGTTTGCTGCCATCCAGCGCAGGCCCAGCCCCACCGCTTCGAGCGCGACGATGCGGGCCTGTGCGCCAAAATCATAATAGACCGAATGGCGTACGTGGCCGTTGACGTCGAGGTCGGCCCAGCGTACCGCGAGTTGCAAGAGAGTCTGCATGGTGGTGCTCCTGTCCGGCGGCGCAGATCCGCTCCCGGAGCCGGCTCTGGCGGCGGATATCCGGCTCCTGCAGCACCGGGATCGGTGTCTGGCAGGAGCCGGCCGTGCCGGCGGATTACTTCAGGCGGCGGTGACGCGCTCGTTCGGCGCTGCCGATCTCGCCCTTCCGCGCGACAAAGTCCTCGTGGTATTCGGTGTAGTTGCCTTCGAAGAAGACGACTTCACCATCATCCTCATAGGCGAGGATATGTGTC
>JAJUJZ010000141.1 GCA_029265075.1 Gammaproteobacteria bacterium | reverse complement strand
TGGTTTGAGGGAGCGGAACATCGTCGGGCAGCCCGTCATCCGCACGTTGCTGATGCCGGCGTCGCGAAGCATTTCCCAGGTCTGCGGATCACGGGCGCTCGACTCTTCGCACTGATTGTGAATCTGCTGCAGCAGTTCCACCGACTCCGGCTTGAACTGGGCGTCCTGGCCGCGGTGCAGCGTGGTCCCGACCCCGAACGGAATGAATGGCACCTTGATGCGCTTCAGCTCATCCAGCGAGATCATCCAGCGATTGGGCTTGGCGATCTGCCGATACCAGAGGTTGGTGCCGACAATCACCGCGGCATCGCATTCATTAATGCGCTCGATATCACCCGGCTTAAGTGGCTTGCGGGGATCGATCTCCACACTGCGCTCGGGGTCGTAATCGATGATGCGCTTGACGCTGTCTTCGATGAAGAAGTCGCCGACATTGCTGGTCGAGAGACGCGGATTAATGAATGCAATGGCTTTGCTCATGTAATTTTCCTCTGCCCCGAGACGGGCATGTAAATATCCAGCAGCGTGCGCAGCCATTCTGGCTGGCGCTGCCAGTTGCGTGCAAAGCGCGCAAGATCCCTGGCGAATAAGGCACGCCAGCGCGCAGTACGACCGACGGTTCGCATGGCGTCGAGATCAAGAATCCAGACGCGCTCGCCATCGGCAAACAGATTGGTGGCCTTCATGTCACCGTGCACCAGCTGCTCGCGCGTGGCCAGCCGGAAATAGTCCGCCAGCCCCTCGTGCTCCTGCGCGGTGGGCTCACGCTGCTCGAACAGCCCGAGCAGCGGCTCACCCTCGATATGATCGCTGATGTACCAGGCCCGGCCCCGGAACGGCCCGATCCGCCGTTCCAGAAAGGCCACTGGCGGCGGTGTGCTCAGCCCGAGCAACTGCAGATGGTGGGCATTGCGCCAGCTCACCCAGGCCCGCGAAGGTCGCCAGAAGCGGCGCAGCGCATGCAGGCCATTCTTGATGTTGTAACGCTTGATCACAACCGGGCGACCATCGAGCAGGCGCCTGACCACCGTAGCCGAATTGCCGTCTTTCAGCATCTCTCCGGTGCGCATCGCCGCGTCGGGGTCCGCAAAAAATGCTGTCAGCTCTGGTCCCAGCCGTGCACGGCGACAGGCATAAACACGGTCGCTCTGGCGGTGGAAGGCGATCTCCGTGGTGTCACGGAAACATTTTCCCAGATACTGATCCCGGCGCACCCGCCAGCGACGCACTACTGCGGCCGGGAGCATTTCCCGCTGCGCAGCCGACACGCCCGCAGTAACCGGATGGGCCAGCACCAGCTGCTGTGCCTGCGACTGTTCACGCAGGGGGAACTGCGCAATCAGCAGCGCCAGGTTCTCGACCACTTCAGCCGGCGGCAGCGGCTCGGCGGGGCCTTTGACGACGGATGCAGCGTCGATGCACCAGGCGCGCCCTTCACTCAGCAGAAAATTGCCGCCATGCAAATCGCTCTGATACAGCCCGGCACGATGCAGCTGCGCGGCGAGGTCGAGCAGCAGCGCCATGCGTGCCTCATCGGGCGCCTCGTGCATTGCCACCAGCGGCTCGGCCGCCGCCAGCCACTCGAACAGCAGCACCGCCTGGTCGTCCTGCTGGCTCACCGCCAGCAGTTCCGGTGTGGGAATCGCCGCCGCCTGCAGCAGGCGGTAGCCCTCCTGTTCACGTTCCGCCTGACGTCTGCCCGCCGCGGTAAAGAGCTTCGCCAGTACCGGCCGGCCCTGCCACTCACCACGCAGCACCGCGCGCTTGCCCGGCACGATGCGCAGCAGCTCGTCGCAATGGAGCGTCCCGCCAGTCACGGTAATGGTGGCGGGCAGCGGCAGCGTGCGGGCGCCACTGCGCAGCGCCTGCCACAGTTCAGCGGTTGCCGTTGCTACAGTGGCCATTGCGGTTCTCGCTGGAAGTCGCGCCGGTAAATGCGGCCCGCCCGCTCTTTCACCGCCTCCCAGAAAGCACGTTCGCGCGGCAGGAAGGCACGCAGCGGAGCCCCACGATAGCTGCGCAGAAAGCGCAGCACATCATTGCGGGTGAGACCAATATCGAGGGCGGAATAATAGAGGGCGCCCAGATCCTTGATCAGCCAGCGGCGCGGCACGCGCGCGCGAATCTGGGCCCGATGCAGATCCATCAGATAGATCCGGCGCGAGGCCAGTCCGGCACTGGTGGACACCTCAGCGCCGCGCTCCAGCAGGAAATGACAGAGATAGAAGTCGCGGTGGTTGATACCGCTTTCATGCAGGGTACGACTGATCTCCGCGACCCGCCGGATCAGCTGCTGCCTGAGCGCGGGTGCGGGTGGCTGTTCCCGCCAGGGCCGGCAGTAATCTTCGAGACTGACCACGTCGGCCAGCTCATCGGTCACCAGAAACGAGAGCCGGCGCGCCGGGTTCCAGCCGCGTTCGCCGTAGCCCGCAATGGTCAGCGTGGCCAGTCCCAGTCGCTCCAGCGCCCGGATCGCCTGATATTCGTTGCGCGCCCCTATTACCGGCAGGCGCAGCTGCAGCAGATTCTTGATGATCTCGCCCCAGCCGACGCCCTGGTGGAGCTTGAGAAAGTAGCCGTGACCGCCGGCCTCGAAGCGCAGCGTGCGGCGCCCTTCCTTATCACGGTAGATGGTGCCCTGCTGCGCCCGCGCCACCGCAAAAGCGTCGGCTTTCCCAAACGGCGCGGTCTGCCACACGTGGGCCAGATCATCACGCAGCTCCAGCCTCATGCTGCTGGTCCCAGACGTTCGATCAGCTCCACCGCGCGCGTCGGCATATCAAAGATGTCAGCCGTAGCGGCGAACTGCCGGCCTCTGGCTACCCACTGCTCACGCGGAATTTCAAGCAGCTCAGCGGTCGCGGTCGCCAGGCCGGTCGTGGTCGGCTCCGCCAGCACGGTCCCCATGTCGTGGTCGCGCACATAGCCGGCATAACCGCAGGCGCTGGTGGTCACAATGGGCAACCCGGCGATCATCGCCTCCAGCAGCACGGTGCCGGTGTTCTCGCGGTAGGCTGGATGGATCAGCAGATCGCCGCTCCAGAGCAGTTCGGCAATATCGTCGCGACCGCCAAGGAATTGCACCCGCTGTGCCACCCCGCGCTTGTCGGCCAGCTTCTGATAGGGCGCGAATTTATCCTGCCCCACTACCCAGAGCTGCGTGGTTTCCCGCAATGCCGGCGGCAAGGCGGCCAGGGCAGCGATGGCGCGATCGAGCCCCTTGGTGCGGAACCCCGAGCCCACGAACAGCAGCAGGCGGTCACTGTCGGCCAGACCGTGTTCACGACGCAGCGCCTCGCGGCGTGCCGGGTAGTTGTCCGGCATGATGCGGTCGCGCCGGATCCCCGGCGGCAGCAGATGCAGGCGCGCCGCCGGGGTGTGGTAGTAACGTTCGTAAACCGCCTGCTCGGGCGCGGAAATAAGCAGAATTTCTGTGTGGCTGTCGGGGCCAAATACCGCCCGCTCCAGTGCCAGATACTGACGGCAGCGGCGGCTGCGGCGGTAGAGCCAGTTGCGCTGCTCATAGGCTTTGGCTGCAAAGCAGCTATCCGCTGCGTAATAGAAGTCGAGCCCCGGCATCTTGTTGAAACCAAACACCACCGCGCCGCTGCCGGCCAGCCGTTCCTGCAGCTGGTGCGCAAACCGGGCGTCATGGCTGTGGTTGCTGAGGGCACGTACCGGCAGCAGCTCGACCGGCAGGTCGATCGGCTGCTCGCCCTGCCACTCGCTGGCATAGATGGTGACGTCATGGCCGCGCGCCGCAGCGGTCCGCGCAATCGCCAGCATGTCGCGCTGCAGTCCGCCATAGGGGAAGTACTTGAAGAGTGCGAATGCGAGCTTCATGTCAGTGCCCGGTCGGCCCGATCGCCGCGCCGCCACCCGCCAGCCGGGTAGTTGCCAGCAGTGTACCCAGCTCCGACCAGACGTGCTCGGGAGTAAGCAGCGCCATCGCCCGTGGCTCGATGTCATCCTGGCCGGTAACCGCCGGCTGCTCGCCTGCCACGAGATGAATCTGGTGGCGGCCATAAGTGCCCACCAGTGCCGGCCGGGTCGGCCCATACAGCGCGATGGTGGGACGATCCAGCGCAGCAGCGAGATGCGCGAGGCCGGTGTCGACCGCCACCACCGCATCGGCCGCCAGCAGTTGTGCGGCCACCCCGGCCAGCGTCAGCCGGGGCAGCACGCGGGCGCCAGGCAGGCCGGCGGCAATGCGCTGCGCGCGCTGCTGTTCGGCGGCATTGCCCCAGGGCAGAAAAACTTCGCTGCCGGCACTGGTGGCCTGCTCGGCCAGGATCCGCCAGTACCGCTCCGGCCAGTGTTTGTCCGCCCGGGTGGTGCCGTGCAGGAACACCACGCGCGGGGCCTCACCACGCTCGACCGCCGGAAAGCGGCTGTGATCGAGACGGTAATCCCCTTGCGTGACGGGCTTGTCGTAGCCGAGCGCGGCCGCGAACAGCTGGCGCGTCCGTTCCACCGCATGCATCTCGCGCGGCACCGCCACCTGCTGCCGGTAGGCCAGCGCCGCCAGCGGCTCGCGAGCCGAGTGCCGGTCGAGTCCGGCGATCGGCGCCCGCGCCCAGCGCGCCGCCCAGGCGCTCTTGATCAGCCCCTGCGCATCGATCACCAGGTCATAGCCGGCGGTACGCACGGTGGCACGGCAGCGGGACGGTTCACCGCTGCGCCAGCTCGCCAGCGGCGTCTTGCGCCAGCGGCGAATTGCCACCGGCACCACGCGATCCACCGCCGGGTGCCAGCCGGGAATCTCGGCAAACCCCTCTTCCACCAGCCAGTCGAAGCGGAGTTCGGGATGGGCCCGCTGCGCATCGGTCAGCGCCGGCAGCGTGTGCACCACATCGCCGAGCGACGACATCTTCACCACCAGCACCCGCATCAGCCAGACACCTGCAGCGGCTGGGGCAGCAGACGGCGCAGTGCGGCCAGTACCTGAGCCGGCTCCAGCATCTCCATGCACTTGTGATG
>JAJUJZ010000030.1 GCA_029265075.1 Gammaproteobacteria bacterium | reverse complement strand
GGTCGCTGCTTGTGCTGGGCAAGAGCCGCCTTTACCATAGCGCCTTTCATGCTGCGGCAAGGTCCGCGCTCCTGTCCTGTGTTCCCCCGGAGATTATTGATGATTGCTGGCAGTCTTGTCGCCCTGGTCACGCCAATGACCGCATCTGGCGCCGTGGATTGGGTCAGCCTCGAAAAACTCGTGGAGTGGCATATCGCCGAGGGCACCGAGGGCATCGTGGCGGTGGGCACCACCGGCGAGTCGCCGACTCTTGACGTCGCCGAACACTGCCGTGTCATCAGCGAAGTAATCCGGGTTGCAGCCGGCCGCATTCCGGTCATTGCCGGCACTGGCGCCAATGCCACTCAGGAAGCGATCGAGCTGACCACGGAGGCGGCCAAAGCGGGCGCCGATGCCTGCCTGCTGGTCACCCCCTATTACAACAAGCCTACTCAGGAAGGGCTGTACCGCCACTTCAAAGCCATTGCCGAGGCCGTGGCGATTCCGCAGATTCTTTACAACGTGCCGGGGCGTACCAGCTGCGACCTGCGCAACGAGACCGTCGCGCGCCTGGCGCAGATCGACAATATTGTTGGCATCAAGGACGCCACCGGCGACGTACCGCGCGGCGTCGAGCTGGTTCAGCTCGTCGGCCCGGACTTTGCCGTCTACTCCGGCGACGACGCGACCGCAATGGAGCTGATTCTCAACGGTGCCTGCGGCAATATTTCGGTCACCGCCAACGTGGCGCCGCGGCAGATGGCGGAGATGGTGGCGGCCGCGCGCGCCGGTGACCGGGCGCGGGCCGAAGCTATCAACCAGAAGCTCATGCCGCTGCATCAGAAGCTCTTCATCGAAGCCAACCCAATTCCTGTGAAGTGGGCGCTGCACGCCATGGGCCGCATCGACAGCGGCATCCGGCTGCCGCTGACCCCGCTCAGTGACGCCGCTCAGCCGGCCGTGCGCGAGGCGCTGCAGGCCGCCGGCATTACCGTCCAGATTTAATAACAGAGATTTTATGAACAGATTGTTTGGCATCCTGGCGCTGAGCGGCGCGACGGCACTTCTGAGTGGCTGCGGCTGGCTGCTGGGCGACGACGGTATCTTCCGCGATCGGGCCAACGATTACCGCAAGGCGGTGCAGTATGAATCGCTGCAGCTGCCGGAAGGGTTCGACAGCAGCGCCATCAACAGCGAGATGGCCATTCCTGAAGCAGGTGCAGGGGCAGGCGAACTCAGCGGCCGGTTTGAAGTGCCGCGCCCCGACCCGATCAGCGCCAGTGTGAGCGCCGGGCTGGTGCGTCTGCAGCGGCTGGGCGATGAGCGCTGGGTTGTGGTGGGTATGGCGCCCGCCGAAGTGTGGCCGCGCATTCGCCAGTTCCTCGATACCAATCAGCTGACCACCGGCCACCTGGATGCGCAGACCGGTGTCATCGAGACCAGCTGGCTGCAACCGGAAAATGCCGCTCAGGAGCGTTACCAGTTCCGCATCGAGCAGGGCATTCAGCGTAATTCCGCTGAAGTCTATGTCCGCCAGCAGAGCGGCCAGGGCCCGTGGCCCAGTCGTTCCAGCGATCCGGCGCGGGAAGCGGAAATGATGGAAGCACTGGCCCAGTTCATCGCCGATCAGGGCGCTATGGGTACAGTTTCAATGCTGGCCCAGCGCACGCTGGAGTCAAGCGGCCGGGTGGTGCTGGAGCGACGTAGCGGCGTGCCGCCCGCACTGCGACTGCGACTGCCGTTTGCCCGCAGCTGGGCTTCGCTGGATGCGGCTCTGCCGCGCGCCGGATTTGTGGTGGAAGATCGCAATGCCGACAGCCGCACAATCGTTGCACGCTTCGCACCGGAGGATGACACCACCGAAATCGAGGAGCGCGGCTGGTTCTCATCGCTCTGGCAGCGGGTGCGCGGCAGCGGTGACGGTGAGCGTGGCGACCGCTACCTCATCAGAATGGAAGAGATCAATCGCGAGCAGGTGCGCATTACGCTCGACGGCGCAGAAGGCGCAGCCGTCCCGACTGCCGCTGTGGAAGCGCTGCTGCTGCGGATCCAGGCCAACCTGAGCTGAGGCAATGCGATTCGCCGCACTCGGGAGTGGCAGCCGCGGGAATGGCGTCCTGGTCGAGGGGCGCGACACCTGCCTGCTGATCGACTGCGGTTTTTCGGTGCGCGAGACCGAGCGGCGGCTGGCCCGCCTCGGCCGCTGCGCCAGTGATCTGAGCGCGGTGCTGGTCACGCACGAGCACAGTGATCATGTGGCCGGAGTGGCCGCGCTGGCGCGCAAATATCAGCTGCCGATCTACGCGACGGCGGGCACTGGCCTCGGTGGCGTCCGTAATGGCCGGTGCCTGGGCGAGGCGCCCACTTTTCACGCTATCAACCCGCGTGAGCATTTCACGATTGGTGGTCTCACCATCCGTCCGGTGCTGGTTCCGCACGATGCTCGCGAGCCCAGTCAGTATGTCGTCAGTGATGGTCTGCGCAAGTTTGGCTTGCTGACCGATTTGGGTAGTATTACGCCCACCGTACTGGAGGCCTACAGCGACTGCGACGGGCTGATGCTCGAGTGCAATCATGACAGCGAGCTGCTCGCTGCAGGCCCGTATCATCCGGCCCTGAAACGGCGCGTCGGCGGGCCCTGGGGGCATCTCAGCAATGCGCAGGCGGCCCATTTCATCACGCGCGTCGAGCGGCGCCGGCTGCAGTGCGTGGTGATGTCCCATCTCAGCGAGCAGAACAACACGGTCGAGCTGGCCACGGCTGCCATGGGGCCCGCTCTGCTCGGCAGCGACGTGCTGATTGCGGCCGACCAGACCGAAGGTGTCAGCTGGCAGGAGCTGATCTGAGCAGTACCTCGCAACCGCTTTCGCAACCGCCCGGTTGCCCTACACAACGGAAACGACCATGCAGAAACTGGAAGAGCTCTACACCGGCAAGGCCAAGTCGGTCTTTCGCACCGATGATCCTGATCGCTTCATCATGGTGTTCCGCAACGATACCTCGGCCTTCGACGGCAAGAAGGTGGCGCAGCTCGAACGCAAGGGCATGGTCAATAACCGCTTCAATGCCTTCATCATGGAGAAGCTGGCGGCCGCCGGTATTCCGACTCACTTCGAGCGCGTCCTGTCGGATAACGAGGCGCTGGTGAAGAAGCTGGAGATGCTGCCGCTGGAATGCGTGGTGCGCAATTACGCCGCCGGCTCCATCTGCCGGCGGTACGGCCTGGAAGAGGGGATGGTTCTCAACCCGCCCACCTTCGAGCTCTTCCTCAAGAGCGATGCGCTCGGTGATCCGATGTGCAACGAATACCACGTTCACTCCTTCGGCTGGGCCACCGAAGAGCAGATCGCGCGCATGAAGGAGCTGACGTTCCGGATCAATGATGTCCTGCAGCCGTTGTTCCTTGCCGGCAACATGCTGCTGGTGGACTATAAGCTCGAGTTCGGTCTGTTTAACGGCGAACTGATGCTCGGCGACGAGTTCTCGCCGGATGGCTGCAGGATCTGGGACAAGGACACCAGAGAGAAGCTGGACAAGGACCGTTTTCGCCAGGATCTCGGCAATGTGGTAGAAGCCTACGAGGAAGTCGGGCGGCGCCTGGGCGTCTCATTCGCCTGAGTCCGGCTCCTCGCCGGAGCGGTCGCTGACGCCGGCGACCGCCACTCGACAAGGAGGTGTGTATGAGCCGCATGGGGCTCACGCTGTTCGCTTACCCGTTCCGGATCTTCTTCCTGTCGCTGGCAATCTGGGCGATGCTGCTGGTGCCGCTCTGGCTCGCGCAGCTGCTCACTCCCTTCCGTCTGCCGCTGGCGCTGGATCCGCTGCTCTGGCATCAGCATGAAATGCTGTTCGGGCTGCTGAGCGCGGCCATTGCCGGCTTTCTGCTCACTGCCGTCTGCACCTGGACCCAGACAGCACCGCTGCGCGGTGGCCTGCTGGCAGGATTATGGCTGGTGTGGGTGGCGGGGCGAGCGGTCCATCTGCTGGGCGCCGGGTTGCCCTACTGGGCGGTGATCGCGCCGGATCTGCTGTTTCCGCTGCTGGTGATGACTGACGCCGGCTGGCGGATCTGGCGCGCGCGGCAGCGTCGCCACCTCCCGGTGCTCGGTGTGCTGCTGCTGTTGTGGCTGTGTCTGGCGTCGTTCTACCGGGCACCCTTTGGCAATTTCGTCAGCGGTGCGCTGGTGCTGGCGATGGCCCTGATGCTGGTGATTGGCGGCCGCATTACGCCGGCGTTTTCCGCCAACTGGCTGCGCATGCAGGGCGCTGGTGAGCCGGCACCCAGCAATCCGCTGTGGCTGGAACAGCTTGCGCTGGTGGCGGTATTACTGATTTTGCCCGCGCTGCTGCTGGGCTATCCCACCCTCACTGCCGCCGTTGCGCTGGTGGCCGCCGTGCTGGCACTGCTGCGCATCGGCCTGTGGCGCGGCTGGCGGGTCGCGGCCGAGCCGCTGTTGTGGATCCTCCATCTCTCCCTGCTGTGGGTGCCGGTGGCGCTGCTGTTGCTGGCTGGCAGCCGGCTCGGGTGGGTGACGCCATTCGCCTGGCAGCATGCCGCCGGCATCGGCGCCATGGGCAGTCTGATTCTGGGTGTGATGGCACGCGTGGCACTGGGTCATACTGGCCGTCCGCTGCGGCTGGCGCGCGGCATGATTGTGGCCTTTGCGCTGATCCAGCTGGCGGCGCTGGCGCGGGTTCTGGCGGCAGTGGGATGGCTGCCATGGCGGCAGGGGCTCGAATTGAGCGGTGCCGGCTGGGTCATCGCATTCGCGCTGTTTCTGGTCTGCTACACGCGTATTCTCATAGCGCCCCGGCCCGATGGCCGGCCAGGCTGAGTCGCCGGTGCAGCCGCCTGGCCGTTGCGCCGTAAGGGGCCGGCCTGACCATTCAAGGAGAAGACGATGAGTCAGTCGATACTTGCGCCGGCCGCGGTGCTCGTGCTGTGGTCGCTGGTGATGCTGTTCTGGGTAGCTGCGACGCGCATCCCGGCATTGCGCCGCGCCAATATCGATATCGGCAACGCGGTGGGCGGACGTGGTCAGGATCTGGATGCGGTGCTGCCGCCACAGGTGAACTGGAAGGCGCACAACTACGCTCACCTGATGGAGCAGCCCACCATTTTCTACGCCACCGTGCTGATTCTGGCGGTGGCGGGCGCTCATACCGAGTTCAATATCGCGCTCGCCTGGGCCTATGTTGTGCTGCGCATCATTCACAGCCTGGTGCAGGCGACCATCAACCGGGTGGCCATCCGCTTTCCGCTGTTTCTGCTCGGCACGCTGGTGCTGCTGATTCTCGCCATCAATGCAGCACGCGCGACCTTCTGATCTGAGAAATTCTTTAGGGAATGCAATGCTCCGAGGCTTGGCGGCCGATATGTAACAATATATCATTTCGGTCATGAGTCTCGCCCGCCTCCGTACAGGTCTGCTGCGTTACCGCTCCTGGCTGGCGGTGTTTGCCTGTGTCCTGCTGCTGGCGCAGTGGGGTGCGCAGCAGCACCGCCACGAGAGTGCCGAGCCGGCTGAGCACAGCTGCGTTGTCTGCCTGCTGGGGCAGACGGTGGCTGCCGTCGGGCCGGCGTTGCTGCTGGTAGCGGGGGCTCTCGCTACCGCGCTCTTTTCTCCGCTGCCTGGCCGCTCTCTTCCGCTTGTCATTATTGCGCCGCGCAGTCGCGGTCCGCCTGCCTGAAAGAAACGCTGCTGATTGCTGTGGTCGCGCCGCTGGTCCGGCGCTGCCGTTCGTTTCTTTCGCGCAGGAGCTGTTGCGATGTGTTCTCCCGTATGGGGCGGTGCTGCAGGGCACCCCTTCTTTTCCCCGCGTTCCCTGACAACGGCCGTACGACTGCTGGCAGGGTGCGTGGTGTTTACCAATGCTTCGGCGGTCAGCGCCGATACCAGTGAATTACACGCTCACCCGATGGAGCATGTGCTGGTAACGGTACCGATTCACAAGAAGAGCGCTGAAACCGCGCTGCCCGTTTCCGTACTCGCCGGCGACGCCCTGCAACAGACTGTCGGGCAGTCGATTGGCGCCACCCTCGCGCAGCAGCCGGGCCTGCACAGCGCTTCGTTCGGGCCGGCCGTCGGGCAGCCGGTCATTCGCGGGCATGCCGGCCCGCGGGTGCGCATTCTGCAGAACGGCCTCTCCAGTGCCGATGCCGCGGCGACCAGTGCCGATCACGCGGTGGCGGTCGAGCCGCTGCTGGCGGATGCAATTGAAGTGGTGCGCGGGCCGGCGACGCTGCTGTACGGCGGTGGCGCAATTGGGGGTGTCGTCAATGTGCTCGATAACCGGATTCCACGGTTGCCGGGTGAAGGCTTGTCGGGTGCGGTCGAATACCGTCACGACAGCGCGACGTCCGGCGACAGTGGCGTGTTTCGCCTTGAGGGCGGCAATGATCAGGTGGCATTCCATCTGAGCGGACTTTACCGCGACTGGAACGATGTGAAGATTCCGGGGCTGGCGTTCGACCGGGACGTCATTGCCAATACCGACGCCAGCAGCCACGGCTACATCGCCAATAGTGGCGGGCGTCAGCGCAGCGTCACGGCGGGACTCTCCTGGCTGTTCGACAGTGGCCATATCGGCTTCGCTGTCAGCGACAGTGAGATGCGCTATGGTATTCCGCGTGGCGGGCATGCGCATCCGGATGACGACCATGACCATCATGGCCATGACCATGGTGATGCCGCCGGTCATGAGCACGCCACGCATGGCGATATTGCCATCGACATGAGCCAGCGCCGTTACGATCTCAGCGCCGAATGGCATCCGCATGGCGCGCTGCTTGACGGCATCCGCGCGCGCCTGGCCTACACCGATTATGAGCACAGCGAGCTCGAAGCCGGGCGGGTAGCCACCACGTTCCTTAACGAGACCTGGGAAGGGCGTCTTGAGCTGATCCATGGCGAGCTGGCCGGCTGGCACGGTGTGGTCGGACTGCAGCTGCAGCAGACCGATTTCGAAGCGGTGGGTGACGAGGCGTTCATTCCACCGTCGCGGCGGCGCGCGCTCGGCCTGTTCGTGCTTGAGGACTTCCACGCCGGTGCCTGGCTTTATGAGCTCGGACTGCGCGTTGATCACGACCGCATCGAAGCCGACGGCCAGCGGGATCGCTCGTTCACATCGCTGAGTGCGTCGGCCGCTGCGCTGTGGGAGTGGCGTCCTGGCTGGCAGTTGGGACTGTCGCTGGCCGCCGCTGAGCGCGCGCCGGTGGTGGAGGAAATGTTCTCCAACGTCGGTCGCGCTGACTGGCATGACGACCATTACCACTTTCATGCGCCCGTCACGCATGCGGCAACCCAGGTGATCGAGCTCGGCAGTGCCGATCTCGATCAGGAGCAGTCCCGCAATCTTGATCTGTCGCTCCGTTACGATGGCGGCGACAGCTCGGCAGAGATCACGCTCTTCTATAACGACTTCCGGGATTACATCTATCTGGCTGATACGGGTTTTCGTTTTCACGGTGTCGATGTATTCGCGCACGCGCAGCAGGATGCGGCGTTCTACGGGGTCGAAGCAGAGTGGCAGCTGCCGCTTGCGCATGGCGGAGCAGGCGCATTCGATCTGACGCTTTACGGCGATGCCGTACACGGCGAACTCGACAATGGCGATGCGGTACCGCGCCTGCCGCCGTACCGGCTGGGGGGACGGATCGACTGGGAATATGGGGCGCTGCGGGGCTATCTCGATCTGCTGCACGCAGGCAAGCAGACCCGCGCCGGGCGCGGCGAACCCGACACCGACAGCTATCACCGCCTCGATATCGGGTTCAGCTATGACGTGGCGATGGCGCCGGGCATGGCGACGCTGTTCGTGCGGGGCACCAATCTGACCAATGAGGAAATTCGTGCCAGCACTTCATTCCTGCGAGCCTATGCGCCCGAGCCGGGCCGCTCCATCGAGGCAGGCGTGCGCCTGCAGTTCTGAGGTGACGGAGCGGCCGTGCAGCGCGGCAGAAATTACTTCGCTGCGCGGCTGCGCCGGCGCCGCGGGGGCGGCGGCAGCGCGTCGGGATCGGCCATCAGCGCGTCGAGGCGTTGCGACATTTCGCCCAGTACGCGGCTGAACTGCTTGCGCGCACGCTCGGACATGTCGCCGATGACGATGTCGTTGATCACCTGAATGGCGGGTTGCATCTGCGTCACCAGGCGCCGGCCTTCGGCGGTCAGCTTGAGCAGCTTGCGGCGCCGGTTAGCCTTGTCGACGCGCATCGACACGCGCTTGTCGCGCGTCAGGGATGCCACGGCGCGGCTCACGCTCATGGTGGTGATGCCGGTAACGTCGGCGATCTCGTGCGAGGCAGCCTCGCCCATGTTGTGAAGCACCACCAGTACGCGAAACTCGCTCAGCGAAATAGCGTAGTTCTTCTCGAAATGCGAGACGAACGCCAGCTGCAGCTTGTTGCTGACGCGCAGATAGCGGTGAAGGATGGCGGCGGGATGTTCATGACGTCCGTCAGGTTCATCACTGATCGCCTTGAGCCACTCGGCTCCGGTGGGAAGTACATCCGCTGTATCACCCAGCTGAGATTCGCTTTTCATGCTGATCCCTGTGTCCATTCGAAAGCGCGCATCTTATTCGATCGTTAACATTCTGTCATGAAGCTGCGCTGTCCCCTGCGAAAAACCGACTTGCAGTGTGAATTCAATTTACTCGCAGAACAGCATTGATCGGGTTGTGATCCGAGGTAAAGACGCGCGTCACCCGGCCCTCAATCGCTTCCATGCCACGGAAGAAAATATGGTCCAGCGCCAGTCCGAATGCCACGCGCCGCAGGTCGAGTTCAAAGCCCAGCGGTGACAGGCCCAGTGCTTCGATCAGCTCATGCAGAATCAGCAGCCGCTTGGGACGCCAGGTGTTGAAGTCGCCGCACACCAGCAGCGGACCACGATGATCGTCGAGCGCGGCAGCGATAGCGTGCAGCTGCAGCTGGAAGTGACGGGTGCCGGGCGTGAAGTTGATGGCGTGCACATTGGCAACCATCAGCGTGTCATCGCGTGATGCCAGACGGTATTCGGTGACAAGAGCGGCCTTGGGAAACCCGATGACCGGTTCGCGGTGCGCATGCAGGCGGCGCTTGATGGTTTCGGCACGCGCCAGGGTCAGCACTCCGGTAGTGAGGTTCTGGCGGCTGTAGCCGGGTGCGAACGCCCAGCAGCCGTTCGGCAGCATCTGGTGCATGCCGTGCTCGAGCCGCGCCTCCTGCAGCGCCACCAGATCGACCCGCTGGGTAAAGCGCTGCAGGTCGTGCTGCCAGGCAGGATGCCGCCCTTTGGCGATATTCCAGCAGAGAACTTCGATGTGTTGTGGATCGAGAGCGGGCGCAGGGTTGGACATCGGCTTGACGGCACCTGTACAGCGAATGGTTCTCAGACGCTCGTTTGCATTCCAGATTCCGTGTGCTCGGCCGCCGGTGGCTGATGTTTCCACTTGCGGTTCGACCAGAGCCACGTGTGTGGCTGAGCACGAATCGACGCTTCAACTGCATCGATATAACGGTCAAGGATTTCTGTTCCGCCCTTGGTATGGGGTGGTTCAGCCAGAATTTCAAGTCTGACCCGGTAATAACCACGCCGCAGCTGGTACATGCTGAGGAAGACTACCGGGCGCTGGGCCAGCTCCGCAATCTTTTGCGGCCCCAGATAGAACGAGGCAGGGCGACCGAAGAAGGTCCGCCAGTGCCTCTTGTCGCGTTTGAATGGCGCCTGGTCGGCCACCATCGCGAAGGCCCGGAATTCGCGGCGCCGGCGCAGGATCTCGCGCGCGGCATTCTGAAAGGGGATGGGATTACCGAGATGGCTGCGCACATGCCGCATCAGCTCATCGGCATGGCGGTTGTGCAGCGGTTTGTAAACGGCATCGACAGGGCAGCCCAGCAGTGGCGTCACGGCGTGCAGCAGCCACTCCCAGTTGCCCTGATGGCAGGTGAGCAGCATCAGCGACTGCCGCTGACTGGCGAAGCGCGTCAGCACCTCGGGGTTATCGAACACCACGCGGCGCGCAAGCTCCTCCGGCGCCAGCCGGGGCGCGACCAGCACCTCCGCGGTCAGGTCGCACAGGTGACGATAGAAGCGACGCATGATGCGCCGGCGTTCGGTCTCGCTCAGCTCGGGAAAGGCATGCGCCAGGTTGCTCTTCACGGTTTGCCGGCGATAGCGCACGACGTACTGCAGCACCAGCGACAGCACCGCGCCGCAGGCGTAGAGCACGGGGAGCGGCAGCCGACCAAGCAGGCGGAACAACAGTGACATGGACTCTCCAACTCTGGATCGGTCGAAAAACAACCCTATTGTACCGGACTGGCGAGCTGAGCCGTTGCTGGCGCGTCCTGCCGTTTGCAGCTATCGTAACGACACGGCTGATAACTCGCTGGTTGCCTCGCACGGCGGTGTTGGGCGTGCAGCCCGTCTGGCTCAGCCGGCGCGGCGTCGGATCAGGAAGGAGCCTCATGAATTACGTGGAGCAGCGGCGTCACCCGCGTACGCCCACCACAGCGCTGGTTGAGCTGAGTCATCCCGGCATTGGACAGCTGGAAATGGCGGCGCGCGACCTCTCCGAAGGGGGCATCTATGTAGTCACCGGCGGTCGTTTCAAACCGCCGGTGGGGACCGTGCTGCAGGTACGGATCAAGCGCCATACCGGTGTTCTCAACGAGGAACCGGTGCCGATGCGTGTGGTGCATCACCAGAGCGACGGCATGGGGCTGGCTTTTGTTTGAAACAGCCTGATCGCAAAGATCGGGTGCTTGCCTGAGTAGCCAGGAGTGGCCAGACAGGGCAGCGCAAGGATTGTTAAGCGCATGGATGAAAGAGATTGTGATGACCTGGCTGCAGAACCGCCGTCACCAGTTACTACCACGGAGACTGATCCGCTGGCCGGGCTGGAGCAGGCGATTCGCGAGCAGTGGCGGCTGGGACAGAATATTGTGCTCTGCTGGACGCCGGTCGACGATGGTATCCAGATCCTTGCTGCCCCGCACTATTTTCTGAGTCAGTTTTCGGCGGCGCTGAGCGACAGTACCCCGACCGACCGGCTCGCCATCCTCAATGGCCGGTTCATTCGCCGCCTGATCGCCGGCGAGCGACGGATGAGCGTCTCCGATCTCAGCAGCACCGCCCGACGTCTGGGACTGACACCCGTGCTGCTGGCGTGTGACGTGACCGCCGGCAGTGGTGACGAGCTGCTGGCGGCAGCGGAGGAACTGATTACCCGTTATGGCATCAATTTCGTCGAATCGCGCGCCGTGCTGTTATTCGATATCGTCGATTTTTCGCTCTTTACACCTTTCGAACAGATCAGTCAGCTCAGCAGTCTTTCCTACTCGCTCAACGCGGCGTACAGCAAGCTGCTGAAAAAAGATATTGCCGTGGAGTTTGCGCGCACCACCACCGGTGATGGTTTCTACGTCTGGAACCACAGCGTCGGGCCGCGCGGCAACATGGAGCTGTTTCAGTTCATGCTGCTGGTGATCGCCGACAACGCCATTGCCCAACGCAAAGCGGCCGGTCGGACAGTGCCGCGGTTGCGTACTGCGTTTCACATTGGCAGCCATTTCGAATTCTTTCAGGTCGATGGGCTCAATCCGACCTTGCATTCCTATATCGTCGGTGACGTCACCATCGAGCTTGCGCGGATGGTCGAAATCGCAACGCCCGGCCAGATTTTTGTGGGCGACTTCACGACGCTCGCGCCGACCTCAGCACGCGAGGAGGCGTTACTGATCGAGGTCGACAGCCAGCACTTCGTTCAGCGCGCCAATAAATACTTGCAGCAATTGCGAGGTCTGGAGTTGTCCGGCGAGCGCGTCGAAAGCCTGTTTTGCCAACTGACTGGCGAAACCGGCGCCTCAGCAGGCCAAAGTGTGCGCCGCTTCCGGATAATTGATAAGCACGGCCGCTCCAGACACGCCTACAATTTGCGTATCAACATACGCACGGACGGCGGCCGCATACCGCTGATCCTCGGCATACAGGAGTACTACCTGCCGCGACCTGAACGACCGCGCGGCAGGATTCGCTGGAGCAGTGAGTTCGACTCCGGCGGCGTGGGTGGCTCCCGGCAGCGCCCGCGCTTGTTATCCGACAAGTAGGCGCGCGAGCGCCTGAGTGCGAATGAGCGGGCACGAGCCCGGCGCGCCGGCTGACATTTTGGAATGCGAGTACGCACCGTGAGCGATTCGACCCTTTATCTCGACGTGGCTGGTCAGGTCGACGTCAGTCAGCCGGCGGCGGTGGCAGCCGCTGTTGAACAGATTGCCGTGGTGCGCCATGCATCGCTGGATGTTGCGTTGCTCCGCACGCTTTTCACCGATTTCGAGCGGCTCTATCGGGGCGATTATCCCGGTTTCTTTGCCTGCGATACCGATTACCACGACATGCATCATGTGCTGCATGTCACGCTCGCCGCGGTGCGACTGATGGATGGCTATGATCAGAGCCACGACGCCGAGGAGCAGCTGGGGCCGGATCTGATGCTGCTGGGCATTGCCGTGGCGCTGTTCCACGACTCCGGTTATATCCGCCGCCGCGGCGATACCCGCCACGATCATGGCGCCGAGTACACCCGCATTCACGTCAGTCGTTCAGCGCGCTTCCTCGATGAATATCTGCCGCGTATCGGCATGGGGTGGGGCTCCGCGCTCGCAGCGCGTCTGGTGCATTACACCGGATATGAGTTCGAGCCTTCCTCCATCGACCTGCCCGACAGCCGCTATCGTGCGCTGGGTGCACTGATCGGTACCGCCGATGTGATGGCGCAGATGGCCGATCCGGGTTATCTGCGCAAATGTCGCGATCACCTCTATCGGGAGTTCGAACTCGCCGGGCTGGCGGGCAACAAGACAGGCACCGGCTGCGAGCAGGTGCGTTACGTCTCGGCCATCGATCTGCTGCGGCAGACCCCTGAGTTCATGCGGCGCACACTGGACCAGCGTCTGGATCGCCTGTTCGACGGACTGCACCGGTATGCCGGTGTTCATTTCGGCGGCCGCAACTATTATCTCGAAGCAATCGAGCGCAATCGTCGTCACCTGGAAACGCTGCTGGCGATCGGGGAGGAGCGACTGCTGGCGAGCGACGCGCTGATTCCCACCCATGCCCGTTCCTGAAGAGGCACTGCGGCCTCGGACAGTTATACTTGCCGGCACACCATCAATTCCGGCAGGGCAGATATCGCTATTAACCAATGTGAGGATTCCGTGGCCGCTCCGGCAATCGACCAGCTGCGTCGGTATTCCAGCTTCCGCCATCTCTCGGATGAGGATCTGCTGATTCTCGGTGCCCGTTTGCAGGCCCGCCGGGCGCAGCGTGGGGAGGTGCTGTTCGAAGCCGGTGATATCGACAGTTTCGACTACTTCCTGCTGCAGGGAACCCTGCTGCTGGTGGCAGAGGATGGACGCGAGCGTGCCATTGAAGCAGGCAGCGAGGCGGCCAGCATGCCGGTGGCGCGGCTGCGGCCGCGTCAGTACACCGTGCGCGCGCAGACGCCGGTTGAATATTTCGTGCTCGACTGTGATGTCCTCGAGGAGCTGCTGGAAGGGCAGGCCAGCGCCGCGGAAATCGACGTGGGATACGGCGTGGTTGAGATGGAAACAGGGGGCGACGAAGCGGACGAGATGCTTGCCGCGTTTCGCTCTGACCTCGAAAATCGCCGCTTCCGGCTCACCAGCCTGCCCGAAGTCGCCGTCAATATCCGCACGCTGCTCAGCGATGAACTCGTCAATCTGAATGCGGTGGCAGATGCCATCAACCGTGATCCGGCCATTGCCGCCAAGATCATCCGCGCCGCCAACAGTCCCGTTTACTTCGGCGCCAGCCGCTGCGACACCGTGCAGGCGGCGATCAACCGGCTCGGTCTGGAAACCACCCGGCAGCTGGTAGTGGGCTTCACGCTGCGTGATCTGTTCACCGCCGATCAGCCACTGCTGCGCAAGCTCATGCAGGAGAGCTGGGAGCAGAGTGTCGAGGTCGCGGCGCTCAGCTTTGTGCTGGCGCGCCATACCCGCCTGTTCCACGCAGAGGAGGCGTTGCTGGCCGGTCTGGTCAGCAGTGCTGGCGCACTGGTAGTACTTAACTACGCCACCCAGTATCCGCAGTTGCTGGAGGATGAAGAGCTGTTGCGGCAATGGATTGCCCGCCTGAAAGGCGAGGCCGGTGCGCTGCTGCTGGAGCACTGGCAGTTTCCCGAGGAGATGGTCGAAGTAGCACGCCATGCGGAGGCGTGGTTCCGCTGTCCCACCACCCACGCCGATCTCTGCGATCTGGTGCTTGTAGCCACACTGCACAGTTACATTGGCAAGCGCCGCAAGCCGACGCTGCCGCGTATCGATCAGGTGCCTGCCTATACCAAGCTGGCGCTGGGCAAGCTGACGCCGGAACTGACCCTGCAGGCGCTGGCCGAGGCGCGCGAACAGGTTGCTGCCGCCCGCGCGCTGCTGACCGCTCCATGACCCGCGTCGCTGTCGTCGCGGATATGACGCCAGACCCGCGCGCCGAGGCGCTGGCTGAACGTCTGCAGCTGCCGCTGATTGCCACTGGCGCACCCGACTACTCCCTGTTGCTGAGCTACCGTGACGATGTGCTGTCGCTGGAGCCCGCCGATGGGAGCAGCGGCAGCATCGCTGTCGATTTCAGCGGTGGCGCCAGTCGCCACCGCCTGCAGGGCGGCGCCGAACTGGTAGTGCGTGCGGTGCGCGGGCGGTCGCGCGAACCGCTGCGCGTGGTGGATGCCACTGCGGGATTGGGACGCGACAGCCTGGTTCTTGCGCACGCCGGCTTCGACGTCACCCTGATCGAACGCTCGCCGATTGTCGCTGCGCTGCTGGAAGACGGGCTGCAGCGCGCCCGGCAGGCGCGCGATCCGGCGATTAATGCGGCAGCCACCCGGATGCAATTGTTGCAAGGGGATGCGTGCCGGCTGCTGGCACAGTGGCGGGCCACACGGCCAGACGTGATCTATCTCGACCCGATGTTTCCTGATGAGCGGAAGAGTGCGTTGCCCAAGAAAGAGATGCGGCTGTTTCAGCAGCTGCTTGGCCCGGGTAACGATACTGAACTGCTGGCAGTGGCCCGCACCGTAGCCACGCGGCGGGTAGTGGTGAAGCGTCCGTTGAAAGGACCCGCCTTGAGCGAGCGTGCACCGAGCTATGTTCTCTCGGGCAAGGCGGTCCGGTTTGACGTCTATGCGGTGAACACTGATTGATTGCTGGCGCAATAACCGTCATGCTGGCAACTCCTCAATCGGCCGCGCTCGCGTGTGGCGGGCATTTCCGCTACCCTGTGCCGCTTTTTGTTGACTTCCCTCCGTCACCGCATAGGTAATTCGTGACCCAATTCAGTTCACTCGGACTTGCCGAGCCCATTCTTCGCGCGCTCGATGCGCGCGGCTACGCCACCGCCACGCCTATCCAAGCCAAAGCCATACCGCTCGTTCTGATGGGGCGCGATCTGCTCGCTGCCGCCCAGACCGGCACCGGCAAGACCGCCGGCTTTACGCTGCCGTTACTGCAGCGTCTCTCCGAACGCCCGGGTAAAGGCGTGCGCGCCCTGGTACTTACGCCTACGCGCGAACTCGCCGCGCAGGTGGAAGAGAGCATCCAGGCGTACGGTACCCACCTGCCGCTGAAATCGACTGTGGTATTCGGCGGTGTTGGCATCAACCCGCAGATCGACCGTCTCAAAAAGGGCGTCGACATCGTGGTCGCCACGCCGGGCCGACTGCTCGACCTGCATGGCCAGCGCGCCATCAGTTTCGAAAACCTTGAAATTCTCGTACTTGATGAAGCCGACCGCATGCTCGACATGGGCTTCATCCACGACATTCGCCGGGTGCTCAAACTGCTGCCGGCGCGGCGCCAGAACCTGCTGTTCTCGGCCACCTTCTCTGACGAGATCCGCAGTCTGGCCGAAGGCTTGCTGAATAACCCGGCATCGGTCGATGTTGCTCCCCGCAACACCACTGCCGAGCGCGTTGATCAGCTGGTCTATCGCGTCGAGAAAGGCCACAAACCGTCACTGCTGAGCCACCTGATCAAGGCGGGTGACTGGGATCAGGTGCTGGTCTTCACGCGCACCAAACACGGCGCCAACCGGCTGGCCGAGAAGCTGGAAAAAAGCGGTATCACTGCCGCCGCCATTCACGGCAACAAGAGCCAGAATGCCCGTACGCAGGCGCTGGCGAAGTTCAAGAGCGGCGAGATTCGTGCGCTGGTGGCGACCGATATCGCCGCGCGCGGCCTCGACATCGCGCAGCTGCCCCACGTGGTCAACTTCGAGCTGCCGAACGTGCCGGAAGACTATGTACACCGCATCGGGCGCACCGGCCGTGCCGGTGCCAGCGGCCAGGCCGTCTCGCTGGTAAGCGGCGATGAAAACAAGCTGCTGCGCGATATCGAGCGCCTGCTGCGCAAACCGGTTCCGGTTGCCGAACTGCCTGAGTTTGAACGTCCGTCAGTGCCCGATGATCTGGACGCACGTCCTCCGCGCGAACCGCGGCAGCCGCGCCGCAACAGCGGTGAAGGCCGCCGCCAGGGTGCCAGCCAGGGACGTGGTAACGGCCAGAGCCGTGGTGCTGGTGAGGCGCGCGGCGGTGGCCAGCGACGCAGTGGCGGACCGGCTCGCGCGGGCCAGCCGCAGGCTGATGGTCAGCGCCGCAGCGCCGGCCGCAACCGCAGCGATGCCCAGCCCCGACGTGCGCAGGTCGATCTTGACGACGACAATCGCGGCAACCGCGCTGGCGCCAATCAGAACCGCCTGCCGTTCGAAAACACCGCCCCCCGACCAGCCATCGCGGTGCCCCGCGCACGCGCTCCTTCGGCGTCATGACCAGCGGCCGCAGCAACAGCCGCTAAGCCTCCGGCCGGCGGCCCAGCCGCCGGCAAGGTCACTTCCCGGTCCGGCCTGGCCTCACCATCGACTGAGCCGTTTTCCCGCCAGCTACTCCGCCACGCCTCCCAGCGCCCTGATCAGTTCATCGAGAAACGCGCTGAGCTCCGCCGTCATCACAGCGAACTCCTGGTCAAAGCGCGCTTTCGGATCGTCATGCCCATCGAGCTGATCGCGGACCTTGTCGGCGAACCGCAGCCGCCGCACGATCAGTTCATCGTCCAGCACGCAATCGACGGCTTCGTTCCAGTGCAGCTCCAGCCGGGTAACCTGCTTGCCGACCTCAATATGTTGCAGCACCTCGTCCGAGCGCAGATCCTGTCCGCGCACCCGCACCACGTTGCTGCTTTCGCGAGCATCGCGCAGTTCGCACTGCTGCCCCAGCGCAAAGCCCGCCGGCAGGCTGTTGTTGTTCAGCCAGTCGGTCATCAGCGCTGTGGGCTGGTTTCTGGTTTCCAGTGGTTCGAGCGGCAGGCTGCCGAGATCCTTGCGCAGCTGGGTCAGCAGCTCCTCGGCACGGGTGCGGCTGCTGCTGTCCACTACGATCAGGTTGCGCTGCGTGTCGATGAACGCATAGGCGCGGCTGGAGCGGGTGAGTGCGCGCGGCAGCAGATCGATGGTGACCTCTTCTTTCAGCTCCTTGCGCTCCTTGCGATACACCTTGCGGCCCTGCTCGGTCTCAATCTTGCGAATGCGCTCATCCAGGGCTTCGGCCACCGCCGCACCCGGCAGAATCTTCTGCTGCTTGCGCAGACAGACCAGCACATAGCCGTTGGCCTGATGGCTCAGCTCTTCGCTTTCGGGCATCGCCGGCGTCCAGCCGATGCGCTGCATATCCTGACTGCCGCAGGGGACATACGGGGTCTGCGCAAGGCGTGCTTCGATATGTTCAAGCCCCTCGATCGGGCCGGTCAGACGGTACAGCAGGGCATTTTTGAACCACATGGTGTTTATTCCAGCAAAAGGTGTCCCTCGGCCGCGGTGCGGCCGGCAACAGGGTTATCAGTCAGCCAAACGGCCAGGGTGTTTTGTTGAAGGCAGTGCTCATGATGTAGGCGAAGGTGGCGAGCGCGAGTACGAAAGCGACAGCCTGCGTCGCACGCGTTCTGGCGAGGCGCATCATGGTGACGCCGAGCGCGATGTAGACCACCAGCCCGATGATCTTGGCGGTGAGCCAGCTCACGGCAAACGGATTGAGCGACAGAGTGACCAGCAAACCGATCGCAGTCAGCAGCAGGAACGTATCGATCACATGCGGCAGCACCTTGATCAGTTTGTTCTGCAGCAGGTTCGACCCGGCCAGCTTCATACCGCCGCGGACGATGAAAAACAGCACCGACAGCACGGCGAACATCATGTGGGAGTGTTTCAGTGCGAGATACATATCATTCCTTGAGTTGTGATGAATCAGGGGCGGTGACGACCCGGTCGACGGTGCAGTGGAGCTCACCTCTGGCAAGCCGGGCCCGCACCGCGGCGCCCGGCCTGACCTGCGCAGCATCGCGAATCGCGCTGCCGTCACCGGCCGACACAATCGCGTAGCCGCGCTGCAGTGTTGCCAGGGGACTAACGCTGTGCAGCAGCTGTGCCAGCCGGCCCAGCTCGGCCCGCTGCTGCTGCAGTTGCTGACCGATCAGACGCTCCGGCGATGGCAGCTGCGTCAGCCGCTGACGCTCCGCCTGCAGGCGTTGTCGGATCAGTCGCGGCAGCGCTGCCTGCACCTGTCGCAGGCGCAGCGAGAGCCGTTGCAGTCGCTGCGCCGGCTGCTGGGTTTGCAGGCGCGAGTGTAGCAGCTCGGCCTGGTGCCGCCGCCGCGCCAGCTGCAGCCGCACGCCCCGCTGCAATCGCTGTTCGAGTTCGTCGACGCGCTGACTGCGCTGTTGCAGACGCTGCCCGGGATGCTGCTGATTCAGCCGCGCCACCAGCTGATCGAGGCGCCGCTGCTGGTGCTGCCGCTGCCATTGCCATTGCGCCAGCAGTCGGCTGGAGCACTGATCCAGACGGCGATACCACTCATCGCAATCCGGACTCAGCAACTCAGCGGCGGCCGACGGCGTGGCGGCGCGCTGGTCGGCCACGAAATCCGCGATGGTGACGTCGACCTCGTGCCCGACGGCACTTACCACCGGCAGCGCACTGGCTGCGATGGCCCGCGCCACACTCTCTTCGTTGAACGACCAGAGATCCTCCAGCGAACCGCCTCCGCGGGTTACCAGCAGCACCTCGAAAGTTGCTTTGCCTTCCGCCACCAGCCGGTTGGCCGTGGCAACGGCGCGAACGATGGCGGGCGCCGACTGGTTGCCCTGTACCGGTACCGGAATCACCGTCACGCGCGTCGCCGGGCAGCGGCGTTGCAATACGGTCAGCACATCGCGGATCGCTGCCCCCGTCGCCGAAGTAATGACCGCGATGTGATGCGGCGAGGGCGGCAGCGGCCGTTTGCGCTCGGGCGCAAACAGTCCTTCGGCCTGCAGCCGCTGTTTCAGCTCCTCGAACCGCAGCGCCAGCAGACCGGCACCGGCCGGCTGCATCTCTTCGGCAATGAGCTGGTAGTCGCCGCGGTTCTCATAGAGGCTCAGCTTGCCCTTGACCACCACCCGGGTGCCGTTCTGTGGCTGAAAACGCAGCCGCAAATTGCGGTTGCGGAACATGGCGCAGCGCACCTGCGCCTGGTCGTCCTTCAGTGTGAAGTACCAGTGACCGGAGCTGGGGCGGGAGAAGTTGGAGATCTCGCCCTCCACCCAGACCATGGGGAAACACTCCTCAAGCAGCTGCCGCGCCAGCCGGTTGAGCTGGCCAACGGTAAGCACGGCATTGCCTTGTGGGGCAGCAGCGGGAGGAAATGAGGGTGGAGGAGGCGTCGACATGCTGGCGATTGTAGCGGTTCGGGCCGGCCGGAGCACGGGTGGTGGCTCAGCGTCGGACTCCATTGCGCCTTCTTCGCTTTGTGCTGGGGCACGCCTGGTTCAGATCCATTTTGTCGGGTCGATCAACCTTGCGAGCAGCAGAGCCGGCTAGACTTGCCGCGCAGCGCGACGAGTCGGTTGCAGCTGACGCTTCACAGAGAGGCAGGATGCCTTCTCGCGTTTGATGAACTGCACAAGGAGTGTGCTTATGCAATCTCAGATCAATGTGGCATCTGATGTCAGCGAGCAGCTGGCGCTCGCTGCGTTGCAGGGCTATGGCACGCCGGTTCTGTACAAGGTGCGCCCCGGTGACCGGGTCAGCCGCATTCTCCACAACTATTACGGTGCCCTGCCCGGCACTGCCCGGTATCGCGAAGCCGAGCTGACGCTTCGCTACTTCAACCCCGCTCTTGCCAATCCTGATTACATCGTTATCGGCCAGACGCTCAAACTGTTGCCACTGCCACCCGGCGGCGGCTCCTGCCCGATACCTGCCGATGTTGATCCGGTCCAGCTGAATGCTTTCCGAGCTGCGCGCCCGCCGCGACATTATCTGGAACCGGCCAGCCCGAACTATGTCGAGCGTATCGGACAACACATCCCGCTCGATCCCGCCGAGCGCGATGCATTCTTCGCGCCGGCGTGGCTGGAGGAAAACTACAGGTGGCTGGCGCAACCGGCGGGGGTGGGTGCTTCTGCTCTTGGCTTGCTCACGGGCCCTGGCAACGTGGCGCTGGTGCGAGAAGTGGGAACGGCGTACGACCTCTATAAGCGAGGCGTTCTGACAAAAGGGCAGTATGACTACCGCCGCCGCACGGCCCTTCAGACGTTCTCGAGAAATGTTGGCCCAATGGAGCGCCTGCTGTTCAAAGGCCAGACCGCGAACGAAGTTGTTCGAATCAGCCGCTTGCTGGGAATTCCGGCAACTCATCGGATCGAGGCCACCGCTGCCCGGCTGGGACAGATGGCCCGCTATGCGACCAGAGGCGGCGTGGTGCTTGCTGGGGCGGGGCTCTACATGGCGTGCCGGGAAATGGGGCGGGCAAGCGGAGCGCAAGAAAAAAATGAAATTATGGTCGAGGCTGTGGGAAGTACCGCTGTTGGTGCTGCCTTGAGCTTAGGCGTCGCCATTGCCTTGACCACTACGCCTGTTGGCTGGGGGGTCGCGCTAGTGCTGGCTGCAGGCACGGCCGTAGCCAGTTACGGCGGTGGTGTAGGGTTGCGTGTTGCCTATGACCGATGGGGGCAAAAAGTAGATTTTGCAGATCGCTTGGAGGTGAGCCGTTTATGCAGCTGAGCGGCCATGACCTTTTTATGCTGTGTTTTTGGTTGATGGTGAGCTACCTGGTATGGATGCCTCCAACCTGGTTCTTGCTCACCTTTTTGTTGCCGAGATCGCTTGTCGATCGATATTTTTGTGCCCCTCATTTCAATCAGGGAGAGCTCACCGTACTGTCTGCTTTTCCGGGCTCAGTGATGCGCACAGGCATATTCGCATGGCTGGTCGCTTTCCCATCGCTGGATCGCCGCAGAGGTATGCGGGACATTCGCAACTACACGCCCAGATGGTTCGTTAATGTTGCCCGCTGCTTCTGTGTGGTTGCTGCTGGACAGGGCTTCGTTGCCATTGTGCTCCTGGTTTGCCTGGCTCTTTGGCCAGGTGACTGATGTGGTTAATGTTCAGTGGATCGCGACCATCTGGCTATGGCTGATGATCGCTATGCTATGGATTCCGCCAGGCTGGTTGATGATGCGTTTTCTCGCTTCGCGTGAGTGGGGTTTCCTGGTTCGCAGTGGGGCATACCTTGCTCGTGACGGGGATATTGATATTCCTCTAGTCAGCCCTATGCCGTACTTTAATGTCAGACGCGTGCTGGCCGAATGGCTGGCGCAATTCAAATTAACGTCACTTCAAGGATGAAGTTATGCACTCTCAATCGCTTTCCCTTACTCGCTACTACCTCCACTTTGCCGGGATCCACATCGTTGTCTCGCTGGCGTTCATTGGCGCGATCGCGCTTTATGAATGGTGGAGCGGTACAGAAATGCCTGCCAATGCCGGGGTCAGCCTTGCGGTACTGATAGGGAGCGCGTACTACGTAGCGCACAAATTCGTAGCGCTTGAGGGCAGGGCACCACGAGGCGGG
Source organism: Gammaproteobacteria bacterium (assembly GCA_029265075.1). Taxonomy (GTDB): domain Bacteria; phylum Pseudomonadota; class Gammaproteobacteria; order Pseudomonadales; family CAMLJR01; genus CAMLJR01. The sequence goes on along the minus strand of JAJUJZ010000030.1, from coordinate 4,780 downwards.
GAGGTGCTCCGGCTGGCCGGGGCGTCGACAGCAATTTCGGTGGGGTGGGCGTTGCTGCTGCTGGCTGGCATTGTGGCTGTGGTGTTCGAGGGAGACCTGCTGTATGGGCTGCTTCTGCTGCAGGCCGAGGTGCCAGCCGCTGCGTGGCTGTTCATAGGCATCGTCGGCCTGATCGGTCTGATGATTTCGTTTGGGTTGCTCTGCCTGATCTATGGGCCAGCAGCGCGCAAGCTGGCCGCCCGCCGGGAGATTCGGGCATCAGCCTGAGCAGATCTGTTCGCGACCTGTTGATGAGGGCGCGGATACCTTTTGACGGAACTCCGCTGTACGATCCCGGGACGAATGGCATCCGTCTGAGTTCATGCTGCTTATGGTCGCTGGGTTTTGTCGCTGGTCTTCTGCTCTCATCCTTGCTTCGCTAGGGCTTGCTGCCTGTGCACCGGTCTCGCAGCAGCCCGCGGACGAAGGCAAATATCTCCATGCTGGCTTTGTCCTCAACGAGCATCTGGCCAGTTCATTGCCGGAGGTCACGGCGGCCGATCTGCCGAAGATGCTGCAGGCCCCGTGGCGCCAGGCGTTTGGCTTCGGCGGGCTGAGCGGGGAGCAGCGGCAGGTCAGCTCCTGCCGGGCCTATGGAGATGCGCTGAACGCCGGACTTCGTCCCGCTCTGGAAGCGGACTACACACTGCTGGCCGAGCTGGCCGTCATGTGTCGCGCCGCGTGCGCCATGAGCGATGCCCGGGCTGCACGCGAGTCGCATATCGGAACGCTGCCGTTCAATGGCCAGCTGCCCATCTTGCTGCCGGCCGATCTGGCGCTGCGCGCCTCCACCGAGGATCACGCACGCTTCGCTGCTGCTGAGCCGGAGGCGCGCTGGGCGGAGGTGGCCAGCCTGAAGTCGGTTGAGATCCATGGCCCGGAGTACGCCGTTTACCGGCAGCTCAGCGGCGATCAGGTGGTGAGGCTGGTAGGGCGGGGCGATGTCGACGGTGATGGCGTGGAAGACCTGCTGCTCACCTCGAAGGATGTCGGCTCCGATGGTTCGCTGCTGGGATATCGGCTGTTCACCATCACCCGCTTCTCGCCAGAGACCCCCTATGTCGTGCTGAGCGAGTTCGCGCCGAACTGAAGCCAGAGCGTCCGCACTGGTTCGCCCGCAGGCAGGCTCTTACCGCAGCGAACCATCCGTGGAGCACCGCGGCCGTGCCTGTGCCAGGCTCTGCCGTAGCCGATTTTACGGGCGGTCCAGCGCCCTGTGACGTTTACCCAGTTCCTGCAATCCTTTAGAATCTCCGCCTTGTTTTTGCCCGCAGGGGGTCCGCAATGCTCCGAATCCTCCAGGAAGCACTCACCTTCGACGACGTGCTGCTGGTGCCTGCCTACTCCGAGGTCACCCCGAAAGATGTCAGCCTGAAGACCCGCCTGACGCGTCATATCCAGCTCAACATTCCGCTCGTGTCCGCTGCCATGGACACCGTTACTGAAGCCCGGCTGGCAATTGCGCTGGCTCAGGAAGGCGGTATCGGCATTATCCACAAGAGCATGTCGATTGAGCAGCAGGCCAAAGAGGTCCGCTCCGTCAAGAAGCATGAGAGTGGCATCGTCAAAGACCCGATCACCATCGAGGCGTCGGCTCCGATCCGCGAGCTGATCGAAATCCGCCGTCAGCACAACATCTCGGGTGTGCCGGTGCTCGATAAGGGTCGTCTGGTCGGGATCGTCACCAGCCGTGACGTGCGTTTCGTGACCCAGCTGGACGCGCCGGTCTCCTCCATCATGACCCCGAAAGAGAAGTTGGTGACCGCCAGCGAAGGGGCTGATCTGGCGGCGGTAAAAGAGCTGCTGCAAAAGCACCGCATCGAGAAGGTGCTGATCGTCAACGACAGCTTCGACCTCAGCGGCCTGATCACCGTCAAGGACATCAACAAAGCGCAGACCTATCCCAACGCCTGCAAGGACGTGGACAGCCAGCTGCGCGTTGGCGCCTCGGTCGGCACCAGCCCCGACACTGACGACCGCGTTGCGGCGCTGGTCGAGGCGGGCGTGGATGTGCTGGTGGTGGACACCGCACACGGCCACAGTCTGAACGTGCTGGAGCGGGTCCGCTGGATCAAGAAGAACTTCCCGCAGGTCGATGTCATCGGCGGCAACATCGCCACCGGCGACGCAGCGCGCGCGCTGGTTGAAGCCGGCGCTGATGGCGTGAAAGTGGGCATCGGCCCGGGTTCCATCTGCACCACGCGCATCGTCACCGGTATCGGCGTGCCGCAGATCACGGCCATTGCCGAAGTGGCAGCGGCACTGCGCAACACCGACGTGCCGCTGATAGCCGATGGCGGCATCCGCTACTCGGGTGATCTGGCCAAGGCGATCGCTGCCGGTGCCGACGCCGTCATGCTGGGCGGCATGTTTGCCGGCACCGAGGAAGCGCCGGGCGAAGTCGAACTCTACCAGGGCCGCACCTACAAGTCGTACCGCGGCATGGGTTCGCTTGGCGCCATGGCTCAGACCCAGGGCTCCAGCGACCGCTACTTCCAGTCGGCCGACGAAGGCGTCGAGAAGCTGGTGCCTGAAGGAATCGAAGGGCGCGTGCCCTACAAAGGCCCGATCACAGCGATCATCCACCAGCTCATGGGTGGTCTGCGGTCGTCGATGGGCTACACCGGCTGCCCGGATATCGAAGCGATGCGTACCAAGCCGAGCTTCGTGCGGGTCACCGGTGCTGGCATGGCCGAGAGTCACGTGCACGACGTCAGTATCGTCAAGGAGGCGCCCAACTACCCGCGCGGGTAAAAGGAAGGCTGCGCACGCGCTGGCCACGGCCTGCGCCGTCGCTTCGCAGTCATTCCTGCGGTTCCGTTAGCTGTCAGCACCGCGCACCCTTCGCTGACATCCCCCCCATCCCTTCGCCGTCATCCCCGCGAAGGCGGGGATCCAGCGAACCGGAACGCCAGCCCGCGCCCGGGCGCAGATGAGATACGACACCGACGGGGCCAGCAGGCCCCGTTTGCGCTTTAATTGACCTGCCTCGCGCCACTTTCCGACCGCGCGGCTTATTGATCGAGAGCAACCGTTCATGCAACAGGACATCCACGCCAGCCGCATCCTGATCCTCGACTTCGGCTCCCAGTACACGCAGCTGATCGCGCGCCGCATCCGCGAAATCGGCGTCTACTGCGAGATCCACGCCTGGGATATGGCGGAGGCCGACATCCGCACCTTCCAGCCGCTGGGCATCGTGCTGGCCGGCGGCCCCGAATCGGTCCACGAAACCGATTCGCCGCGCGCACCGCAAGTCGTCTTCGATCTGGGCGTGCCCCTGCTCGGCATCTGCTATGGCATGCAGACCATGGCAGAACAGCTGGGCGGTTCAGTGGAGCCGTCCAATATCCGCGAATTCGGCTATGCCCAGGTGAAAGTGCACGGCGACTCGCGACTGCTGGCCGACATCCGCGATCACGTCGATCACGACGGCAGTGCGCTGCTGGACGTGTGGATGAGCCACGGCGACAAGGTCAGCAAGCTGCCGGCAGGGTTCGAAGTGATGTGCAGCACTCCCAGCTGTGCCATCGCCGGCATGTACGACAGCCAGCGCAATTACTACGGCGTGCAGTTTCACCCGGAAGTGACCCACACTCTGCAGGGCCAGCGCATCCTCGAGCATTTTGCGCTGCAGATCTGCGGTGCCGAAGCCCTGTGGACTCCCGCCAACATCATCGAAGACGCCATCGAAAAAGTGCGTAAGCAGGTCGGGAAGGGCAACGTGCTGCTCGGCCTCTCCGGCGGTGTCGACTCCTCGGTGGTGGCCGCGCTGCTGCACAAAGCGATTGGCGACCAGCTCACCTGTGTGTTCGTGGACAATGGCCTGCTGCGCAAGAACGAAGGCGACCAGGTGATGGACATGTTCGCCAAGAACATGGGCGTCAAAGTGATTCGCGTAGATGCCGAGGAGCAGTTCCTCTCCAAACTCGCCGGCGTCAGCGATCCCGAACAGAAGCGCAAGATCATCGGCAACACCTTCATCGAAGTATTCGACGCCGAAGCCGCCAAACTTGCCGAGTGCAGCTTCCTGGCACAGGGCACCATCTACCCGGACGTGATCGAATCCGCCGCAGCTAAAACTGGCAAGGCGCACGTGATCAAGTCGCACCACAACGTTGGCGGCCTGCCGGAAGACATGAAAATGGAGCTGGTGGAGCCGCTGCGCGAGCTGTTCAAGGATGAAGTGCGCAAGATCGGCCTCGAACTCGGCCTGCCCTACGACATGGTCTACCGTCACCCCTTCCCCGGCCCCGGCCTGGGTGTGCGCATCCTCGGCGAAGTGAAAAAAGAGTACGCCGACATCCTGCGTGAAGCCGATGCGATTTTTATCGAAGAGCTGCACAAAGCCGACTGGTACCACAAGACCAGCCAGGCGTTTGTGGTGTTCCTGCCGGTGAAATCGGTCGGTGTAGTCGGCGACCAGCGCCGCTATGAGTACGTGGTGTCGCTACGTGCCGTCGAGACCATCGATTTTATGACTGCGCGCTGGGCGCATCTGCCGTACGAGCTGCTGGAGAAGGTGAGCAACCGCATCATCAACGAAATCAGCGGTATTTCACGGGTGGCTTATGATGTGAGCAGCAAGCCGCCGGCGACGATTGAGTGGGAGTGACGGGCACTGGCTGGCAATGTCTAGCAACGGCAGGCATTTCGGCTGAGGGTAAAAGAACTTTCCGCTAAGCGATAGACTGTATGTAAACACAGTATTGCAAGGACGCGGAACATGCCTCATGTGGCG
>JAJUJZ010000119.1 GCA_029265075.1 Gammaproteobacteria bacterium | reverse complement strand
TCTGGCACATGATTCTCTACAGTGATCTGCCCATCCGCGAAAACTTCAGCGCGACCACCCCCAATGCGCAGCAGGCCCCCAGTGTGAGCTTCGACTGAGGTGAACATGTCGCGCCTGCACCTGAGCTGGCTGATTGCCGGGTTGCTGCTGGCTCTGGCGGCGGTGGCTACCGCAGCGCCGCAATTTCCGGCGCTGAGCGGACGGGTGGTGGATGGAGCTGATCTGCTGCCACCGCAACGGGAACAGCAGCTCAGCCAGCAGCTGGCAGCGTTCGAGGAGGCCAGCAGCATCCAGCTGGTGGTGGTCACATTGCCCGATCTGCAGGGTTACACCATCGAAGAGTTCGGCTACCAGCTCGGGCGTCACTGGGGCATTGGCCAGCAGGGCAAGGACAACGGCGTGCTGCTGATCGTCGCCCAGGCCGAGCGCCGCGTGCGCATCGAGGTAGGGTATGGCCTGGAAGGGACGCTGACCGATGCGCTCGCTGCCAATATCATTCAGGGCGTTATTCTGCCGCGCTTCCGGGCCGGTCAGTTCGTCGAAGGTATTGAGGCTGGCAGCACTGCCATCATCGCCGCCTTGCAGGGGGAATACGAGCCGGTGGCCCGCAGCAACCGGCCCGAGGGCGACCCCGGGGGGCTGCTGCTGTTCTTCATTTTCATGGCCATCATGCTGTTCTTCAGCGGGCTGGGAGGGGGGCCGGGTGGCCGCCGGCGCGGCGTACTGCCATTCCTGATCGGGGCCGGGCTCGGCGGCCGGGCAGGTAGCGGCGGACTGGGCGGTGGCTTTGGAGGAGGTTTTGGCGGCGGGGGCGGCGGCTTCGGTGGCGGTGGCGCCTCCGGCGGCTGGTAAATAGTGAGGAGAACGGAACTGCAATGAAGTTTCTCAGCGAGGCCGAGTGCGAGCAGGTACGCGACGCCATCATGGCGGCAGAGCGGCGCACCGATGCCGAACTGGTCACCGTGCTGGCCTCGCGCTCTGACAGCTACGGCTATATCGCCTCGCTCTACGCGGCGGCACTGGCGCTGCTGACGCCGGCGGTGCTGGCACTGACACCGTTATGGCTGTCCGGCTGGGAGTTGCTGACGCTGCAGTGGGGCCTGTTTCTGCTGTTTGCCGTGGTCCTGCGCTGGCCGCCGTTGCTAATGCGACTGGTGCCGCGCCACGTTCGCCACTGGCGGGCTGCCAACATGGCGCGACGGCAGTTTCTGGAGCAGAACCTGCACCATACCGCCGGTGAAACCGGTGTTCTGATCTTCGTCTCCGCAGCCGAGCACTATGTTGAAATCATTGCTGACCGTGGCGTGCAAGGCATCAGTAATGATGAGTGGCAGGCGATCATCGATGGCTTCACTCAGCGGGTGCGAAAGCGCCAGGTCGTAGAGGGGTTTGTCGAATGCATCAGCCGCTGTGGCGAGCTGCTGGCCGAGCGGGTGCCGGTTACGCAGCCACGCGATGAACTGCCCAACCATCTGGTGGTACTGAGATAGCAGACACGGTCACCAGCGCCAGAAAGCGGGCGTCAGCAGTACCAGCAGCGTCATGATCTCCAGCCGGCCCAGCAGCATGCCGATGCTGAGCAGCCATTTGGCAGCGTCCGGGACAGAGGCGAAGGTACCCGCCGGACCGATAATCGGACCCAGTCCCGGTCCCACGTTGGCGACCGCTGAGGCGGCACCGCTGATGGCGGTCTGCAGATCGAGACCGAGCGCGGAGAGAGCCAGCGCCAGCACGGCAATGGTGCTCAGAAAGAAAAACGAAAACGCCGTGATGGAGCTGATCAGCTCATCGGAGAGACGCCGGTTATTGTACTTCTGGGTGAAGACGCCCTGCCCATGCAGCAGCTGCTTGAGCTGGTGATTCAGCAGCACCATCGCGATCTGCAGCCGGAAGATTTTAAGTCCGCCGGAAGTCGAGCCCGAACAGCCGCCAATAAACGTGATAAAGAAGAACAGCGCGATGGCGAATGCGCCCCACTCGGTATAGTCGACCGAGGCATAACCAGTGGTCGACAGAATCGAGATGACGTTGAAAGCCGTGTGCGTGAACAGTGCAAACGGCTCCAGCGGAATGACGAACAGCACCGCGGCAAACAGCAGCACTACTGCCACCGCTGCGGTACCAATAAAGCCCCGTACCTGCTGATCCCTGAACAGATCGGTGCGCCGATTCTTCACCAGGGCGACATACAGCGTAAATGGCAGGGCACCGGCAATCATGAAAACGATACCGATCCACAGGACGGACAGGTTGTCGGCGTATACGCCGTACGAGGCGTCGTAATTGGCATACCCGCCGGTGGCGACAGTGGTCATCGCATGCACGACGGCATCGAATCCCTGCATGCCTGCCAGCCAGTAACTGGCCCCACACAGCAGGGTCAGCGCCACATAGATACTGCCGACCGACTTCGCCACGGATCCGGAGCGCGGCGCTACCTTGTCCGACCAGTCGGATGATTCCGTCTTGAACAGCCGCATGCCGCCGATGGAGAGAAAGGGCAGGATGGCGATGGCGAACACCACGATACCGATACCGCCCAGCCACTGCAGCAGTCCGCGCCACAGCAGAATGCCGCGCGGCAGCGTGTCCAGCCCCGTCAGTACCGTGCCGCCGGTGGCTGTAACGCCCGATACGGCTTCGAACACCGCATCGGTAAAGGAAAGCTCTGGCATTCCAAAATAGAGGGGCAGGGCGGCGAACAGACAGACCGAGCCCCAGCTCGAGCAGGTGAGGGCAAACATCTGGCGAATGGTGAGCGAGTAATCGCGCCGGCCACAGATGAGTACCAGAAGCAGGCCGGTGGCGGCAGTCAGGCTGGTGCCGGTCGCAAAGCCCTGCCAGGAAGAGCCACCATCTGCCACGATCAGCCAGAGTGGCACAAGCATGGCTATCGCCAGGATCAGTAACAGAAAACCCTGTACGAAGAGGACCGGTGCAGCGCGTTCTAGCATCTGGGCAGTCGAGGCGAGCGAAATGGAGGGCGGGCCGAGGGAGCCCGAGCCGGACGCGAACTATAGCACAGCAATTTTTGCTGCCGGCGGCCGCGTATCGCCTCGCGGCAGTGCGTCATCAGCGATGGAACCAGTTCAGCAGTAACGACAGCACCACGCTGATCACGATCATGGTGGTGACAGGGAAGAAGAAGCTGCCGCGCTTGCCCTCGATCCGGATGTCGCCCGGCAGACGTCCCAGCCAGCTCAGCGCATACGGAAAGAAATGGATAAGAAGTCCTGCTGCCAGCAGGAGTGCGCCAATCAGCATCAGCAGTTTACCCATTTACATCTCCTCAACGATCAGGACTGCCAGAGGGCTGGTGCTTATTGCACGGAGCCTCCGGTCGCGCTTCGTTGCCAGTGACCTGCAGCCGATTGTAATCAGCGAGCGGAAAGGGGCCAAACCGCGCTATTGCCTCCCGGCGTCGCCCTGCCAGCAAGTCCCGGGTCGCAGGTTTTTGAACTCCTGCCCCAGGCCAGCACTCGCCGGTTAATGGCGGTTCGCTCAATCACTCCCGCAGGCTGGTTTCGTCGGATTGCTGCCGACGAAACCGTTCCGCATCGGCCGGTGTCTGGTGATTGATGAATAGTTAACTGGGCGCGGCAAACGGGAGGGCCAGCAATGGGTGCTGTCTGGAATGTAGTGAAACGGGTGCAGTCTAACGTTTCTTTGCAGGGGCGATGCGACGCGGACGTAGCGATTGTCGGTGGTGGCATTACCGGCACCACGCTGGCTCTGCTGCTGGCGCAGGCCGGCCAGCGAGTCGCGCTGCTCGAAGCAGAAAGGATCGGCTGCGGTGCCACCGGACACTCTACCGGAAACCTCTATGCCACCGTGTCACTCAAGCTTGGCACCATCCGCAGGAAATGGGGTGACGAGGTGACGCGCGAAGTGGCCAACGCCCGTCGCACGGCGGTGGATTTTGTGCAACAGACGGTTGATCGCTTCGCCATCGATTGCCAGCTCCAGCGCTGCCCGGTCCATTTTGCCCTGACGGGCAGCGACACTGCGCTTGAGCAGAGTCTGGACTACGAACTGGAGACGTCCCGCCTGGCCGGGCTCGATGCTGCAAAGGTCGATGCAATCCCTGGCCTGTCAGGGTTGCGGCGCGCGCTGCGGATCGAGCAACAGGCCCAGTTCAATCCGCTGGCCTTCACGCTCGGCGTGGCGCAGGCCGCGCAACAGGCCGGGGCACAGTTATTCGAAAACTCCCCCGTTCGGGATATCGATGCGGGGAGGGGCGTTCTCGTCACTGACGGTGGCGAGGTTCATGCCGGGCAGATCGTACACGCCACCCACACGCCGAAAGGGATCAACCTGTTGCAAACGGCAATGGAGCCGTACCTCGAATATGGTGTTGCTGCCGTGGCGGCGCCGGGCATGCTGGGCCCCGGCATCCACTGGCTGCTGGATGCATCGTGTTCGTTACGAACCTATGAAGCCAGTGGTCAGCACTGGATTGTTGCGGTTGGAGGCAAACACAAAACAGGCGAAGCGCCTGCGAATGGACAGACTCATCAGCGATTACGTGAGCTGCTGACCCGTCACTTCAACGTTTCCGACTTCCCCTACGCGTGGAGTGCCCAGCAGTTTCATCCGGCAGATGAGCTGCCCTACATCGGTGGTGCCGGCCACGCCAATGTGTATGTCGCGACCGGCTTCGCTGCCGACGGGCTGACCTGGGGACCGCTCGCTGCCAACATCATTGCCGACCAGCTGCAGGGCGTTGCCAGCGACTGGGCTGAGCGCTTTGCTGCGCGGCGCTTTACGCCCGCGAAATCGGCCGGTAACTGGATGAAGGAGAATATCGCAGTCGCCCGCCATATGGTGGGTGACCGGCTCGGCATCGAAAAAGTGGCCACCCTGGAGCAGGTGCCGGCTGGTGCAGGGCGCATCGTCGAATACCAGGGCGAGAACGTGGCTGTGTACAACGGCGCAGCGGGCATCCAGGCGGTATCGCCAGTCTGTCCACACCTGAAGTGCCTGGTGCAGTGGAACGCTGCGGACACCACCTGGGATTGCCCATGCCATGGCAGTCGGTTTCGTCCGGACGGGAGCGTCATCGAAGGTCCGGCACTGTTGCCGTTAGCGCCCTTTGGTCCTTCCTGACATGCTTGGTCAGCGGCGGTGGGCCGCAAGTCGGGCGCTGTTCATATTCATAGCAGTTTAAGTTAGTTCGCCTGCACGCTGGCTGACGTTAGAGTCGGCAGACGATGCGCGCAGGCCCGCAGGGCTGCTCCGATGAGCGGCGCGCTGAAACACAGATATCTTTCCCGCGGAGAACTCGCATGACGCCCTCGACCCTCATCGTGCCCGGCTACCGCGGCAGCGGGCCCGCCCACTGGCAGACCTGGCTGCAAACGCAGCTGCCAGATAGCCGCCGCCTCAGCGGCGTCGACTGGGACAGGCCCGTTATCGACAAGTGGGCAGCGGCTGTCACGCGCGAGATCGAGACGAGCAGTCAGCCGCTATGGATCGTGGCGCACAGCTTTGGCTGCCTCGCGACGGTCATCGCTGCCGCTGCGCGGCCTGACAAGGTGGCCGGTGTGCTGCTGGTCGCACCCGCCGAGCCCGAGCGCTTCACAATGCAGGGCGCTCGTGGTCACGGCTCGCAAGCGACAGCCGGCATTCACGATCGTATCCCTGCCAGCGGGCTGGGCATTTTCGGCCTGCTGATTGCCAGTCGTAACGATCCCTGGATGCGCTTTGCCACCGCCCGGCAGTGGGCAGAGCGCTGGGAGCTGGCGCTATTCGACGCGGGCCCCGTCGGCCACATCAATGTGGAGTCGGGCCACGGCCCGTGGCCGCTGGTGCTGGAACTGTACAGCGCGATGCGGCGTGCCATGAGGCCGCAGGATTCGCCGGTACGATCGCCACAACAGCAAGCATCTGGCGGTATAGCCGTCACGCCGCTCATGCGGGGACAGCTGCGCTGCGCCTGATGCAGCTGCCGCGTCGCGGTCAGTAGACATCCCGCCGGTAGCGGCTGGTATCCGTCAGTCTATCGAGCTGGTCGCCCAGCACTTCGCGCAGCGTGGTGTTCACTTCCTGCGCCATGCCGGCGGCACTGCCGCAGACGTAGATGGCGGCACCGTCAGCGATCCATTGCTTGAGTTGTGGCGCGGCCGCGCGCAGCCGCTGCTGTACATAGCAGGGCTCCACAGTGTCACGCGACCAGGCAAGATCGACGCGCTCGATTAGTCCGGGTGGAAACAGCGTGGTCAGCTCTTCGTTTATCCAGCCATCGTGGGTCGGGCTGCGCTCACCGAACAGCAGCCAGTTGCGACTGCCCTGCGGACGTGCCAGCAGATGGGCGCGCAGCCCCGCCCAGCCAGTGCCGTTGCCAATCAGAATAAGTGGTCGGTGGTGAGCGGGCGGATGGAATACCGGGTTGGTGCGCAGCCGGACGCCGATGAGTTCACCGACTGCTGCAAGCTCGGTGAGCCACCCCGATCCCACGCCGAGCTTGCCGTCCGGACCGCGATGCTGGCGCACCAGCAGCTGCAGCGTGCCCTGATCCGGCAGTGAGGCAATGGAATAGTCACGGTGGGCCGGCGCGTCAGTGGGAGTCACGGCAAACGGCACTGGCAGAATCTCGGCGATGTCGCCCGCCTGCCAGGCGGGCAGCGCCTCGATCGGTTCGAGCGTTACCAAAAACACCGCTCCTCCGGGGCTGCCGGGATTCAGGTGATGACGTTCGTGCAACCGCCAGGGCGTGAAGCCGGGCAGCGTCCAGGAGGCGTCCTCGTGTGACGTGGCGCCGAGCACCAGCTGCTGCCACCGCTGCCACACGCGGCTGGTCGCGAGGTTATCCTGGCTATCGAGTTCAAGGGTGTCGCAGAGCGGATTGGCGCCGAACTGATCAAGCTTGCTGGCTAAGCGGTGGCCGAATGCACAGTAGTTACGATAGTGGCGATCTCCCAGCGCCAGCACGGCGAAGTCCAGCTCGGCACAGCGTACCTCGCCGCGCCGCAGCGCCTGGTCGAAGCGGATGCCATTGTCGGGTGCTTCACCCTCGCCATAGGTACTGACGATGAACAGCACGCGCTGATAGTCACC
>JAJUJZ010000050.1 GCA_029265075.1 Gammaproteobacteria bacterium | reverse complement strand
GGTGTCCACCAGCTGGCCGTGCCCGAGTCGCAGACCATTGCGCGAGCCCGGCAGTGCATGGGGCGCCTGGCTCATGTTCTCCATGCCGCCGGCCAGAATGACCTCGGCATCGCCGGCGCGGATCGCCTGAGCGGCCAGCTGAACCGCCTTCAGGCCCGAGCCACAGACCTTGTTGATGGTGAACGCGGGAATCTCATGCGGCAGGCCGCCGCGAACCGCGGCCTGGCGCGCCGGGTTCTGACCAGCGGCAGCGGTCAGAACCTGGCCGAGAATCACCTCGTCGATCTGACTGGGGTCGATGCCAGTCTCCTCAAGCAGATGGCGGATCAGACAGGCACCAAGCTCGGGTGCCGGGATCGTGGCCAGACCGCCCTGCAAGCTACCGATCGCCGTGCGGGTTGCCGCGACGATGACTGCATCATTCATGAGCAGCTCCTCCTTGTTACCGCCGGGCGCCGGCCGGCGCCCTGGTACGACAGTGCGTTTGCGTCGCGGCCGAAAGTGCGCAGCGACCGTCGCCTGCCTGACGGCGGTTCATGATGCTTTGCCAGCAGTCGGCACCAGGCGGTGTTCGATGGCGCCGAAGATGCTCTCGCCGGCAGTGTTCTTCGCTTCGAAGCGCAGCGTTTCGCCAAACTTCAGGAAGGGCGTCTGCGGCTCGCCATGGGCCACCGTCTCAATGGCGCGACGTTCAGCCAGACAGGCGCAACCGACTTGTTCATAATTGCGGTTAGATACCGTGCCCGAGCCGATGATGGTACCGGCCCCAAGATTACGGTTGTATGCCAGGTGGCTGATCAGTTGCGGGAAGCTGAAGTCCATTTCCCGCCCATTGGGGTTGCCGAACCATTCGCCATTGCGCGTAACGTGCATGTCGAGATGCACGCGACCATCGCGCCAGTCGTCGCCCAGCTCGTCGGGAGTGACAGCCACCGGTGCGAACACTGTCGCCGGCTTGGCCTGAATGAAACCGAAGCCCATCTGCTTTTCGCGCAGCAGGTGGCCGCGCATGCTGACATCATTGAAGATGGTCAGCAGCTTGATATGGTCGAGCGCGCTGCGCTGATCGACGCCCATCGGCACATCGTCGAGAATCACGGCAAACTCGCCTTCGAAATCGCCACCGTCGGCTTCGGTAGGGAAGGCGTAATCGTCATGCGGCCCGCGAAAATCGTCACCCTGCCGCTGAATGAGAATGGGCGTTTCAGAATCCGTCTTGTCGGGCAGATTGTAGGCCTTGATCATCAGTTCGCCGTGATTGAGAAAGGCGGAGCCGTCGATGAACTGATAGCTGCGCGGCAGTGGCGCCATCGCGTTGCGAGGATCGAAGGCGAAGCTGTCAGCAGCTTCGCCTGCATTCAGAGCGTCGTAGAGTTCGCGCAGCGGCTGTTCGCATTCGCGCCAGTTTTCCAGTGCCAGTTGCATGGTCGGGGCGATGGCGCTGGTTGCTACTGCCTGGGTCAGGTCGCGAGATACCACGACCAGTTGACCATCGCGGGTACCGTTTTTCAGTGATGCCAGTTTCATTCCGCTCAGGCCTCCGGTTCGTCAAAAATCGCTACCGCACGGACAAAGCCGGCAGAGGCGTGTTTGATTTTGTAGGGGAAGCAGGCCACCTCGAATCCGAACGGCGGCAGGGTTTCGAGATTGGCGAGTTTCTCCATCTGGCCATAGCCAATATCCCGGCCAGCCTTATGACCTTCCCAGATGATCGATGGGTCGCCGGTTTCCTCGAATTTCCGGCGCGTGTGGCTGAACGGAGCATCCCAGCTCCAGGCATCGGTTCCGACCACCCGAACGCCCTGTTCGAGCAGCCACAGGGTGCCCTCGCGACCGATGCCGCAGCCGGTGTCGAGGTATTCCGGTTTGCCAAATACGGCGCCGGCCGCGGTATTGACGAGCACGATGTCGAGCGGCTGCAGCTGATAGCCGATGCGTTCCAGCTCCGCCTGAATCTCCGCAGCTGTGACTACGTGACCATCGGGTTTGTCACGGAAATCGAGCTTGACGCCGGGGCGCAGGCACCAGTCGAGCGGCAGCTCGTCGATGCCCCAGGCCGGTTTGCCACCATCCGTGGTGGATGCGTAATGCCACGGCGCATCCATGTGTGTGCCGCTATGCGTGGTGAGGGTTATGAACTCGCCAGCCCACGCCTCGCCATCTGGCATCTGATGCTGTTCCAGGCCCGGGAACATAGCGGCCATTTCGGGCCAGCCTTCCTTATGGTTCATGTATTCGATCTTCGGCAGCAGGGGCGGCGGATCGGTATACGGGTTGTTCTCGAGCGTAACGGAAAGGTCTATGAATCGTCTTTTCCTAGGCTTGATCATCAGTTCTACCTGTCGTTATCGATTAGTGGATGGCGGCGGGGCCGGACGTTCATCCTCGAACCACCGGCCAGCCCGGTTCAGATAATCTGGCAAACTTCATCGAACGCGGGGCGCGGCCCCTTCGGCCGCAGGGCCTGCGGGTCGCCGTAGCCAAGGGCGCAGAGGAAGTTGCTCCGCCAGCGCCCATCGGGGAAAAACTCGGCGTCTACCTGGGCATTGTTAAAGCCCGACATGGGGCCGCAGTCGAGCCCCAGGGCGCGTGCTGCCAGCATCAGGTAAGCGCCCTGCAGGCTGCCATTGCGCAGTGCTACTGTCTGGGCCAGCTGTGCGTTTTCACGCAGCGGAGCACCGGCGTCATAGGCCGGGAACAAACGCGGCAGCCACTCAAAGAACTGCGTGTCATAGGCGATGATCGCGGTTACCGGAGCGGTCATCACCTTGTCGCCATTGGCGCCCATCAGGGCGGGCACCAGACGCTGCTTCGCTTCGTCGCTTCTGACGAAAACGACGCGCGTGGGGAAGCAGTTGTTGGCAGTCGGGCCGTGCTTGAACAGATCGTAGAGCGCTTGCAGCTGCTCATCGGAAACGGGCCTGGGCAGCCAGCCATTGTGGGAGCGGGCCTGCGTGAAAAGCTGTTCCAGGGCGGCGGTGTCGAGAGGTTGTGCCATGTTCAGACTATCCTTAACCAGGTTGAAGCAGCGGGCGTTCTGGTGTGGCCAGCCGCGGTGCCGATCATCCTAACAGGCCATTGCGATCAGACAACTGGCTGAGCCGTTACTGCCATCATGCGTCGCACCTGGCCGGCGCGATCAAAGGCGTGGTCGCGCGCCATTTCCCGCTCGCCCGCGAGAATCGATTCTTCGCTGATGAAGCGGCAGCGCTCCAGCCGGCGGTTCATGAATTCCTGCAGCAGCGTGGGCAGGGCTTCGTCGCGGCGCAGCAGGTCAGCCAGCACTATGGCATCCTCGATCGCCATGCCGGCCCCCTGACCAAGGTGCGGCGTGGTTGCATGCGCAGCGTCCCCGATCAGCAGCACGCGCCCCTGGAACCACGGCTCGTCGACGAACACCACCTCCATCGGCTTGTAGACCACCTGCCGGGCGTCCGTGATCTGCTCTCGTAGCTGGCCGATGAGGCCGCCAAAACCGCGCAGGCGTTCGCGCATCTGCGTCGCAAGCTGATCGGCGTCGAACCAGGGGTTGTCGGGCTCATGCGATGTGACGAACAGGTACATCAGGTTGTCCGCCAGCGGCACCAGCCCCGCATTGCCATCGGGCCCGACATAGGTCGCCAGGTGATCGATAGCGGGAGCGCGCGGGAAGTTATGACGCCACACTGACTGACCGGTAAACCGTGGCTGATATCGGTCCCCAAACAACATGCTGCGCACTTTCGAAAAGAGACCATCGGCCCCGATCACCAGATCGTAACGGCCCGACTGCCCATTGCTCAGCCGCACATCCACACCGTCCGCATCCTGGCTGAATGCTTCGATGGTATGGCCGAGCGTGATGCGGGTGCCAAGTTCAGTTGCGGTCTCGCTCAGCACGCGGTGCAGTGCGAGCCGTGAGATACCGATGTTGACGGGATACTGAGGGCCGGCCGCCCGCTGGCCCGGGATGCGCGCCAGCTGCTTGCCTTCGGCATCGTAAATGGCGACATCTTCAAACGCGTAGGCTGCATTGAGGTACCGTTCGAGCACCCCCAGGTGCGCCATCTCTCGCACGACGTTGCACTGCTGAATGATGCCGACGCCGTAGACGGTCCACTCCGCCTTGATCTCGACCAGATCGACCGCGATCTGCTGACGGCGCAGCGCAATGGCAGCGCACAGTCCGCCAATACCGCCCCCGACGATCAATACTTTTTTTACAGCGCTCACGGCTCGCTCCGCATCTGTATTCTGGTTATTGAAGCCTGCTCAGGCTGCTGCAGTGGTGCAGCGCGTCATCCGTCCCAGCGCGTTGGTGGCAGAGCGCGTGGTACCACCACGCAATCGCCGGCTAGGCGGCTGGGTATGCGTACCAGGGATTTCCCCTCGCACGGGCCGGCAAAACAGTAACCGCTGTCGATCTCGAAATGCGCGCCGTGCGCATAACAGATGATGTGGCTGTGATCGGGGGCGAGGAACTGGTGACGCCGATATTCAAGCGGCCGCCAGTTGTGGGGGCAGCTGTTGAGGTACACCACGACCTCCGCCCCGCGGCGCACGACGAACAGCTGATCCTGTCCGTCTGCGGGCAGGCAGCCACGTGCGTCGCCATCCTCGATATCGCTGAGCCGGCAGAGGATCTGCTCGCTCGCATCCACTATGTCTGTCATGGACCCGGCGCCCACAGTTCACGCGCCTGAAACAGGAAAATCTGCGAAGTGTCAGCATTCGCCGGCGCTTCGCGCGGCTGCCAGGAGTCATCATGCCGGTCCATGTCGGCGTCGTACTCGATGGCGCCGCCAAACGGACTGTTGAAGTACCAGAAATGGTTTGAGCCGAAGAGGTGGCGACCCGGTCCCCAGAAGGTGCGGTAGCCCTTCTGCTCAAACTGGTAGCCCGCCTGCCAGACCTCAGAGGCGCCCGCCATATGGAAGGTGAAATGGTTCAGGCCGACCATGTGCGAGTTGAAGCTCTGGATCAGAAACAGACAGTGGTGATCCAGTGTCCCCTGCGGCCGCATGAATGGCCCCATGCCGATGAAGCGGTCGGTCGTGCGAAAACCGAGGCGCTCTGCGTAGAAACGCTCTGCTTTTTCGTGGTCTGGTACGAAATAGACAACGTGTGAGAGCGTCTGCGGCCTGGGTCGCGCCGCCGGATCAGCACCGATCTGGTTCACCGGACGACCATCAGCCTGCCCCGGCACATTCACGCGATAGGGCGGCAGCTCTATCTTGCGACGCACGGTGCGCTGGAAGGCGATGGCAAAGCCGCTGTCGTCGAACGTATGGATAACACCATCACGCTCGATAACGTCCCGATCCTTGCTGAGCTCGCTGGCGATGGCTGCCAGCGTTGCTTCATCACCGACACCGTAAACGGTTTCCCGCAGGTTGGGAGCAGGTGCATTGGCTGGCGGCAACGCGGCATCGCTCGCCAGACGAATTTCGACGCCCGTGCCATCAATTGCTTCAAAGCGGGCCGCGGTCGCCGATTGATCGACTTTACTGAGGCCGTAATCCTCGAGATAAGTGGCGCAGACCGCGATGTCATCAACACCGAAAACCAGAGAGTCCAGACCGACGATGTTCATAGCTACCTCCTGGTTATCCCGTTCGGCGGGTCAGGGTTCACCCGGCAGATGGAACTCAAGACTACGAAGCCCGGAAGTATTTGACTAATCGCTTATAAGGATGGAATGTATCCGCCAAAAAGATAGATCGGAGAGGTCATCATGCGCGTCAATCAGCTCAATCTCAATCTTCTGGTGGCCCTGGATGTCCTGCTGGAGGAGCAGAGCATCACTCGCGCAGCAGAGCGGCTGCATATGACGCAGTCGGCGGCAAGCGGCGTGCTGGCGCGTTTGCGCGACTATTTTCAGGATGAGCTGCTGGTGCAGGTCGGCCGCAAAATGGTGCCTACCCCTTACGCCCGCGAGCTGGCGGAGCCCGTACGGCAGATCCTGGTACAAATTCGCTCCACGATCACACCCCGGCCCAGTAACGACCCGGCGGTCAGCAAGCGTCTTTTCCGGCTGGTGGCATCCGACTATCTGATTACGGTAATGCTAGCGGAATTCATCAGTCAGCTGCAGGAGGAGGCGCCCGGTGTCACCTTTGAGCTCCTTCAGCCTAATGATCAGGCAAATGATCAGCTGCTGAATGGAGAGGTGGATCTGCTTATTGCACCGGAGGATTACGCACTGGCTGGCCATCCGACCGAAGAGCTGTTCGAGGAGCACTATGTCTGTGTGGTGTGGGAAGACAACAAGCGGGTGGGCGACACGCTGACCGCCGAGGCGTATCAGGAACTCGGCCATGTTTCGGTGGGTTTTCAGGGCCGCCGGCGTCAGATCAGCTTCGATGAAATCCTGATGAACCGCTTCGGTATCTCGCGCCGGCTGGAAGTGCTGACGCACGACTTCAACACGCTGCCGCAGCTCCTGATCGGCACTGATCGGGTCGCCACCATGCACGGCCGGCTGGCGGAATACTACGCCCGTCATCTGCCGCTGCGGCTACTGCCCACGCCGGTGGCGCTGCCGCCTATGCGTGAAATCATGTGCTGGCATCGCAGCATGGATGGTGAACCGATGCACCGCTGGCTGCGCGACCGGCTGAAGGCGCGGGCAGCGGAGATGACGCGCGATGAGAAAGCGGCGGCCGCAGCTGGCTGATCTCCGTGCGGGGAGCGACTGAGTTTCTGGCGTTCGACGCCTGAAATAAAAAAGGGTCCGTACCGCAATGCGGCCGGACCCAAGGGGAAAGATCAGATATCAGAAGTTGTAGGTGAAGCGTGCGCCGTAAGTACGTGGCGGGCGCAGCGTGCCGTAGCTGACGTTGAGGATGGGGCGCAGGCTGCTGCCAGCCAGCACGGTTTCATCCTCGAGGTTGTTGACGTAACCCGTGAGGCTCCAGCGCTCGTTCTGTGGCATCAGGGTCAGGTACACGTCGGTCATGGTGTAGGAGTCCTGTTTCTGCTCCGGCAGATATTCCGCCTGCGTCCAGCGGCTGGACTCGATGCGCGAACGCAGGCCCGCTACCAGATCAAAGGCGCCGAGCTGGAAGGTATGCTCCAGCATCAGGTTGGCCGTGAACTCCGGAGAGTTGAGAGTGGGTTTACCCGAGCAGTCGACGTCCTGATAAGCCGCGGGGTTCGGCGTGCCCGGCATGACGGGGCGCAGGGCACCCAGACTGCAGCCATGGCGCAGCGGAGCACCGCCGGATGAGACCGCCGTATATTCAAGCTCGTCGTATTCGCCGTCGAGATACTGAACATTGAGGCCCACCATGGTCTGGGCTGACAACGCGGCCTGCAACTCAACTTCCGCACCTTTGATGGTCGCGTTGCCCGCGTTGACGGTGACCAGGCCCTGCCCGAAGCCGCCGCCCGGTGCTGTCATGCCACCTACAAAGCTGATTTGCTGGTCCTTGTAATCCCAGTAGAACGCTTCGACGTTCAGGCGCAGGCGATTATTGAAGAAGGTGTTCTTCGAACCGATGGTGTAGGCAGTCAGCTCTTCCGGTTCGAAGCTGTTATTCGGCGGGGAAGAAACGAAGAAGCCACCGGCCTTAAAGCCCGTCGCGACGTTTGCATAGAGCAGTGAGTCGTACCCGATGTCCCACTCAATACCCGCTTTCCAGGTCACTTCTTCAAAATCAAGCGAGCCGGGAATCGGTGCGCTGAGATTGAGCACGGGCGTCTGAGGGCTGATTACGCCAAGCTCCGTGGACTGTTCGCGACTCTCTTCGGTGTATCGCAGTCCGGCCACAAGGCGGAAGGTATCGGTCAGTTCGTAGGTTGCCTGACCAAATACCGCGTAGCTTTCAGTATCGAGGTCGGGAGTGAAATACGTGCCGGACAAAGTACCCTGATAGAAGAAGTTTTCACTGTCGTTGGTTTCATCGAACCAGTAGAGACCTGCAACGAAATTAAGCGGACCATCGAGGTCGGAAGCGAAGCGTGCTTCGACCGAAAACTGCTCCGCTTCTTCTGCCTGGTGGCCGTAGAAGCCCGGTACATACATCAGAAACTCGGGCTTGGAAAGTCGCCAGGCGGGGATGACAGTAAACGTCCCAGCATCGACTTCTTTTTCGATGTGGGCAGTCAGACCGAAGTATTCACTATCGATGAAGCCGTCATTCTGGGGAAGCGCAACAGTGCCATCAGTGGGGAAGTTCTTGTAGGGCAAAAATGGCGGAAGCGCTGCGGCCAGGCTTTCCAGCACGGCGATTGAGCGCGGATCAGAGCCGCCAATACGCCGGTCCATCGATGGTGCCGGCGGCAGGTTGTCGCTTTGCAGCAGCACGCTGCCAATACCTTTGGTCTGCTCCTTGAAATAGTCTGCCGTCACCGTGATCGAAAGCGTGTCACTGGGTTGAGTCAGGAACGAGAGGCGTGCTGCCTGACCATCTTCATCATCGTAGCCATCGCTCATATAGCCGTCACGCTTCGAGACCTGAGCGGCGAAACGCAATGCGCTGGAGTCGCCCACCGGCATGTTAATGGCGCCCTGAGCACGGCGCAGATCGTAATTGCCCAGTTCAACCGTGATGTTGCCGTTGAACTCGTTGGTCTGCGGCGCTTTCGGGAGCACGCTTACGGCACCGCCGGTCGCGTTCCGGCCGTACAGCGTGCCCTGCGGGCCTTTCAGTACTTCGACCCGCTCGATATCGTAGAACGAGCCAACAGGTGCGGCCGGGCGGGAGATGTAAACGCCGTTGAAGTAGTAACCGACCGGGTTCTCACCAAAACTGTTGCCCTGCAGCGTACCCACGCCACGGAGATAGAAGTTTACGGTGGAGCCACCAGCCGGCTGCGCGACCAGTGACGGAACCAGGCGTGACAGGTTGAAAGCGTCTGCGATGCCGGCATTTGTCATATGGTCGCCGGTGACAGCAGATATTGCGAGAGCCGAGCTTTGCAATGTCTCGGCGCGGTGCTGCGCCGTGACGATCACTTCTTCGAGTGCCACTGCGCCTTGCGCAAGAGCAGATCCGCTACTGACCATCCCAGAAACCAGCAGGGCGAGGGCAAGCGGAAGACGTTTGCTGCGATATGGTGCCGTCATGAATGTGCCTCTTTATATTTTTGAGTGAGACTCGTCAGGGCTGAAGCGCATAGCCCTGATTGATTAAAGCATGCTGTGCAGATTACGTATAATTCGTAATTGCGATGCGATGTATCCGCTCATGCGATGCATGCGGCGGATACATCACAGGAACAACTGCTTCTACTTCGTTTGTCCTCCCAGCGTGTCCGCAAACCAGTCGGCGATGTAATCGCGACCAAACGACATGTTGTCGGCACCGACGTGCTCGACGCCACCTTCACGATCAGTAAAGATTTTCAGCTCTCGCTGCGGTGAGTTGGTGAGCTGTTCGTAGCTCTGGTGGGCATATTCGATGCCGATCTGGCGATCTTTTTCGCCGTGCGTCACCAGAAACGGCACCTTGATGCGCTCCATCACGCCGTTGAGATGCATGCCGGCGGCTTTTTCGAAAAACTCATCCATGCTGCTGGCGCCAAATACCCACATCACGTGTGCCCAGTAATGCGGCACCGGGTTTTCGCCTTCGCGCTTGAGGCGCTTCTGCTGGACTTCGGCCCAGTTGTGGTTGGCGCCCCAGACGGCACCCGAGGCAAAGCGCGGTTCGAAGGCGACCGCACGCGGCGCGTAGTAACCGCCCAGCGAGATGCCGGTCATGCCGATGCGTTTGGGGTCGACATCAGGCTGCTGCTCCAGCCAGTCAACCGCTTTTGAGGCCCAGCGTTCGGCTTCATGTGTGGCGGGCAGTCCCTGCAGACGCAGCGTTTCGCCAGTACCCGGCTGGTCGACACAGAGCGTCGAGATGCCACGCCGCGCCAGTGCGTGCGGCAGCTGTGACCAGTAAAGCAGCTCCTTGCAGCTGTCGAGACCGTTGCAGTAAACGACTACGGGATGGGGACCTGAGCCGGGTGCGCGGGTATACAGTGCCGCCATGGTGCCGTTTTCGAGAGGGATTTCGACACGCTCGCAGTTTTCCTTACCCAGGGCCATGGCGCGCTGGAAAGAACTCTGCGCTTTGGCAAAGGTTTCGGCGCGACCGGGGTGGCCGTGGCCCTGCATCCGTTCGGCGGTAAACAGATAGAGCGCGGCACGCTGCAGCTTGGCGCTGGCCGAGAAGCCGCGGCGGCGCGCTTCATCTTCGTCTGCGAGGCCAATCAGCTTGTCAGCCATCTTGACCCATTCGGCCAGAAATTCGGCGGTGCCAGCATCGTCGCCCTTGGCAGCGGCATCCTTGATGGGCTGGCACATGTCGACGATCTCGCCGATCTTGCCGCCGCTCTCCAGTGCAATCGCAAGAGAGAGATTCCAGACGTAGTTGGGGAAATAGGTGAACAGTGCCATCGAGTCCAGCCTCGTGTTTGTCAGCTAAAGATAGCTCAAGCTCGCGATGCAAGCGCTGAGCACTGCCATCGCCGCTTGATGGAATTCATCCGCGACGATGGTTGAGAAATCGGAGTCAAACCCGATACCTAGGCTAACCACCGGGAACCAATCAGACTAATCACTTGTTTTGATGGCATGCATGAAAATAGGTGATTGGTTGATTCCTGCAAGGTCGGCACGGCTCAAGGTCGCTACAATGACCGCTTTTCCGGAGAGGCCTGGTTACAGGTCTTGAACCATCGTTCGCCAATCAGGAGGGGATCGGGCATGGAGCGTTCCGCCAGAGTACAGATTGAGTGGGAATGTCAGCAGCTGCTTAATCGCGTGACCATGTTGCTGGATAACGGCAGCTGGGCGGAGCTGGCAGCGTGCTATACCGAGGACGCCGTGCTGTATCGGCCGAGCGATCCGACGAATGGGGTGCGCGGCCGCGAGGCCATCCTGCGCTCCTTCGAGGCGCGGCCGCCCCGTATCAGCTGCCACCTGCTTGCCAACACTGTGTTCGACGTGGTCAGCGCCACAGATGTGCGTGCCTTCAGCCGCGTGCTGCTGATGACCGGCGCGCCGTCAGAAACAGCGCCGGCACCTGCTGATAAAACCCTCCTGGCGGGCAGTTTTGAAGATCGGCTGGTGCTTACAAATGAAGGCTGGCGGGTGGCAAGCCGGCAGGGAACGATCGAGCTGCAGTACACGCCCTGAGCGACGGTGGGCGCCCACAAAAAAGCCCCGGCTTGCGGCCGGGGCAATAAGGGTGGAAAGAGATAAAAAATAACTGAGGGCCACGGTCTGCACCGTGGCCGGGATCCATCAGGCTTGCCGGGTGCGCCAGCCTTCTGCGTAGTGGTCGCGCGCCACTTCCGAATAGGGCACCGGGCTCACCGTCGCGCGGATCTCGGTCTGCACGTGCGGCTCGACAGTCGGTTTGCGAGTGCCGCCGTTTTCTTCGCCCCACAACAGGGTGACCTGAGTGCCGGGCTCGGCGTGCTCGACGTCGACCATTGCCAGTGTCAGCATGCGGGCTTCGTTCTGGCTGTAGCCGATCCAGGTCGACAGGCCGGCCAGTTCACCGTTGACCAGCACCTGGTCGTACGGGTGCATCGCATAGACTGCCGACGGGAATTCAAACCACTTGGCGCGATCCTTCTTGGCGAACATCGAGCTCATCACGCGCATCACATCTTCGTTGTCGAGTGCGAGCGTGACTTTCTTACGGCGTGGGTTCTTCGCCATCTCTTCCAGCGCTTCACGGCCGATGAAGTCGTGGTCGAATTTGACGAACGGACCGTAGCCGAGATCCCAGGGCGTCAGGTAGTAGTCTTCAATGCTCTTGCCGACGAAGCTGCCGCCGATCGAGCAGGTGCCCTCGTAGCCATTGGCCGGCAGCCACTCGCGGTAGGCTTTCATTTTCTCGTCGGTGTAGACGGCCGGTAGCGGCGACGGAATCCAGCCCGACTCGAGCGTGTTGGAAGAGTACGCGCGGCCACCGACCTGACGCAGCCCGAATTCCTGTCCTGCCTCGACAATGGCGTTCTTCACTGCTTCGCCGTCGTCCCACGGTCCAAACAGCTCGAAGCCCGGCTGGCCAGCCATACCGTGCCGCAGGGCGCGAACCGGCCGGCCGGCGATGGTGATAGTGGTCATGTTGAAGAACTTCAGTTCGGGCGCCGGCTTGCCGGTGACTTTTTCGATCACCTGCATGGCGTTCGGGCCCTGTACCTGGAAACGGTACGATTTGCGGCGGCTCGGATCCTTGCGCTTGACGGTGCGCTCATCCAGCTCGCATTTAACGTCGAAACCACCTGTCTCGGCGTGGAACTGAACCCAGTTCAGCGTCGGTGCGCGGCCCACCAGGTTGAACTGATTGGGAGCGAGGTAGAACAGGATGACGTCACCAATAACGTAGCCGTCGTAGCTGCACGGCACGAACTGCTTGGCTTTGTCGACCTGGAAGTTCTCGAAGCTGTTGACGCCCAGATAAGAGAGCAGCTTGAGGGCATCCGGTCCTTCCACCAGCAGGTCCGCCATGTGGTACGACTGGTTGAACAGCACGCAGGTCTCCGCCCAGGCACGCTGTTCGTCGCGCCAGCTGGTGAATTCCGCGGGCACGCCGGGATAAACGTTGGGACCGACTTGCTGATTGCGTAGCAGCTCGACCACATCGGGGGTCTCGTTGAGCAGATCTTGCAGGCTCTTCGCCATGGTTGCCTCCAGTGATGGAACGTAGTTATTGCGGCTTGTTAAACGGGCACTGCATGGTGTTCAGACGCCACGCATGCGCCGGACGTTTTCGTGTGACAGAGCAAACTGTGCGAGGTTGATGCTGCTTTTCACCGCTTCCGCGTGTTCGCTCATCAGGGCCTGCACACGCGCACCCTGTCCGCGCTCCAGCGCTTCGACAATGCAATGGTGTTGACGGTGGGCCACATAAAGCAGTTCGTAAGTGTCGTCGAGCCGGGTTTTATCGAACGCCAGTGCCTGCGCTCCGCCGAACGGTATGTGACTGTTGCGGCGCAGCGCCTCGCTGATCACCTCGGAGCGCGCGTCCTCGATGATCAGCCGGTGGAAACGCTCGTTCATATCGGCGTAGGCGGTTTCGTCACCCTCGTGGAGACAGCGCTCGCCGAGAATTTCATCGCCTTCATCGAGACATTTTTTCAGCTCTTTGAGGATTGGGCGGCTGATGCCGTGCTCGGCCACCCGGCGCGCAGCCAGTGCTTCCAGTGCACCGCGCAGCTCAATGGCATCGGCGATGTCGGCCGGGGAGAAGCCGCGCACCACATAGCCGCGGTTACCGCTTTCGGCCAGCAGCCCTTCCTGCGCCAGCATCGGCAGCGCCTGTCGCACGGGTGTGCGCGACATGCCGAGGGCTTCCGCCAGCGGGATCTCCGCCACCCGCTGTCCCGGCGCGAGGTCGCCGCGCAGGATCATCTCCCGCAGCTGTCGTACGGCGTGGGCCAGCAGCGTGTTCATGCCGCCTCTCCTGTTGTCTGTTCTGCTCATGGATCCATGCTAGTGGTTATTGGATCCAATTGGAAGAGTTTTTTACTCGGGGGCTGGCCCTCTGCGTCGGTTTCGAATACCTTGCTCATTACGCCTGATTGATGTCTTAACAAGGAGATGACAATGGAAAAAGACACCACTGCCTTGCAGGAGACCGTGGCGCGGCTGGAGCAGCGGCTGGGTCTGGTAGAGGATGAGCTGGCGATCCGCAAGCTCCAGTATTCCTACGGCTATTACCTGGACAAGTGCCTTTACGAGGAGGTAGTCGACCTGTTTGCCGACGATGGCGAGGTCTGGTTTTTCCGCGGCATCTTCCGCGGCAAAGAAGGTGTGCGCCGTCTCTATATCGGGCGCTTTCAGCAGACTTTCACCGGCGGCAAGAACGGTCCCGTGTACGGTTTCCTGCTCGACCACCCGCAGCTGCAGGACATCATCCATGTTGCGCCCGACGGCAAAACAGCAAAGGCGCGCGCACGTTCAATGATGCAGGCCGGTCTGCACGAGAGTGCCGGCGGCAATACCCGTCAGTGGTGGGAAGGGGGCATTTATGAGAACGAGTACGTTAAAGAAGACGGCGTCTGGAAGATCAAGCGGCTCTACTACCGGCCGGTCTTCCATGCCGATTTCGACAAGGGCTGGGCGTACACCAAGCCGAACTACGTGCCGTTCTACAGCGAGAAAGACCTCTACCCTGGCAACCCGGCAGGTCCGGACGCCATTGATCCGGATCCGGTGCTGTGGCCGGATACTGATGTGATTCCGTTCCACTATCCGCATCCGGTGACCGGCAAGCCCTGGCAAGGCTGACTGGATCCAGCAGACAGCCCCGCCCAGTTGATCTGCTCGGGTAGTGCTCAGCAGAGGTGGCAGGAGACTGATTTGCGGGGCATTAATGCCCCGCTACACTGCCAGGCCGATCTGGCTGTCTACCTGGGGGCTGCAGATGGACGATCAACAACCCGGCCTTGCAGACGGGGGCAGCCCGAGGATATCGCACGGGTATGCGACCTGGCCCGCGTCTGACGAAGCAGCGTTCATTACGGCGGCTGACTTCTCCATCGATGGGCGCACGTCACTGGTAGCAGGAGTCCGAGCCGGTCGACACGCTGGAGTGACTGGACCCTGCTTTCACCGGAATGGCGGAGTAGGCCCGGAGAGGTGAGAACCGTGGGCAGGCCACTCGGCCGGAGCCGGCGTCACCGCTGAATGGGTGATTCAGAGCGCTGGACTGTTCGCCTGCAGGCGGGCTCCTGTGCGCGGTGGATTTCGCAGTGCTGCAGGAGGCCGCCGCCCGGCGATGCGAGTGGATCAGAGCAGCGCGTAGTAGCGAATGGTGTTGCCCAGCTTCTGCCGGCTGCCAATGCCGACGAAAACATAACGGGTGAGCCAGTCGTACTTTCCGGACGTCACCTCAAAGACCGGATTGGCGCGCAGGTAGTATTCGTCGTGCGACACTTCCGGACCGCCTTCGAACATCCACGCCTTGATCTTGTCCAGCGAGTCCTTGTAACGCCCCCAGAGGAAACCGCGGTTCTGCATGAAGATCTCGGTGCCATCCTCGGCTTCGAGCAGATAGCGGGCGTTCAGTTCCAGGGTGCCGTCCGGGCGGAACAGCGCATAGTCGCCGCCACTGTAGGGCACCACCCGGCCATTCAGCATCGGTCCGGAGATAACTCCCTCCTCGACGAATACGGCGCCGCGGCCGCAGCCGCTGGGGGTGTCGGGAATCGTGTGAGTCTTCGGAAACGTCAGTGCGATTTCGAAGCAGAAATGCATCTTCGGCTCGCCGCCTTCAGAGACGCCGGGCAGCATATTGTTGTAATTCAGTTCACGCATTCTTTCGCTCCAGATCAGACTGCCGCGGCTGCACGCGGCTGGGCGACCGCACTGCTGCGGCCTTCAATGCACTTCAGGACGTGGGCTGCGCCCTTGTCGCCAATCACTATCGCCGTGGCGTTGGTGTTGCCGCTGGGCAGTGTCGGCATGACCGAGTTGTCTGCCACCCACAGTCCCTCCAGGCCGTGCACACGCAGGTCGGGATCGACCACCGCGAGCTCGTCCTTGCCCATGCGGCAGGTGCCGACGGGGTGGTAGAACGGGATGGAAGCCATGCGCACATAATCGCGCAGTTCTTTGCCGCTGACGCCGGGACGAATCTCGCCGGTGATCAGGTCACGGATTGCCGGCTGCGCCATCATTTCGCGAGCGAACTCAATTCCTTCGGCCAGTTGCTCGACGTCATCCGGATCGCCCAGCAGCTGGTGCCGGATCACCGGCGCCGCCAGCGGGTCCGCGGAACGCAACTGGATCGTGCCGCGCGATTTCGGGCGCGATACGCAGACCGTCGTGCTGATGGCGGGCTCGCGGCGCAGCACCACCTTGCCTTCCTTGTCGAGGTCGAAGGCGAGCGCCGTCAGCGTAGTCTGGATATTGGGCGCTGGCAGATCGGGGCGCGTGCGGATATAGGACTGCACATGCCCTACCGAGGTGGTGAGAATGCCGCGCCGGCGCAGTGCAAAGTTAAACGCATGTTTCACCAGCGGCAGGCCGTAGGCTTCGCTGCTGATGGTCGGCGTGTTTACCGAGTTGATCAGGTGCGTGCCGACATGTTCCTGCAGGTTCTGACCGAGCCCCGGCAGATGGTGTACCAGCTCGACGCCCACCTCGCGCAGATGATCGGCGGGCCCGATGCCGGAGACCATCAGCAGGCGCGTCGTACCCATGGTGCCAGTGGAGACCACCACGCCATGGCGGGAGCGCACGGTATGCCGCTGCCCGTTCTTCAGATACTCAACACCGACGGCGCGGCCGTTTTCGATCACCACGCGGGTGACCTGAGCCTCCAGTTCGAGTGTCAGCGTGTTGGGATTGGCGACCTTCGTCAGATAGCCAGTGGCGGAGCTGCGCAGACCGTTTCGCTGGGTGACCTGGGCGTAGTCGGAGCCCTCGCCGGGATGCTCACCGTTATGGTCATCGGTGCGCGGCGTGCCGGCCTGAATGGCGGCTTGCAGCCACGCCTCCATGATGGGGAGGTCGATGGCGCAGTCCGACACGGTTACCGGGCCGGAACCGCCGCGCCAGGCATCCTCGCCACGGGTGTTGGTTTCCATGCGCCGGAAGAACGGCAGCAGATCATCGTAGGACCAGCCGTCAGCGCCCAGCTCGCACCAGTGCTGGTAATCCCAGCGGTGGCCGCGGCAGAACATCATGCCGTTGATAGAGCTGCCACCACCGAGTCGCTTGCCGCCACACCAGACGTTGATGCGGCCGTTGAGCGACGGATCTGGTTCGGCGGCGTAGCGCCAGTCGAAGTCAGGATGCTGTACCACGGAGCTGGTCAGCGCCGGAATCTGGAGACGGTAGTGTTTGTCGCTCTTGCCCGCTTCCAGCAGCAGCACTTTCAGGCCGGCCTCTGAGAGGCGGCCGGCCATGGCGCAGCCGGCAGACCCGCCGCCGACCACGATGATGTCATGCGTCATATCAGGCCTGCTCTTCCACCAGCATGGTCTTGGTTTCGACGTAAGGCAGGATGCCTTCGACGCCGCCCTCGCGGCCTACGCCTGACTTCTTGAAGCCGCCAAACGGCAGCGAAAAGTCTGCCTTGAGCCCGTTGTGGCTGACGTTGCCAGCGCGCAGGCGGCGGCCGATCCGCACCACGGCGGCGGGATCCTCCGTCAGCACCGAGGAGTTGAGGCCGTAATCAGTCTCGTTGGCGAGCTGAATGGCGTGCTCTTCGCTTTCTGCGGGGATCAGGCAGAGTACTGGCCCGAAAATTTCCTCGCGGGCGATGGTCATGTTGTTGTCGACGTTCGCGAACAGGGTCGGCTCGAAATAGCAGCCCTGGGTCAGGTGCTCGGGGCGCTTGCCGCCGCATACCAGGCGTGCGCCTTCTTCGACGCCTTTGGCAACATAGTGCTCGACCCGCTCGAGCTGCCGTTCCATCGCCAGCGGACCCATCTCGGTGGCGGGATCACGCGGATCGCCCACCTTGATCTTCTGCATTTCGGCTGCGATCGCCTCGGCCAGCTCATCGTGAATTTCCGCCGGCACGATGGCGCGGCTCAGCATTGCACACACCTGGCCCGACAGGACGGTGATAGTGCGGGCAAACAGCGGTGCCGCTTTTTCGATCGGGAAGTCTTTCAGCATGATGGCCGGCGACTTGCCGCCCAGCTCCAGCGTTACCCGGGCAATGCGCTCGCCCGCCACGCTGGCAATGCGTGCGCCGGCGACAGTCGAGCCTGTAAAGCTGATCTTGTCGACGCCGGGCTGGCGCACCAGGAAGTCCGCTGCTTCGCGGTGGGCGGGTACCAGATTGAGCACGCCGGCGGGCAGGCCTGCCTGTTCAGCGGCTTCGGCCAGAATGTAGGCTTCCAGCGGTGTTTCCGGTGACGGCTTCATGATCACAGTGCAGCCGCTGATCAGGGCCGGTCCGATCTTCTGCGTCATGATGGCGTAGGGCATGTTCCAGGGTGCGATCGCGGCGACCACGCCCACCGGCTCCCGCACAATGTAGGCGGTGTGACCCGGCACGGTCGCGCTGGGCTGCTGCTTCACCCATTCATAGTTTTCACCGATGTCGGCGTAGGTAGCGAGGGTGGCGGTGCCACCACCAGCCGCCATGGGTGCGAACGATGCCAGGGCGCCGACCTGCTCGGTGAGAGCGGCGGCCAGTTCGCTGTGCCGCTCGTTGAGAATCGCAGCCATTTTGCGCAGATAGCCGGCGCGCTCCTTCACATCCATGGTCGGCCAGGGGCCGCGATCGAACGCTTCGCG
>JAJUJZ010000179.1 GCA_029265075.1 Gammaproteobacteria bacterium | reverse complement strand
TCCCAGCGCCAGCACGGCGAAGTCCAGCTCGGCACAGCGTACCTCGCCGCGCCGCAGCGCCTGGTCGAAGCGGATGCCATTGTCGGGTGCTTCACCCTCGCCATAGGTACTGACGATGAACAGCACGCGCTGATAGTCACCAAGTCTGGCGGGCGAGAGCTGCGCCAGAGCGAGAAGAACAACCGGCTCGCCTCGTTGCTGCAGCTGGCGGGCGGTCAGCTCGGCCAGCCGCTGCGCCCCGCCGCTCTGACTGGCATACGCAACGAGTGTCGCATTGCTGACCGCAGATGCGACCGGACGCTGGCGGCGATGGGTGTGCCAGATCAGGACTGTGAATGCCACGTATAGCAGCGTCACGCCCGCTGCCTGCCAGGGCCGGGCCAGCCATGGCCAGACGCTCAGCAGCAGCGGCAACCCCACCGCCAGCAGCCACCAGTGCCAGCGGCGGCTGCATCGCGCGTTTGTCACGCAGGCAGTGATGGGCTGAGCGCTGTTCACGGAGCGGTCACTGCGGCAGCACTTCCAGCGTCGCGATGTAGCTCGCGCGGCGCGAGGTGGCGGGCGCGGTGACCCCCTGCCCGGTTTCGATTTCGGCTTCCAGCCAGTACATGCCAGCCTGCGGCCACTCGACGGTGATCATGCCGTTGCCATCGCTGGTGGTGGTGATCTCCTCGAGCTGGTTGCGATAGCGCTTACCGCCGCGAATTACCGTCACTTCGACGTCGCGGGCCGGTGTGCCATCCAGCAAGAGCTGGAACTCGGCTTTCTCTTCCGCGAACAGATCGTTGGGATGGGTAACGGGCTTCAGCTCCAGGCCCTTGCCGGTCGGAGTGAACACGGACTCAGTCGGATTACCGGCGGTGACAAACAGCTCGATGCGGCTGTCGGATTGTGTGACCTGCAGGTCAGCTGCGTTCTGCGGAACCTCTCTGGCGAACGTTTCGGTGGTGCCTCGCCAGCGTTTGCGCTCCCCATTTTCTGTGTAGGAGGCGAACAGTCCGCCGCCGCGTACAACGGCTATCTTGTAGGTGCCTTCCTGGGTGAGCTGGACATCGAAGGTACTCCGGTAACGTCCGACTGCGCCGTTCTGCGGCTCTGCCTTGCTGCCATCCGGTGCGATGATCTGCAGAGGTGCGCCGGCCATGCGCGCGTCGCTCGCGCCGACGCCTTCCAGGCGCAGCGGGAAGTGCTCGAAGTAGAACAGGTCGTTGGATACAGCGGCATCAACCGTGATCCACGGCGACTCGCCCGACAGTACTGTGCTGGATGGCAGCAGCCACGCCCGGTGCGCCTGTGCGGAAATGGAAATGCCCACCGCGGCAGCGAGTGCCGTGATTTGTAACAGTCGTTTCTTGAAGCGTGGCTGCATGGCTGCCTTCCTTATGCAATCGTTTTCAGGGAGTAATTGTCAGGGTGATGGTGCCCAGTTCGGCTTCACCGGCAGTGCTGGTCGTGGACGCCGAGCTGGCGGGCCACGAGAACGGCAGGCGCAGTAATTCGCGTCCGCCAACCTCGCGAGCGGCTTCGACCACCAGCTGATAGTCGCCAGCGGCCAGTGCCCGCAGCACCGCATGACTGCTATCGAGTGTCAGAGTGTGGCTCCCCACTGGCCGGGTCGGGCCGCTGAGGCCATCGATCGGCAGATCAAGGGTGCGCCCGCTACGACGCCACCACTGACGCAGATCCTTCAGCCACTTCTCGCCTTCATCATCTTTGAGCTTCAGGTCATACCAGACCGCAAGATCGGCAACATGCTTGTGCGCCGCGTCCTCCAGCCAGATCGCGACATAAGGGCGGTGATATTCAGCGACATTGAGGCGCGGAATCTCCACCGTGATGGCCAGTCCGGCTGCTGACGCTGACAGTGCAGGCGCGAGTAATGCGGCCAGCAACACCGCCGAAAATCGATTTCGCATGGGAACGAATCCTCTCGTTGAACCCGATCAGGTATGCATGAACAGCAGCGCCAGCAGCATCGGAATCACCAGGCCGGCCCCGACCAGTGGCCAGGTTGACGGCCGGGTGGCAGCGTGTCGCTGCAGCAATAGCAGCCCGGTGATACAGAAAATGACGCAGGCAACCGCAAAGATATCGATGAACCAGCGCCAGACCGCGCCGGTATCGCGTCCTTTGTGGAGATCATTGAGGTAGGCAATCCAGCCGCGATCGGTGCGCTCGTACAGCAACTCGCCAGACTCAAGGTCGATACTCAGCCATGCATCACCGCCGGGTCGTGGGAGGCCAATATAGAGCTCGCCGTCCGACCACTCCGGTGACCCGCCGCCGAGATCGATGCCGAGTTCGTCAGCGAGCCAGTCACGTAGCGCTGACGGCAGTGTGGTGCCGTCAGCCTCGGTCAGCGTTTTCATCAGTGCGGCGGGCAGGATCCTCTCCACGGTCGTCACGCGGGCGCGCCCTTCGATCTGGCCCGCATGATTGAGCGTGATGCCGGTGATGGCGAACAGCAGCATCCCCACCAGACAAATGGCGGAGCTGATCCAGTGCCACTGACGAACCGTGCCGATTGACATGGGGTATCTCACGCAAAGGCGCGCCTGAAGGATGCGACGCGCCCGGTCTTCAATCAGAAGGTCATGTTAACGGAGATCCATAGCCGGCGACCTTCTTCGATGGTGCCAGTCGCAGCGCGACCAATGTGGGCATAGTGGGAGGCCCAGGCAAGATTGCCGCTGCCGTCGCGATAGTACTCGCCATCCAGGAAGTTTTTATCGAACAGGTTATAGATCGTGGCGTTCAGATTAACGTTGTCAGACACCTTGAAAGTGCCTCCGAGGTGGAACACCTCGTAGGCTTTGAGATCGCCCAGCTGATCCTGAACGGCACGATCATCGGCGGTGAGGTTACTGTAGCGATCGGTAAAGCGTGAGCG
>JAJUJZ010000010.1 GCA_029265075.1 Gammaproteobacteria bacterium | reverse complement strand
GGAAGGAAGAGATGGTGCCCAGAGGCGGACAATAGCGCCGCCGGCGCTTTTGGACGTCCGCAGGACGCCCGGAGGGTGAGCGCGCAGCGCGAATCCATCGAACCACCAGCCAATAGCGTTCGATTCCGCACAGAAGGTCGTGCGAAGCGCAAGCGAATCAAATCTTGGAAGGAAGAGATGGTGCCCAGAGGCGGAATCGAACCACCGACACGGGGATTTTCAATCCCCTGCTCTACCAACTGAGCTATCTGGGCATCTGGAGTGCCGGAGACGGGCTCCGGAAGGCGCGTATTAAACCGGTTGGCTACGGCCGCGTCAAGCTGCTGGCTTCAGAAAGACGGTTTACAGGCGGCCGGGACACCAGTTGGCCCGGCCGCGCCTGCGTTCATTGCGGTGGTACGTAGCCTTCGGCCTGCTCGAAATCGTCACCGGCGAAGAACTTTTCCATCTCTTCCTGCAGGAATTTGCGGGTGGAAGGATCGACCAGGCTGAGCCGCTTCTCATTGATCAGCATGGTCTGATGCGCCTGCCACTCCTGCCACGCCTGTTTCGAGACGGTCTCGAAGATCTCCTGGCCTTTGGGACCGGGGTAGGGCGGAGCGTCGAGACCTTCCATTTCGCGACCATATTTGCGGCAGAGTACCGTGCGGGTCATCGTGTACCTCATGTGCTGTTCAGATTAGGGCGGCGTCGCGCTGCAGCTGTTCCAGCAGCCGGACGACGGGGGCCGCCAGGCCGATCTCGGCCGGTTGCTCGGGATCGTACCAGAGGCTGTCGGGCTCGGTGACCCGGTGCCGGACCCCGCGAGCGTCCAGCACTACTGGGGTGATGTCGAGATGGTAGTGGCTGAAGGTATGGCGGTAGAGGGGCCAGCGTTCGCGCTCGATCGCGTCGATGCCGAGCCGGGTGGCGCAGAACGCGACCACGTCTTCACCGCTGGGAACCTCCGGGAACAGCCACAGGCCTGCCCAGATGCCGCCGGCGCTGGGGCGGCGTTGCAGCAGGATCTGGCCCCAGTGATTGCGTAGCATGAGCAGCTGCGTGGCGCGCACCGGCAGCGCCTTGCGGGGCTTGCGGCCGGGATAATCCGCGACGGCATCGAGACGCTTCGCCTCGCACTGTGCTGCCAGCGGACAGATCGGGCAGGCGGGGCGGGTGCGCGTACAGAGCGTGGCCCCCAGGTCCATGATCGCCTGGGTGTAATCGCCCACGCGTTCGGCCGGCGTATGCGCTTCAGCGTAGGACCAGAGCTGCTTCTGCACCGCCGTTTCGCCCGGATAACCTGCCACCGCATGAAAGCGGGCCAGCACGCGTTTGACGTTGCCATCAAGGATGGGCGCACGCTGGCCGCCGGCGATGGCTGCGATGGCGCCGGCCGTGGAGCGGCCGACGCCGGGCAGCTCGACCAGTGCCTCAACGGTGCTGGGGAAGATGCCGCCATGCCCGGTGACCACCTGCTGTGCCGCCCTGTGCAGATTGCGGGCGCGGCTGTAGTAGCCGAGGCCGGTCCAGTGGTGCAGCACCTCATCCTCGCTGGCGGCGGCCAGCGCGGCCACGGTGGGAAAGCGCGCCATGAAGCGCTCGTAATAGGGGATGACGGTGGCTACCTGCGTCTGCTGCAGCATGATCTCAGAAACCCAGACGCGGTAGGGGCTGATATCGTGCTGCCACGGCAGATTCTTGCGGCCGTGGCGGTCGAACCAGGCCAGCAGTGGCGTGGCGACGTCGATGGCGTGGCGGTCGGTCACGGCCAGTGCCAGCCCCTCTCGTCAGCGCTGAAGCCGAGTCCTTCCCACAGCGGCGCCAGCTCAGCAGCGCGGCTGCTCTGCTCGACCCGCAGCTGTGGCAGCTGGAACTGTCCGGCCTGCTGCTGGAGCATCTGCAGCAGCTGGCGGGCGGTGCCGCGCCGGCGTGTCATGGCCCGTACACAGAGGTGTTCGATGGTGGCGCCGTTGTCCTCGCGCCGCAGCCAGAGAGCCGCCAGCAGCCGGCCATTGAAGCGGCCGCCGACCAGGGTGCGGCCGCTCTCGCGCTGGTCGAACAGCCAGTCGACGAAGCTGGCGACCGGCGGCAGCGGGTAATCGGCGTAGATTTTCTCGAGGTCCGCCAGATCGGCGGCGTCGGGCTGATTGATGACTTCCAGATAGACAGGCATGCGACTGCGATCCCGGCCCCGGCTGGGCAAGTTGGCAACAGGTGCCGCGGTGCGGCGTGGTCACGTATAATACGTCACTTTCCCGTATCACTTGCTGCCCGAGGGAGCCGGCGCGGTGGCGCAGGCGGGCCATCTGGCGCTCGCACCGGCCGGGCACCGCCCGTCAGGCTCCGTCATCCGCCTCCCCGAGCAGCCATCCGGCGCGCGCCGACGCCGCCGATTTCTGGAGATTGCGATGTCGACCCGCACCGCTACAGTTACCCGCAACACGCTGGAGACGCAGATTACCGTTTCCATCAATATCGATGGTACCGGCCAGGGCAACCTCGACACCGGGGTTCCGTTTCTGGACCACATGCTCGATCAGATCGTCCGGCACGGCCTGATCGACCTTGATGTCAAAGCGGTGGGCGATACCCACATCGACGATCACCACACGGTGGAAGACGTCGGTATCACGCTCGGACAGGTGTTCGCCAGAGCCGTCGGTGACAAGAAGGGGATGACCCGTTACGGCCACTCGTACGTGCCGCTGGATGAAGCGCTGTCACGGGTGGTGATCGACTTTTCAGGTCGTCCCGGGCTGGAACTGCACGTGCCGTTCACCCGCGCGCGCATTGGCAATTTTGATGTCGATCTGTTCGGCGAATTCTTTCGTGGCTTCGTCAACCACGCGCAGGTGACGCTGCACGTCGACAACCTGCGCGGCACCAACGCCCACCACCAGGCCGAAACCGTGTTCAAGGCGTTCGGCCGCGCACTGCGTATGGCGTGTGCCATGGATGAGCGCATGGCCGGCCAGATGCCCTCAACCAAAGGTCTTCTTTGATGGGATCAGTTGCCGTTATCGACTACGGCATGGGCAACCTCCACTCGGTTGCCAATGCGCTGCGCCGGGTAGCGCCCGAGGTTGAAGTGCGGGTCACCGCGGACCCGCAGGCGATCGAGAGTGCTGACCGGGTCATCCTGCCCGGCGTCGGTGCCATTCGCGACTGCATGGCAGAAATCCGCCGGCTCGGCCTCGACGACGTCACCCGGCGCGTGGTCGAGGCCGGTACGCCGTTCCTCGGGGTCTGTGTGGGGCTGCAGGCGCTGATGGAGCACAGCGAAGAGAATGGTGGTGTCGAAGGCCTCGGCATCCTGCCGGGACAGGTCCGTTTCTTCGGCGAACCGCTGCTGGATGCGCAGGGTGAGCGCCTGAAGGTGCCACATATGGGCTGGAACCAGCTGCACCAGACCCGGCCGCACCCGCTGTGGCGCGACATTGAACAGGACGCACGCTTCTATTTCGTGCACAGCTACTACGTCACCGCCGCCGATGCTGCGCTGGTGGCTGGTACCGCCGAGTATGGCGTCACCCTGCACGCTGCACTGGCGCGTGACAATGTCTTTGCAGTGCAGTGCCATCCGGAAAAAAGCAGCGACGCAGGCCTGACCCTGCTGCGCAATTTCGTGCAGTGGGATGGACGTGCCTGGCCGCCGCAATTTGTATGAGTTGCACGGCGCGCCTGGATTCCCGCTTGCGCGGGCATGACAGGGGTCAGGCAGGGTGCAGGCGCGGCCTCGGAGTTCCCGCTGGCGCGGGAGTGAGGTCTGCGACACGAACAACGGCCGATCGGTAATCCTCGTCACGTCGGCAATCAATTTGAAGCGCTCGCGGCTGCGAGCCGAAACTGAGCGAAGTGGTAACCCCAATGCTGATTATCCCTGCGATCGATCTCAAAGATGGCCAGTGCGTCCGCCTCCGCAAGGGGGTGATGGAAGACTCCACGGTCTATGGCAGCGATCCCGTCGCGATGGCGCGGCGCTGGGTGGAGCAGGGCGCCAAACGCCTCCACCTGGTCGATCTCAACGGTGCCTTTGCTGGTGCGCCGGTGAACGGCGAGGCTGTAACCGCTATCGCCCGCGCCTTTCCTGAACTACCGATCCAGATCGGTGGCGGCATCCGCAGTGTGGAGACCATCGAGCACTATCTGGCAGCTGGCGTGAGCTACGTCATCATCGGCACCAAGGCGGTGAAAGAGCCGGAATTCGTTAGTGAAGCGTGCCGTCTCTTTCCCGGCCGCATCATTGTCGGGCTCGATGCTAAAAAAGGGCTGGTCGCCACTGACGGCTGGGCCGAGGTGTCCGAGCTCAAAGCAGCGGATCTGGCCAGACGCTTTGAGCAGGATGGCGTCAGCGCCATCGTTTATACCGATATCGACCGGGACGGTATGATGCAGGGCGTCAACGTCGAGGCGACCGTCGCCATGGCGCGGGCCTCTGCCATTCCGGTTATAGCCTCTGGCGGCATCACCAGCATGGATGACATCCGCGCACTCAAAGCAGTGGCTCACGAGGGCATCCTCGGCGCCATCACTGGCCGGGCGATCTACGAAGGCACGCTCGACGTGGCCGAGGCTCAGCAATTCTGCGACCAACCGTAACGGAGTCTTCTATGCCCACGCTCGGCACCCCCTTGTCCGCTTTCACAACCCGCCTTCTGCTGCTCGGCTCGGGGGAGCTCGGCAAGGAGGTAGCGCTGGAGGCACAGCGTTTCGGCGTCGAAGTGATTGCTGTCGACCGCTACCCCAACGCGCCGGCGATGCAGGTGGCGCATCGCAGTCATGTCATCTCCATGCTGGATGGCGCCGCGCTGCGCCGCGTGGTGGAGCAGGAGAAGCCCGATCTGATCGTGCCGGAGATCGAGGCGATCGCCACTGCCACGCTCCTCGAACTGGAGAGTGAGGGCCACACGGTTATTCCAAGCGCCCGCGCTGCCCATCGCACCATGAACCGGGAGGGGATCCGCCGTCTCGCCGCGGAGGAGCTGGGGCTGCCCACCTCGCCCTACCTGTTCGCCGATGATGAAGCGCAGTTCCGCGAGGCGGTGCATCAGATCGGACTGCCCTGTGTGGTCAAGCCGATCATGAGCAGCTCCGGCAAGGGACAGTCGGTGGTGAAAAGCGAGGCGGACATCGGACCGGCCTGGCAATACGCTCAGGCAGGTGGCCGCACCGGCGCCGGTCGCGTCATCGTCGAAGGCTTCATCGAGTTCGACTACGAGATCACGCTGCTCACGCTGCGCACCAGAGATGGCACGCAGTTCTGCGACCCCATCGGTCATATCCAGATCGATGGCGACTACCGCGAATCGTGGCAGCCGCAGCCAATGTCGCCAGCAGCGCTTGCCGAGGCGCAGCGCATTGCCGGTGCGGTGACCGATGCGCTGGGCGGCTGGGGCATCTTTGGCGTGGAGCTGTTCATCAAGGGCGATGAGGCCATCTTCTCCGAAGTATCGCCGCGTCCCCACGACACGGGACTGGTGACGCTCATCTCTCAGGACCTGTCTGAATTCGCGCTGCATGTGCGCGCCATTCTTGGTCTGCCGGTGCCGTCGATCCGGCAGCAGGGTCCTGCTGCTTCTTGTGCGCTGCTGGTGGAGGGTGACTCGAATCGGATCCGTTTTGGCAGCCTCGCCAGGGCGCTCAGCGCGCCCGATACGGCGCTACGGCTGTTTGGCAAACCCGAAGTGCGCGGCAAGCGGCGGCTCGGTGTCGGACTGGCGCTGGGAGAATCGGTTGAGGATGCGCGCGCCAGGGCCCGCGCTGTTACGGCGGCCATCGAGGTAGATCTGCAATGAGCCTGGCCAAACGCATCATTCCCTGCCTCGACGTCGACTGCGGCCGCGTGGTCAAGGGCGTCAATTTTGTCGGCATCCGCGATGCCGGTGACCCGGTCGAGGTCGCGCGGCGCTATAACGAGCAGGGCGCCGACGAACTCACGTTCCTCGACATTACAGCAACCCATGAGGGCCGGGCCACCACCGTCCATACCGTCGAAAAGATCGCCGCCGAGGTGTTCATACCGCTCACCGTGGGCGGCGGTATTCGCACTGTTGATGATATTCGCCGCATGCTCAACGCCGGCGCCGACAAAGTGGGCATCAACTCTGCCGCAGTCAGCAATCCCGATTTTGTGAAAGAGGCGGCCGATCGTTTCGGCGCTCAGTGCATCGTGGTGGCCATCGACGCCAAGTGCGTCAGTGGACCGGACGAGCCGCAGCGCTGGGAGATCTTTACCCACGGCGGCCGGCGTGCCACCGGCATCGATGCCGTGGAGTGGGCGCAGCGCATGGTGGCGAATGGAGCTGGCGAGCTGCTGCTGACCAGCATGGATCGCGATGGCACCAAAGCGGGGTTCGATCTGGAACTGACCCGTGCTATCAGCGACGCGGTGGCAGTACCGGTGATCGCTTCAGGCGGTGTCGGCAATCTGGAGCATCTGGCGGATGGCATTCTGAAAGGCCGCGCCGATGCAGTGCTGGCAGCCAGTATTTTTCACTTCGGTGAGTACACCGTGCCCGAAGCGAAGCGCTTCCTGGCTGAGCGTGGAATCGAAGTGCGGCTGTGAGTCAGGCGACCACTGCGTCCCGGTGATGCCGGGACGGCTCAGTGGGTTTGCAGCGAGGCGTAGAATCGGGACAGGATGGCCGGATCGGCCAGCGCCAGAAACTCGAGAAAGTCGTGCAGGCCCTGTTCCGCTTCATCGAGATCGTTGAACGGCCCCATCGGTGCACCTTCCCGGGTGTGGAAGTACCACTCTTCTCCAACGCGGAAAAAACGCGGTTTACGTCCAGGAACGTGACCGTCCTCTCCGGCGCGGTTCATGTACATGGCGTGTGGCCTTATGGTCAAGGGGTCAATTCGGCTCAAACTGTGACGTGGTTCTTTTTATACGTGCAAGTTTGGGTGGGCAACCCCATTCTGACGAACGGTCAGGTACGCCTCCGAGCCGGCGTAACCGTATCGCTCGTTTGTATCGGCCGTTCAGTCGGACGTGCTCTCCGAAGCGGCTGAGGCCTGATAGCCGCCCAGAATATGCAGGCCTTTCAGCAGGGTGAGCGCCTCGTAGAGCTGGTTGTCGCTGGAAATCAGCTCGTCCTTCGGTAGGGTGCGACGGTCGCGGCTGTTGCGTTCCCGGCCGCTGCCGTTGCCGAGGTGCCCCTGCAGGTCGGCCTCGGTGATCTCGTTGCCTTCGATGGTTTCGAGGCGCGCCCGATCGACCTGGATGTCTGGCTCGATACCGTGCGCCTGGATCGAACGACCCTGCGGCGTGTAGTAGAGCGCAGTCGTGAGTTTGATACCGGCCGTTTCAGAAATCGGTACTACGGTCTGCACGGAACCTTTGCCGAAGCTGGGCGTGCCCATGACGACCGCGCGCTTGTGATCCTGCAGTGCGCCGGCCACGATCTCCGCCGCCGAGGCGGAGCCGCCATTGATCAGCACCACCACAGGCGTGCCGGCGACCAGATCATCGCCCGAAGCGCTGAACTGAGTCCGCGAATTCGGCAGCCGGCCCTCGGTGTAGACGATCAGACCGCTGGTGAGGAATGCATCCGCCACTTCCACTGACGACTGCAGCACGCCGCCTGGGTTGTTGCGCAAATCCAGCACCACGCCCTTGAGCTGGCCACCGGCCTGCTCGCGCAGCTTGGTCAGCAGGTTGCGAAACTCGGTGCCGGTGCCGGCCTGGAACTGGGCGATGCGCAGATAGGCAAAGCCCGGCTCCAGCTCGCGTCCGCGCACACTCACCACTTTGATGTTGGCGCGCTCCAGCGTCACTTCGAACGGTTTGGCGGTTCCCTCGCGCAGGATGGTGAGCTCCACTTTGGTACCGGCCGGCCCACGCATCGCTTCGACGGCTTCCGCCAGGCCCATGCCCTTGAGCGGCTTGCCATCCAGTCTGACGATGAGATCGCCCGGCTGAATGCCCGCCTGCTGCGCGGGCGTGCCGTCGATCGGGGCGATGACTTTGACGAAACCATCTTCCATGCCTACTTCCAGGCCCAGCCCGCCGAACTCACCCGTGGTGCTGACCTGCAGGTCGGCGAAGCTGTCCTCGTCGAGATAGGCCGAGTGCGGATCGAGGTTGGAGAGCATGCCGCGAATGGCATTCTCCAGCAGTGTTTTGTCGTCCACCTCCTCGACATAGCTGAGACGGATCTGATTGAACACGTCGGCGAAGATGCGCAGCTCGTCGAGCGGCAGGACTGCCTGCTCGTCACTGGCAATCGGCTCGTCGTCGGCTGGCTGACCAAAGGCGGGTGCCAGATGGAGCAGCGCGGCAAGGCTGAGCGCGCCGGCAAGGGCACGGCGGGGAGCGCGACGGCGCTGTTGATCGAGCGTGTTCATAGAATTCCTCGAACGCCGCATGCGCGGCAGTCTCTGTTGCAACGAGCTCTCAGGCGCGGCGGCACCACTGAGCCGGATCAGCCGGTACGCCGCGCTGACGAATCTCGAAATAGAGCGCCGCCTGCTCCTGGCCACCGCTGTTGCCGACCGTGGCAATGGCGTCACCGCCCTTCACTTTATCGCCTACCTTGCGCAGCAGGCTCTGGTTGTGTGCATAGAGGCTCATGAAGCCGCCACCGTGATCGATGATGATGAGCAAACCGGAGCCGCGAAGCCAGTCGGCAAATACGACGGTGCCGCCGTGGATGGCCTGCACAGTGGTGCCTTCGGGGGCGACGATATTGATGCCCTGCCACTTGAGATCGCTGTTGCTGCGCGCGGTACCGAAGCGGTTGCTGGGGCGGCCAGTGACGGGCCACGGCAGCTGGCCGCGCAGCTCGCGGAAGGGTCGCCCCTGATCGGCCGGCGTGCCGCTCCTGACCAGCGGGCCGGTGTCGCGTCCGGTTGTGGTGGGGGCCGAGGGCGGGGCGGTGATTTTCGCGGCCTGCTCGAGCTTGCGCAGAACCGCCTCCAGCGCACTGCGATCCTGCGCCAGCTGTTTCAGCTCGTCGTCCTTGCTCTTGATGGTACTGGCCAGCCTGGCGAGCGCACGCTGCCGCTCCTCGCGGGCGCTCAGCAGCTGCTGGCGCCGGCTGTCGAGTGTCGCCCGCGTGCCCCGCAGTGAATCGGTCCGGGCGGCGATGGCGGGCTCCAGGGTGTCGAGTTCGGCGATCAGATCGATATAAGCTTCGATCTGCTCACTGCGCGCGCGGTTGAAGTAGTCGTAATAGACCAGCGCGCGACTGAGCTGAGCCGGATCTTCCTGGTTGAGCAGGGTTTTCAGCCGGTCTTCACGGCCCAGCTGATAGGCGCCGCGCACCTGGCGAGCGATCTGCTCCTGCTGGGCGGCACGGGACTGGTGCAACGTTTCGCGCCGCTGGCGCAGTTGCTCCAGTTCCTGCTGCTGTTGCTGCAGCTGCTGTTCGATCTCCCGAATCCGTCGCTCGCTCTCGCCGATCTCGACCTCGGACTGGCGCAGATCGCGTTCCAGCCGGGATCGTTCGCTTTTGAAGCCCTCCAGCATTTTCTGGAGTTTGCTCATTTCGGACTTGAGTTCCTGCAGCTGGCTCTGCGTCGTCTGCTGGTCCGCCGCAATAGCCGGGAGTACCAGGCTCGCACTCAGCAGGAGCGCGCCAACGAGCTGTGTCGGGCGACGGCGGATCACGGTCCTACTCCGCTGGCAATAGGTTGCGGCCGGTCATCTCGGCCGGCAGGGGCAGGTCCATCAGCGCCAGGATGGTCGGCGCCACGTCGGCCAGCTTGCCGCCGCTCTGCGGCTTCACCTGACGCGGGCCAACATAGATGAAGGGCACCGGGTCGGTGGTGTGCTGGGTGTGGGCCTGACCGCTCTCCGCATCATGCATCCGCTCGCAGTTGCCGTGATCGGCGGTGATCAGCGCCTGACCACCGACGTCACGGACCGCGGTGACGACCCGCCGCAGGCACTCGTCGAGGGTTTCCACCGCTTTTACCGCTGCCTCGAACACACCAGTGTGACCGACCATGTCGCCGTTAGCGTAGTTGCAGACGATCAGATCGAATTTGCCGCTGTGGATCGCGTCGACCAGCTTGTCGGTGACCTCGGGAGCACTCATCTCCGGCTTCAGGTCGTAAGTCGCCACCGCCGGTGATGGCACCAGGATACGCTCCTCACCGGGGAACAGCTCCTCGCGGCCGCCGCTGAAGAAGAAGGTGACGTGGGCGTATTTCTCGGTCTCGGCGATGCGCAGCTGCGTCTTGCCGAGGCTGCTCAGGTATTCGCCCAGCGAGTTCTTCATCGTGGTCGGTGCAAAGGCGACCGTTGAGGGAATATCCGCCGCATATTCCGTGGCCGAGACAAAGGCTGCCAGCTGTGGCTGCCGCTGCCGCTCGAAGCCGGTGAACCCGGGGCCGGCCAGAAAGGCACGGCTGATTTCGCGGGCGCGATCGGCACGGAAATTCATGAACACGACGACATCGCCGTCGTTGATGGTGACGGGTGCTTCGCCCGCACCGACGATACGCGTCGCCTTTACGAATTCGTCGTCCTCACCGCGCTCGTAGGCAGCGTGCAGGCCGTCGACGGCGGTGGCGGCCTCATAGTCAGCGATGCCGGCGGTCATCAGGTCATAGGCGGCCTGCACGCGCTCCCAGCGGTTGTCGCGGTCCATTGCGTAGTAACGGCCGATGATGCTGGCGATGCGGCCGCAGCCCAGCTCGCCGAAGCGGCGGGCCAGCGCGTCCAGAGAGGCCTCGGCACTGCGCGGTGGGGTGTCGCGACCGTCGAGGAAGGCATGCGCATAGACCTGTTGCGCGCCCCGCTGTGCTGCCAGTTCGACCATGGCGTGGATGTGGTTTTCGTGGCTGTGCACACCGCCACTGGAGAGCAGGCCCAGCACGTGTACAGCCTTGCCCGCACTGACTGCCTTGTCGACCGCTTCCGTAAAGGCGGCATTGCTGAAAAAGCTGCCGTCCTCGATGGCCTTGTCGATGCGGGTGATGCTCTGGTAGTCGACGCGCCCGGAGCCGAGCGCCATATGGCCGACCTCCGAGTTGCCGAACTGACCATCGGGCAGGCCGACATCAAGGCCTGAACCGGAGATCAGCGTGCGCGGCTGCTCGCTCCACAGCTGATCCCAGAACGGCTTGCGAGCGTGATAAATGGCGTTGTTGTCAGGCTCTTCGCGGTAGCCCCAGCCATCGAGGATGATCAGTACAACGGGCTTCTTGGCTTGAGTCATCGGAATCCTGTGGTATCAGTGCAAGCAGGGGCTGAATTGTAGCGCGACGGTGATTTTCTGACCACGCAGGCCGGTCTGGAGCCCTTTGTTACTGGCTGCTGCCGCCGGCGACGGCTTTGCCGGGAATGCCCTGCCGAGGCTATTCGCCGGCCTACCGGCGCATGGGCGTGGATTCCGGCGATGCCCATCCCTGCGGCCCGGTGTATACTTGCGGGCTTTCGCCTCAGCCCCAGGGG
The DNA here is from genome assembly GCA_029265075.1 of Gammaproteobacteria bacterium. Taxonomy (GTDB): domain Bacteria; phylum Pseudomonadota; class Gammaproteobacteria; order Pseudomonadales; family CAMLJR01; genus CAMLJR01. The sequence continues at coordinate 31,658 of JAJUJZ010000010.1, read as the reverse complement.
CTGTGGTTTACCGATCAGGCGACGATAGACAGATGATTGTGCAGTTCTTGTTGGAGCAGTGGCTGCTGGTCGCCGGGCTGGCGATCTGTCTGGTGCTGCTGTTCTTTCACGAGTCGCGGCGCGGTGGCCGCAGCGTTACCCCGCATCAGCTGGTGGCGCTGGTCAATGGACAGCAGGCTGCAGTCATCGATCTCCGGGAACCGGCGGAGTTCAGGAAGGGGCATATTGTCGATGCCATCAACCTGCCTTTCGCCAAGCTGGAAGAGCGCTGGACGGAACTCGAAAGCCGCAGTGACCATCCCATTATCTTCGTCGACCGCATGGGCCAGCACGCCTCGGCGGCCGGCAAGCGCGCGGCAGCCAAAGGGCTGAAGCAGGTGTATCGCCTCGGCGGCGGTATCATGGAGTGGCAGAACGCGCAGCTGCCGCTGGTCAAAGAGTGAGGGCTTCGCGGTGGCAGCTGTAACCATTTATTCCAGTGACTGGTGCGGGTTCTGCCGCCGGGCGAAGAGCCTGCTGCAGGCCAGGCAGGCTGACATCACCGAAATCAACGTCGACGGTGATCCGGCCGCGCGGCGGGAAATGGAACAGCGCAGCGGGCGCCGCACGGTGCCGCAGATCTGGATCGGCGAACAGCACATCGGTGGCTGCGACGATCTCTACGCGCTGGAGCGCAGCGGCAAGCTCGACGCGATGCTGGCCGCGGAATAAACGATAATCCGGAACAGATAACCCAAGAGGAAGAGGTCACATGGCTGACACCCAGGAAGCGGGCAGCGAACAGAAGAATGCCCAGCAGTTTGCTCTGCAACGTATTTACATCAAGGATCTTTCGTTCGAATCGCCGCTGGGCGCCAAGGTTTTTACCAAGCAGTGGAAACCGCAGATCAAGGTTGATCTGAACACCCGCAGCGATCGCGTGAACGATGAAAACTTCGAGGTGGTCCTCACCATCACCATCACCGCCAAACTCGAAGAGGAAACCGCGTTTCTGGTCGAGGTGCAGCAGGGTGGTGTCTTCTTCGTCCAGGGCGTCGAAGGTGAAGCACTGCGCCGGCTGCTGTCGGTGGTGTGCCCGACTATCCTGTTCCCGTATGCGCGCGAAACGATCGACAGTCTGGTAACACGCGGCAGCTTCCCGGCCCTGATGCTGCAGCCGGTCAATTTCGAAGCACTCTATCTGCAGGCGCTGAAACAGAGCGAAGAGCAGGCGCAGGCCGCTGCCACCACGCAGTAACACGCTCTCCGCGAGGGCCGGTCTGCACCGGCCCTGATTTTCCTCTTCAGAAATCTTCCCCTGCAGCTGCTGTGTAGCCTGATCAGGCTCTGGCCTGGCCCCAGCGCATAAAGGCCTCATAGCATCCCAGCAGCAGAACGGCGGCAACCAGCAGTGCGGCGCCGATCACTTCCAGCCCTAATGATCGTGTCAGCAGGCCTGCCAGTCCGGTCAGCGTGGCTGCGCCCAGCGCTGCGGCTGCGACCTGGAAGCCGATCGCAGTGTGCGCATGGTGGCTGCCGACCCGTGCTGGCGTCAGGCTGATCAGGGTCGCGAAGATGGGCGCAAAGCAGAAGCCGATCAGCATCAGCCCCAGCGCACTCGCCACCAATGAGAAATCGAGCCAGAACAGCAGGGCACCTGCGATGCTGGCGATGATGCAGAGCCGCAGCGTCATAACCAGCGGCAGACGGTTGGCGACAAAACCGAACAGAATACGGCCCAGCATCAGGCTGCCCCAGTAGAGACTTACCGTCAGCCCGGCTGCTGTGGCTGGTACGCCACGCCCCAGGGTGAGCAGCGAATAGCTCCACTGTGCGGCGGCGATCTCGATGCCGCTGTAGAAGAAGAACATCAGCATTCCGAACCAGACAATGGGCTGACGCAGCGTCTCGAAGGTAGAAGCAGTCGCGGCTTTGACAGGTGCTTCCGCGTTCGCAGATAGCGTGTCTTCCCAGCGCTGGCGGGTTATGAAAAAGGTGAGTGCCAGCATCAGCTGGGCGGTACCCACCACCAGATAGCTCAGACGCCAGCTCTGGCCGGTGCTCAGGACGGCAGTGACGATCAGCGGGCCCAGGGTGGTGCCGAGACCAAAAAGTGCGTGCAGCCAGTTGAGGAGGCGAGGCGTGAAGTGGCGGGCACCATATGCGTTGAGGCCGGCATCAATGGCACCGCCACCGAGTCCCGCCACAAAGCCGAACAGCAGCATCAGCCACCAGAATGGGGTAAAGGCAAAGCCGAGGAGCGCCACCGCGGCTGCCAGCGTTGACAGCGTCAGCACCTGCCCGATCGGCAGGCGCCGCAATACCGCACCGCTACAGAAGCTGGCGGTGAGATAACCGGCGGTGGTGATGGCGACCAGCAGGCCGAGCTGGTCGAGCGCGACCGCAAAGTCGGTGCGTATCGAAGGCCAGGCAACGCCGAGCAATCCATCGGGCAGGCCGAGGCTGGTGAAGGCGACGAAGGCGAGAATGATCAGCAGCGGGGCACGCGGCATGGTAAAGCTCCGGAGCGGACCCTTTAGTGACCGTGCCTGCGAATTGGTTGCGCGTGCGCACAGAGTTATCGTGTGGCTGCGGTCGCCGCTCTCAGCAGCTCCCGCTGAAACCCAGCTGCCGCCACGCCTCGTATGCCACCACGGCCACGCTGTTAGAGAGGTTGAGGCTGCGGCTGCCCGGTCGCATCGGCAGCCGCAGCAGATGTTCGGGCGCAATGCGGTCACGTACCCACTGGGGGAGGCCGCGACTCTCCGGACCGAACAGCAGGGCATCACCCGGCGCGAAAGCCGCCTGTGTGTAGCTGGTGCTGCCTCTGGTACTGAGTCCGAACAGTCGGTGCGGCTGGCGGGCAGCCAGATAGGCATCAAGATCGGCATGAATCGCCAGGTCGGCCCATTCGTGGTAATCAAGGCCGGCGCGGCGCAGGCGCTTGTCGTCCAGCTCGAAGCCGAGCGGCTCGATAAGGTGCAGGTGCATGCCGGTATTGGCGCAGAGCCGGATCACATTGCCGGTATTGGGCGGAATTTCTGGCTCGTAGAGGACGATGTCGAGCATCAGCCGGGCCGGTAGACCTTGATGTTGTCGTAGCCCTGTTCGGCCAGGTGCGCGGCCTGCAGGCGACTCATTACGCCCTTGTCGCAGTACAGCATGTAGACCGTATCCGCAGGCAGCCCGGCAAAGCGCGTGGCGAGTTCGTAGAACGGAATATGCTCCACCTGCACATTGCCAGCCCGCAGGGGGTTACGCTCCCGTTCCAGTGGTGCCCGCACATCGATGATTACGGCATCCGGCAGCGGAGCCGGCAGCGTCTCGACCGTGGTGGCGGTCAGCACTTCATCGGCGACCTCGTCGATATTGACGTAGCGGGCAGTTGCGAGCGCGGCCTCCAGCACCTCCGCTGACAGCTTGCTCTCCTCGTGCTCGACCCGCTCGGGTTTGGCGCGGGTGGTCGGCTTGACCGAGATGACGCCACAGTATTCAGGCATTCGGGCGGCAAACTGCTCGGTGCCGATGGTGGCTGCGATATTAATGATGTCGCCCTTGCCGGTGGTGATCAGCGGCCGCAGCACCAGCATGTCGGTAGCGCGGTCGATGATGCTGAGATTGGTAAGCGTCTGACTCGACACCTGCGCCACGGCTTCGCCGGTCACCAGCGCCTGCGCGCCCAGTTGGGTGGCGACTTCGGTGGCTGCGCGCAGCATGACCCGCTTCAGCACCACACCCATGTAGGAGTCGTTGACGTTCTTGAGAATATCGGCGACCACGCCCTCAAACGGTACGCAGATCAGTTTGACGCGATTGGCGCTGCCGTACTGTGACCAGAGATAGTGTGCCACTTCCCGCACGCCGATCTCATGTTCGCGGCCGCCCAGATTGAAGAAACAGAAATGGGTACGCATGCCGCGCCGCATGGTGAGATAGCTGGCGACGGTGGAGTCGAAGCCGCCTGAGAGCAGGCTGACCACAGTCTCCTGACTGCCGATCGGGAAGCCGCCAATGCCGGCATAGCGCTGGTTGACCACATAGAGACGGTCGTGGCGGATCTCAACCCGCACCGTCTCGTCCGGGTTCCTGACATCGACCCTGCTGCCGGGACTGGCGGCCAGCAGGCCGCCCCCGAGAAAGCGCTCGGCATCGATGGAGGTGAAGTCGTGCTTGCCCACGCGGCGGCAGCGCACCACGAAACTGCGGTCGTGCAGCCGCTCGGCCCACAGCTCGGCTGTGCGGGTGAGCGCATCGTCGAGGCCGGTGAAAGGATAGTCGAGGACGTCCAGAAAATAGGCGATGCCTGCGGTCCGCTTCAGGACATCGACAATCTGGGCATGGAGACCGGCATCAAACGGCGCTCGCAGAGTGATGTGGTCCCATTCGCGGATGACCTCCACCTCGGCGCCCTCGGCGCGGAGCTGACGGCGAATGTTGTCGCGCAGCTGTTTGGCGAGCTGCACGCGGACGGGCCGGCTCTTGATGGTGATTTCGGGATAGAACTTGACGATGAACTGCATGGGAGCGGGCCGTGGGAAAAAGGGTGATTATAACGCGCCCGTCACTGCGCGCCGGAGCGGTTCTGATCTGGTACCTGTTTTAGTGCCAGCCGCACGTCAGGGATGAATGCACCATTGTGGTGCGTGCTGAACCAAAAGGGTGCGGCGCGAATCAATTCACCACGCGCCGGGCGCAGGAAAATGCGCCAGAGACAGGCATCCGCCCGCCGCAATGCGCTGGCATGGAGCTTGCTCTCCTGTCGAGTACCGCGGTGTAGCCACGGTGTATGGTTCAGTTACTAGGGATATAATCCGCGCCGGCAGCCATGGCTCCTCCGCGGCGGCACTTACCTGATAGAGGAATACCTGTAATGTCATTCAAGACACTGCAACTGATCAAAGAAAGCGAGGCGAAGTGGGTAGACCTCCGTTTTACGGACACGCGCGGCAAAGAGCAGCACGTGACCTATCCGGCAAGTGCTTTCGACGAGGAGACGTTCAGCCAGGGCAAAATGTTCGACGGTTCGTCGATCTCCGGCTGGAAGGGCATCAACGAGTCCGACATGATCCTGATGCCGGACGACAACAGTGCCGTCCTCGATCCCTTCTTCGATGACGCGACCATCATCGTCCGCTGCACTGTGGTCGAGCCGGCCACCATGCAGGGCTACGACCGCGACCCGCGCTCGATCGCGGCACGTGCCGAAGAGTACCTGAAGAGCACCGGCATTGCCGATACCGCGCTGTTTGGTCCGGAGCCTGAGTTTTTCATCTTCGACGACGTCAAGTGGCACGCCGACATCTCTGGTGTGGGCTACTCGATCAACTCGTCGGAAGCCGCCTGGTCCTCGAACAAGGACTTCGCCGAAGGCAACATGGGTCACCGGCCGGGCGTGAAGGGTGGTTACTTCCCGGTACCGCCGGTCGATTCACTGCACGACATCCGCGCCGCCATGTGCGAGGCGATGGAAGCAATGGGCCTGGATATCGAAGTGCACCACCACGAAGTGGCCACGGCGGGGCAGTGCGAGATCGGTGTCGGCGCCAATACGCTGGTGAACAAGGCGGACGAAGTTCAGATCCTGAAATACTGCGTGCACAACGTGGCTCACGCCTACGGTAAAACCGCGACTTTCATGCCGAAGCCGCTGGTGGGCGACAACGGTTCAGGCATGCACGTGCACCAGTCGCTGTCCAAAGACGGCAAGAATCTGTTCGCCGGTGACGCCTACGCAGGCCTTTCTGAGCTGGCGCTTTACTACATCGGCGGTGTTATCAAGCACGCGCGTGCGCTCAACGCCTTCTGCAACCCGGCCACCAACTCCTACAAGCGGCTGGTTCCGGGCTTCGAGGCGCCGGTCATGCTGGCCTACTCGGCGCGCAACCGTTCGGCGTCGATCCGGATCCCCTATGTCACCAATCCGAAGGGCCGCCGTATCGAAACGCGCTTCCCCGACCCGGCAGCCAACCCGTACCTCTGCTTTGCGGCGCTGCTGATGGCGGGCCTCGACGGTATTCAGAACAAGATCCATCCTGGCGATGCCGCCGACAAGGATCTCTACGATCTGGAACCGGAAGAGGCAGCGGAAATCCCGACCGTGGCCAGCAGCCTGGAGATGGCGCTGGACGCACTGGATGCCGACCGTGGCTTCCTGACGGCCGGTGGCGTGTTCAGCGACGATATGCTCGACGCCTACATCGCCCTCAAGCGTGGTGAGGTCGAGCGCCTCAACATGACCACGCACCCGGTCGAGTTCGCGATGTACTACAGCTGCTGAGTTCGCTGATCGCTGGCGGAGGGACGCCTGCCCGCACAGAAGCCCCGGCCTTCCGCCGGGGCTTTTTGTTTGCGGCGCGGTCGCTTTTCAATGGCCGAGGGCTGGGCCACACTGAAGCGAGCTCGGAGGATCCGCCATGATCAAAGGACTACTGCTTCTGCTGGTGCTGTGGGCTAGTGGCCCGGTGCTGGCTGATACCGTCTACCGCCAGCAGGACGAGCGCGGCCGGCCCCTGTTTACCGATCAGCCTGCGCCGGGTGCGCAGGAGGTCGAAGTGGCGCCGGTCAATACCCTGCCGGCGGTAACACCGCGGGCGCGCTCCGATGAGCCGCGCCGGGCGCCTGCATACAAGCGCGTCGAGGTTGTCGTCCCGTCAATCATTCCGAATGGGCTGGTGCCGGTAACTATCGCCGTCAGGCCCGAGCCGGCGCTGCGCGAAGGGCATCGCTGGCGCATGACCCTCGACGAGGTACCCGTGGCGGAAAGCAGTGGCGCCGGCTTCACGTTTCCGCGGCTGGAGCGGGGCACGCATGTGGTGTCTGTCGAGATCGTCGATGCCGCGGGCAAAGTGGTGGCAAAATCGGACGCAGTGTCGTTCTTCGTTTACTGGCCGGGCCGCAATCGCTGAGCTGGATGCTCTTGCCGCCATGGTGGCGCTGTACCGCGTGCACCACGATGGTGCATGATCGTTTCCTGGTGCATTGCCACACGTCGGCTGCGGGCGGCCGGAGCCGCGCCGTGCAAGGGGCTGGCAGGCACGATGCGTTTCTGTGCGGGGGTGGTTTGTAAATTGCATTGCGGTGACGCTGACGCCATCCGGCGATAAGAGCAGTGAGACCTGATGAGCCCCGAGAGCTACCACCCTCATATTCTCGACAATCTGAAGACGGCAATCCTGCTGCTGGGGCCCAATCTCAGCCTGCGCTATGTCAACCCGGCTGCGGAGGATCTGCTCGAAATCTCTGGCAGTCGTGCGCTTGGCGAGCCAGTCTCGGCGCTATTCTGTGAGCAGGGCGACACGCTGGCCGAGCTGCAGGATGCGGTGCGCGAAGGGTCGGCCTACACCAAGCGCGAAACCGTGCTGACCCTCACCTCCGGGCAGCAGATTACCGTCGATTATGCGGTGACTCCTATCTTCGGCGGCGAGCTGGCGAGCACGTCGGTGGTAGCGCTGCTGATCGAACTGCAGCCGCTCGATCGCCTGCTGCGGATCAGTCGCGATGCCGGTCTGCGTAACAGCCAGGAGACCACCCGCACGCTGGTCCGCAGCCTGGCCCACGAGATCAAGAATCCGCTGGGCGGCCTGCGCGGAGCGGCGCAGCTGCTGGCGCGCGAACTGCCGGACAGTGAGCTGCGCGACTATACCCGCGTCATCATCGATGAGGCCGACCGGTTGCGGGATCTGGTCGATCAGATGCTGGGCCCGAACCAGTTGCTGGAGCGCAAGCCCCTCAACATCCACGAAGTGACGGAGCGTGTGCGACAGCTGCTGGAAGCAGAACACGGCCACGCCATTGCGTTCGAGCGTGACTACGATCCCAGCATTCCCGAAGTGGTCGGGGATAAACAGCAGCTCATTCAGGCGACCCTCAATGTGGCGCGCAACGCGGTGGAGGCGATCACACTCGCCAATCCGCCGGTTGCTGCACCGCGCATCACGCTGCGCACCCGCGCGTTACGGCAGTACACCATTGGTCCGCGCCGCTACCGGCTGGCGGTGCGAGTGGAGATCATCGACAACGGACCGGGCGTACCGGAAGCGTTGCTGCCGACCCTGTTCTTTCCGATGATCAGCGGCCGCTCCGATGGCACCGGCCTCGGCCTGTCGATCGCCCAGTCGATCATGACGCGCCACCACGGGCTGATCGAATGCACCAGCCGCCCGGGCAATACCAATTTTTCCCTCTATCTACCGCTTGATCCGCATTAACGGGAGCCGCCATGGGCAAAGGCAGTACGGTCTGGATTGTCGATGACGATCGTTCGATTCGCTGGGTACTGGAGAAGGCACTGAACGCGGCGGGCATCGCTACCGAGGCGTTCGACAGCGGCGAGGCGATCCGCCGCCGGCTGCTGCACACGCAGCCTGAAGCGATCATCAGCGATATTCGCATGCCGGGTGTCGACGGGCTGGCGCTGCTCAAGCAGATCGGGCGCGACTATCCGGGGCTGCCGGTGATCATCATCACGGCGCACTCGGATCTGGACAGCGCGGTAGCCTCCTATCAGGGCGGCGCTTTCGAGTATCTGCCGAAACCGTTCGATGTCGACGAGGCGGTCAGTATGACCAGGCGCGCGCTGGCGCACGCCCGCGAACGCCGCACCCAGCTCGCGCCTGAGCCGGCCGGCTCGACGCCGGAAATCATCGGCGAAGCGCCGGCGATGCAGGAGGTGTTTCGCGCCATTGGCCGCCTCTCACATTCCAACATCACGGTACTGATCAACGGGGAATCGGGCACCGGTAAGGAACTGGTGGCGCACGCGCTGCATCGTCACAGCCCGCGCGCCGGCAGACCCTTCATCGCGCTCAACATGGCGGCGATCCCGCGCGACCTGATGGAATCGGAGCTGTTTGGTCATGAAAAAGGCGCCTTCACCGGCGCCACGGTGCAGCGGCTGGGACGCTTCGAACAGGCTGATGGCGGCACTCTGTTTCTCGACGAGATCGGCGACATGCCGCCGGAAACGCAGACCCGGCTGCTGCGGGTACTGGCCGATGGCGAGTTCTACCGGGTCGGCGGCCACACCCCGGTCCATGTCGATGTGCGTATCATCGCCGCTACCCACCAGAATCTGGAGCGGCTGGTGCAGGAGCACAAATTCCGCGAAGATCTGTTCCATCGCCTCAATGTGATCCGCATTCATATCCCGAAACTGGCCGACCGGCGTGAGGATATTCCTCGGCTGATGCAGCATTTCTTCGCCAGCGCGGCCAAGGAGCTGGCGGTCGAGCCGAAGGTGCTGCTGCCTGAGACCGAGCAGTTTCTGACCCAGCTGGAGTGGCCGGGTAACGTTCGCCAGCTGGAAAATATCTGCCGCTGGCTGACGGTCATGGCGTCTGGTCGCGAGGTGCATCTCAATGACCTGCCGCCTGAGCTGCTGCAGCGGCAGGCGGCGCCGAGCGCAGCGGACAACGAGTGGCGGGAGAGTCTGCGGCGCTGGGCCGATCAGCAGCTGGCGCTGGGGCGTCACGACCTGCTCGCGACGGCGGTGCCGCAGTTCGAACGGATCATGATCAAGGCAGCGCTCAGGCATACCCACGGCCGCCGGCGCGATGCGGCGCAGTTGCTGGGCTGGGGTCGTAATACGCTGACCCGTAAGGTCAGGGAGCTGGGACTGGGCGATGATGACGCCGACAGCGACGACGATTCATAAGCCGCAGCCCGGCGACAGACCGGGCTGCAACGCAGGGCAGGATGTCAGCGCTGCACTTTCAGCAGATCGCGAATTTCGGTGAGCAGTTGCTGCTCCGGCGTGGGTGCGGGCGGCACTTCGGGGACCGGTTCGGCCGCCTGCTTGCGCTTGAGGTTGTTGATCGCTTTAACGCCGATAAAAACTGCCCAGGCGACGATCAGAAAGTCGATGATGGTCTGAATGAAGCGTCCGTAGGCAAGCGTTACGGCGGGCTCATCGCCCACTGCTTCGCGGAGCACGACGACGAGATCGCTGAAATCAACACCGCCGATCGCCAGCCCGATGGGTGGCATGACGACATCCGCTACCAGCGATGAGACGATTTTGGTAAAGGCGGTGCCAATGATGATCCCAACTGCCATGTCGATCACATTGCCCTTTACCGCGAATTCTTTGAACTCTTGCAGAATCCTGGCCATGGTTGTTCCCTCACTCATGATTGGGTGACACCACTATGCCGCACCGCCGGGCGTTTATAAAGTGTTCTGTGCAGGCGCTTGGTGGTCAGCGGGAGGTTGCTTCAGGGCGCGGCTGGAGCAGTTTCCAGCAGCGGGCTGCTGAAGTTGAGGTTGTAGATGGACAGGCCGGCATCGTCGTCGACTTTCAGGGTTGCGGTGAGGTGGGCAGTGCCGTTGGCGAAGCGGGCTTCGCCGCGGTAACCAAGCAGCCGGGGGCCGCCGAACCAGCCGGACAGGATCGACAGCCGCTGCAGTTCGAGTTCACTGAGACGCTCGAACTCACCCAGCACGCGGTAGCGTGCGATCAGTGTCTCGAGCTGCTGGCCGGTGACGGTTCTGCGCGCCTCGGGCGCCAGATAGCGCAGCAGCGCCGACGTTTCCCAGCGGCTGATGTCCTGCAGGGCCGCGGCGAGATAACGGCTGCTCGCTTCCTGATAGGCTGTCTCCCGCCGCTCGCTCGCCAGAAAGAACGTGGCGACCAGGCCGAGCATGATGATGACGGTGATGTGAAGTGGAGAGCGCACGACGGTTCCGGACCGATGGGTTGGCAACCGGCAGTGTAGCGTGATCAGCGCTGCGGGTGGCAGCGCCGATCAATGGAGGCATCAGCCGCCGATGGAGCGGTAGTAGTCCATCAGGATCTGTGCCACTTCGGGGCGGGAGAACTCCGGCGGCGGGGCAATGCCCTGACCCAGCATCTGCCGGACCTTGGTGCCGGAGAGCGTGATGAAGTCGTCCGGGGTGTGATCCGGCGCTTCGCGCATCATCACCACCTTGTTCAGTTTCTTCGAGTAGGCGGTGTTGTCGGCACGGAACAGTTCGATCTGCAGGGCGCCGGCGGGCACCTTCTCGTCGAAGATGGTCTGTGCATCGAACGGACCGTAGTAATCGCCCACGCCGGCGTGGTCACGCCCCACGATGAAGTGGGTGGCGCCCATGTTCTGGCGGAAGATGGCGTGCAGCACCGCCTCGCGCGGGCCGGCGTACATCATGTCGAAGCCATAGCCGGTGATCATCACGGTATTCGGCGGGAAGTAGAGCTCGGCCATCTTGCGGATGCAGGCGTCGCGCACCGGCGCCGGGATATCGCCCGCTTTCAGCTTGCCCAGCAGCATATGGATGATGATGCCGTCGGCGCCGAGGCGCTCCTGCGCCATGCGGCACAGCTCTTCGTGCGCGCGGTGCATCGGGTTGCGGGTCTGGAAGGCAACCACCTTTTTCCAGCCGCGTTCGATGATCTCGTTGCGGATCTCGACGGCGGTGCGGAAGGTGTCGGGGAAGTCGGTCTGGAAGTAGCTGAAGTTCAGCACCTGGATTGGACCGGAGAGCAGGGTGTTGCCGAGGCTGGTGAAGACCGCGACGCCGGGATGTTTCTCATCCAGCGTGCCGAAGATGTGCTCAGCCATGAAGCGAATCTGCTCGTCGCTTACCTGCTCGACACTTTCGATATCCATGATCGCCAGCACCGGGTTGCCCTCGACGTTCGGATCGCGCAGGGCGATACGGTTGCCGGCCTGCACCGAACTGTCCTTGGTGAGGTTGACGATCGGAATCGGCCAGAACAGACCGTCGGTGGTGTGCAGCTTCTCGGCCACGCTGAGAGCGTCGGCCAGATTCATGTAGCCCGGCAGCGGTGTGAAATAGCCAGCGCCCAGCATCACCGCATTGGCAGCGGCAGCCGAGTTGAGCAGCAGCGAGGGCAGCGTTTCTGCTTCCTGAATGAGTGCGTGATGCTGATCTGTGTCGTAGACGAAGAGTGGCTTCAGCTCGTCGGCACCATGGGGTTTGATCATCGGGGTCAGCTCCGTTGTGGGGTCAGCAGCGGGCCGTCGGGACCCGCGTCTGCAGAAGGTCAGGCGCCGCGCAGCACGCCGCGTTGCTCGAGAATCTCGAGCACGGCAGCGACTTCGGCTTCCAGCGACATCTGGTGGCTGGGCAGTACCAGCTCCGGGTTGAGCGGTGCTTCATAAGGGTCGTCGATGCCGGTGAAGTTCTTGATTTCGCCGGCGCGCGCCTTCTTGTAGAGACCTTTCGGGTCGCGCCGCTCGGCCTCTTCCAGCGGCACATCGACAAACACTTCGATGAAGTCCATGCCGGCATCGGCGTGCAGCTTGCGCACCAGGTCGCGGTCGGCGCGATAGGGGCTGACGAAGCTCGACAGCACGATCACCCCAGCGTCGACGAACAGCTTGGCGACCTCGCCGATACGACGGATATTTTCAGCCCGATCTTCCGCCGAGAAGCCGAGGTTCTTGTTGATGCCGAGACGTACATTGTCGCCATCCAGCCGGTAGGCGAGCTTGCCGCGTTCGGTCAGCACTTTTTCCAGTGCGACCGCCACAGTGCTCTTGCCGCTGCCAGACAGTCCGGTAAACCAGATGGTGGCGCCTTTCTGGTCGAGCAGACGGTTGCGATCGGCACGGGTCACTTCGCCCTCATGCCAGTGGACATTCGTAGCAATCTGTTTGGTCACGATAGCGTCTCAGTTGGGAAGTGCGGGGGGTCTGAGCGCGGCAAAGCGCCGCGAAAAGGCGGACAAGTATCGTCCGGGGAGGCCAGTGCCATCAACATGCATTTCAGACTAAGTTGATTCCGTTTGGTTATCATCTGCGCATGGATCTGCGTCGTCTGACCTATTTCGTCGCCGCTGCGGAAGAGGAGAACTTCCACCGCGCGGCCGCTCGCCTCGACATCGCCCAGTCGGCTCTGTCGAAGCAGATTGCTGCGCTGGAAGCGGAACTCGGCTGTGCGCTCTTCGACCGTGTTCGGCGCCGGGTCCGGCTGTCGGCAGCCGGACGCAGTTTCCTGCGCGACGTGCGTCAGTTGTTGCGCGAGCTGGATCTTGCGGCAGAGCGCGCCCGGCTGGCAGCGCGCGGTCAGCTCGGTGCGCTGCGGCTGGGCTTCCGGGAAACGGCGGGACGCGCGCCGCTGCTGTCGCAGGCTGTCAGCCAGTTCCGCGCCAGCTATCCCGAGGTGGAGGTCCGGCTTACGCAGATGACCTCACCGGGTCAGCGGGCGGCGCTGCGTGCCGGCGAACTGGATGCGGGATTTATTTATCTGCCGCAGGAGCTGGACCCGGATCTGGATGCCTGGCCAATCGCCGAGGATCGTTTCTATCTGGCCATCGCCCCCTCCCATCCGCTGGTTGACCGCAGTCATATTGAGCTTGCCGATCTGACTGCCGAGCCGTTTATCTGGCTGAGCCGGGAGAAGAATGCCTATTTTGCCGAACGCCTGATGCGGCAATGCCTGCAGGCCGGTCTGACTCCGCGCATCGTGCAGGAGGCTGACAGTGAAGCGACCATCCTCAATCTGGTGGCCACCGGCATGGCGGTGGCATTCATCGTCTCGGGGTCGCCGCAGCCGTGGCTGCCAGGCGTCGTGTTCAAACCGGTGGTTGGCCTTTACGAGGTGCTGACGCTGGCGCTGGTCTGGCAGCGCGAGCAGCCGTCACCGGCCACCCTCAATTTCGTCGAGCTGCTGAAGTCACTCGCCCCGAAGCGCGGCTGACGCTGGTCAGATCAGGTTAAAGATGAACACCGCCAGCACCAGCAGCGGTGTTACATAGCGCACCACCCAGCGCCAGAGCGTGGTCGCGCGACCTACCTCCTCACGCTGGGTTGCAGGCGTCAGGCGCCAGCCGACGAAAATTGCCACGCCGAGACCGGTGAGCGGCAGCAGCAGGTTGGTGGTGAGCAGATCGAGCAGGTCGAACAGCCCTCTGCCCCGCAGCGTCCAGTCCGACAGCACGTTGAAGGAGAGTGCGCAGAGCACACCGATCAGCCAGCAGACGGCGGCAATCAGCCAGGTCGCCCGGCGGCGCCCGATCATTCCTTCGAGCCGTTCGACGACAGGCTCCAGTACTGAAATGGCGGAGGACCAGGCGGCGAACAGCAGCAGGGCAAAGAAGATCACCCCGATGGCGGGCCCGCCGGCCATGTTGCTGAAGGCGAGGGGGACAGTCTGGAATACCAGTCCGGGTCCCTGGCCCGGCTCCAGACCTTCAGTGCTGAATACCACCGAGAAGATCGCGAGTCCGGCGAGCAGGGCGATGCCGGTGTCGAGCAGCGCGATCTGCAGGGCAGTGCGCGGCAGCGGCACATCGCGCTCCAGATAAGAGCCATAAGCCACCATCACCGACATGCCGAGGCTGAGGGTAAAGAAAGCGTGCCCGAGCGCGACCAGCACTGACTCGAGGCTCAGGCGGGAGAAATCGGGCGCGAACAGAAACTCTGCTGCCGCGCCGAAGCCGGGTGTCGTGGTGGCGTAGATCACCAGGGCGATCAGCAGCAGGAACAGTACCGGCATCAGCACATTAATGACCCGCTCGATGCCCTGGGTGATGCCCTGCGCGACCACCGCGGCCGTCATCAGCATGAACAGTGTGTGCCAGCCGACCTGCTGTACCGGGGATGCGAGCAGGCTGGTGAACAGGCCACTCACGGCCGCGCTGTCGTCGACGACGACATTGCCTGCCAGCGCTTCGGCCAGATAGGCGACGCACCAGCCGCCTACCACGCTGTAGAAGCAGAGGATGAGGAAGGCCGCCAGCACCCCGAGCCCGCCCACCCAGCGCCACTGCGGAGACCGGCCTTCAGCTACCGCGACGCGACGGAAGCTCTCTCCCGGTGCCGCCCGGCCGCGCCGGCCAACCAGCAGCTCGCCTATCAGCAGTGGCAGGCCCACCAGCACCACGCACATCAGGTAGGTAAGCACAAACGCGCCGCCACCATTGGCGCCGGTGACGTAGGGAAACTTCCAGACATTGCCCAGCCCCACGGTGGAGCCGGTGGCGGCCAGGATGAACGCGAGACGGCTGGACCACTGGGCCCGATCGCCACTGTTGTTATGCATCGAGATCCTTTCCAAATGCGATCAGGTGAACTGTAGCGGCAGCGCAGGTCAGTTGCGAGCACGCCGGCTGCTGCCGCGACGAAGGGGCAGTGATTACTGCAAGGCGGTGGAAACTACTAAGTCGGCGGTGCTGTTGCGGAAACCGGGGCGGGGCTATAATACGCCGCCATTTTTCAATGGTGGTGGCGTTCAGTCGCCCCCAATAGATTCGTTCGGCTCTGCCTGGCGCTTCCGCATAGCAGTTGATGTTCCCACCTGATAAAGAGGTTTACGGAGCTTGGCTGCGGGGTAGCGCGACCGCGTATGCGACCGCGTCTGCTCACCCATCCCCGAGAGGCAACTCCTGTGATCGAAAAACTACGTAATATCGCCATCATCGCGCACGTCGACCATGGCAAGACCACCCTGGTCGACAAGCTCCTGAAGCAGTCGGGCACGATCGACCGCCGCGACATGGGCACCGAGCGCATCATGGACTCCAATGATCAGGAGCGCGAGCGCGGCATCACCATCCTGGCCAAGAACACGGCCATCAACTGGAATGGCTACCGCATCAATATCGTCGATACCCCCGGCCACGCCGACTTTGGCGGTGAAGTGGAGCGGGTCCTGTCGATGGTGGACTCGGTGCTGCTGCTGGTCGACGCCGTCGATGGCCCGATGCCGCAGACCCGCTTTGTGACCCAGAAAGCCTTCGAGCGCGGGCTCAAGCCGATCGTGGTGGTCAACAAGGTGGATCGCGACGGCGCACGCCCCGACTGGGTTGTGGATCAGGTGTTTGACCTGTTCGACCGCCTCGGCGCCACCGATGAGCAGCTCGATTTCCCCATCATTTTCGCATCGGCGCTCAACGGGCTGGCCGGTGAGGATTACGCCGCACTGGCGGATGACCTGAGCCCCCTCTATCAGGCGATTGTCGACAAGGTACCGCCGCCCGCGGTGGACGCTGACGGCCCCTTCCAGATGCAGATCAGTGCCCTCGATTACTCGAGCTATGTGGGGGTCATCGGTGTCGGACGGGTAACGCGCGGCAGTCTCACGCCCAACAGCGCGGTAACCGTGGTCGGTGCCGATGGCAGCAAACGCAGCGGCCGCGTGCTGCAGGTCATGGGCTACCTCGGACTCGAGCGTGTCGAAGTGGAGCAGGCCGAAGCGGGCGACATAGTCTGCATCACCGGCATTGAAGGACTGCAGATCTCCGATACGCTGTGCGATCCGGCGCAGCCGGAGGCACTGCCCGCGCTGACCGTCGACGAGCCCACCGTCAGCATGACCTTCCAGGTGAACGATTCCCCCTTTGCGGGCAAGGAAGGCAAGTTCGTGACGTCGCGCAACCTCAAGGAGCGGCTGGAGCGCGAGCTGATCCATAACGTGGCGCTGCGCGTCGAGCCGGGCGACTCACCCGACAAGTTCAAGGTTTCGGGGCGCGGTGAACTGCATCTGTCAGTGCTGATCGAGACCATGCGCCGGGAAGGTTTTGAGCTGGGGGTTTCGCGCCCGGAAGTGGTGCAGAAGGAAATCGACGGTCAGCTTCACGAGCCCTACGAACTCGTGGTGATTGACATCGAAGAGGAGCACCAGGGCTCTGTCATGGAAGAGCTGGGGCGTCGCAAGGCCGATCTCACCAACATGCAGATGGATGGCAAGGGCAGGGTACGGCTCGAGTTCATGGCACCCTCGCGTGGCCTGATCGGGTTTCGTGGCCTGTTCATGACGCTTACCTCCGGCACCGGCATCATGACCACCATTTTCGACCACTTCGGTCCGGTCAAGGCGGGTGACATGGGGTCGCGTACCAATGGGGTGCTGGTGTCGATGGTGCAGGGCAAGACACTCGCTTTTGCACTGTTCGGACTGCAGGAGCGCGGTCGCCTCTTCATTGACCCCAACGTTGAAGTGTACGAGGGCCAGATCATCGGCCTCCATTCGCGCGGCAACGATCTGGTGGTCAACCCCACCAAGGCGAAGAAGCTGACCAACATTCGTGCCTCCGGCTCCGATGAAAACATCGTGCTGACGCCGCCCATCCGGCACTCGCTGGAGCAGGCGCTCGAGTTCATCGAGGACGACGAGCTGGTTGAAGTGACGCCGCTGAGCATCCGGCTGCGCAAGAAGCTGCTGACCGAAACCGCGCGCAAGCGGGCCGGGAACGCCAAATCGTGAGTTGAACCATGCTGTGGCAGCGCCTGCCGGACGCGTCCGCGGGGCTGCCACAGTCTTATCTGCCGGGCAGAGGAGTCAGGCATGAGCAAGTTCTGGAGTCCCTTCGTCAAATCGCTGGTGCCCTACGTGCCCGGAGAGCAGCCGAAGCTGGAACGGCTGGTCAAGCTCAATACCAACGAGAATCCCTACGGCCCGTCGCCGCGCGCGCTCGCCGCGATGCAGGAAGAGCTTGGCGACAGTCTGCGACTCTATCCCGATCCTGACGGCGATCTGCTCAAAGAGGCAGTGGCCAGCTATTACGAAGTGCCAGCCGCTCATGTCTTTGTGGGCAATGGTTCCGATGAAGTGCTGGCGCATATTTTTCACGCGCTGTTTCAGCACGGCCGGCCGCTGCTGTTTCCCGATATCACTTACAGTTTCTATCCGGTTTACGCCGGTCTTTATGCGATTCCGTATGCAGCGGTGCCGCTCGATGCGGCATTTGCCATCAACCCGGATGATTACCAGCGCCCCAATGGCGGCATCATTTTCCCGAACCCGAATGCACCGACCGGACGCCTGCTGCCGCTGACAGCAATCGAGCGCATTCTGGCGGGCAATCCCGATTCAGTCGTCGTTGTGGATGAAGCGTATATCGATTTCGGTGGCGACACGGCGATTCCGCTGACTGCGCAATACGACAACCTGGTTGTCACGCAGACCCTTTCGAAGTCACGGTCGCTGGCCGGACTGCGGGTTGGATTTGCAGTGGCGCAGCCGCATCTCATTGATGCGCTGGAGCGCGTCAAAAACAGTTTCAATTCCTATCCACTCGATCGAATGGCGCTGGCGGGCGCAGCCGCCGCGATGGCGGATCGCGAGCATTTCGAAGTGACACGGGCGCGCATCATCGCTGACCGTGAAGCGCTGACTGCCGCGCTGGCGGCGCGCAACTTCGCTGTCATTCCGTCAGCTGCCAATTTTGTCTTCGTGCGCCACCCGCAGCGTGATGCCGCGGAGCTGGCAGCGGGCCTGCGCGAACACAGCATCATCGTGCGTCATTTTAACCAGCCACGTATCGAGCAGTATCTGCGTATCACCATCGGAACGTCAGAGCAGAACGACGCACTGCTGCGCGCACTGGACAGCATTCTTGGGTGATCCCCTGCGGAGAAAATCACTCGGCGTGGTGTTGCCGGTACGCATGAGGTCGGAAATTTTTGCAAACCTCGGCTATTGTGTTTTTATAACGTAAGTGCTCAGGTTTGCTGGCTGAACCGTATGAGAATAGGCTGAGCGGCAACGGTTTGTGACACAGTTGCCACTATGCGGTAGCGTTAGCGGCGGATAGGATTGAAATTCCTCCATTTTTCGTCCGGCACTTCTGTCGGTTTTCTTTGCATTCAAACGGCCGAGCTAAGAAGAATTCATAACTGCAAGTCGATGATTTGATTGCCGGCGCGCCTTAGCGGAACAGTTATTGCTCGTTTCGCGCGCGCTGGCGCAATGCTTGCGCGGATTCGTTTTCACCAAGGATAGGGAGAAAGCCGTGAGAATGTTTGAGAAGTCAGCTCTGCTTGGCTCCGCGCTGCTGTTGGGCTCGAGCCTGGCGAGTGCCACCATCGTGACCGTCTATGACGATTTCGATGGCGGGCTCGTCAATTTCAACAATACGGTGGCATCGGCTGGTGGCGTTGCCAATCACGATAACTGGGACGGCCTGCCGTCGGGTGCGAGTATCGTACGGCCTGATTACACGGTGACCCAGAATGATGGCAGCGTGATGTTCCCGTCGGTTTATACGTTGTATAACTCATCACCATCCAGAACTACCAGTGGTCAGATGGTCTCGATCGATCCCTATGGGTCGGGGCCAGGCATCAATGCCAAGGCGAGCGGCGTTACCCTGACGTTCAACTCGCCGGTGAACGCGATCGGCTTTGAGGTCGGCGACTGGACCACCTGCTGTCAGCCGTCCAACCTCTATATCTCGTTCGACAATGGTGCGCCAATCACGGTCGGCGAGTCCGATGTGACAGGTGATGGCTATCTCACCAATGGCGGTGCCGGGGTATTTGTCGCCGCTTTTGACGATAGCGGATCGTTCTCGACGGTCGAGTTCTGGGGGGATGGCTTCGGTGAAGTCCTGAACTTCGGTGGCACCGTTCACTATGCGCTGCTCGACGAGGGCAGTCTCCCACCACCTTCGCAGGTACCCGAACCGGCATCGCTGCTACTGCTCGGCGCCGGGTTGCTCGGTCTCCGCTTCGCACGGAAGCGCCAGGCGTAAGCCGGTCTGGTGAAGGGTTGCGCCCCTTCACCAGTCTCTCCCCGAGACGGGCCAGCGTACCAGTCTGCTACTGACACCGCTGATCGGCTTCGCCATACTAGCCCCTGATCAGACGCCTGGGGGCTCTATGCGCAGTCTCTACCCGGACATCAAGCCCTACGCGACCCACCGTCTGCCAGTGGATGGCGGTCATGTCCTCTATGTTGAAGAATGCGGCTCACCGGATGGCATTCCGGTGCTGTTCGTCCATGGTGGCCCGGGGGGTGGCTGTACGCCGAAGCACCGCTGCTTCTTTGATCCGATGCAGTACCGCATCATCCTGTTCGATCAGCGCGGCTGTGGTCGCTCAACGCCGCACGCCGAGCTCGGAGACAACAACACCGAGGCGCTGATACAGGATATGGAGCGCATTCGCACTCTGCTGGGCGTCGATCGCTGGGTGCTGTTCGGCGGTTCGTGGGGCTCGACGCTGAGCCTGGTCTACGCAGAGCGTTTCCCTGGCCGGGTGCGGGCGCTGATTCTGCGCGGGATTTTTCTGTGCCGGCGTGCCGATCTGCTCTGGTTCTATCAGGAGGGCGCCAGCCGCATCTTTGCCGATCACTGGCAGCAGTTCATCGCACCGGTGCCGGTCGCAGAGCGCGGCGATCTGCTGCGTGCGTATTATCGTCTGCTGACCGGCAGTAACGAGCTGGCGCGCATGGCGGCTGCGAAGGCATGGAGTGGCTGGGAAGCACTCTGTTCGACGCTGCGGCCTGATTCCCATCTGCACGATCAGTTCACCGAGCCACGGCAAGCGCTGGCGATGGCGCGGATCGAGGCGCACTACTTCGTCAATGACGGTTTTCTGCGACCCAGTCAGATCCTCGAGGATGCGCACCGGCTGGCCGATATTCCGGGGGTGATCATTCATGGCCGCTACGACATGGTGTGTCCGTTCGATCAGGCGTTCGCGCTGCAGGAGGCGTGGCCGCAGGCGGAGCTGCAGCTGATCCGTGATGCCGGCCATTCGGCCCTCGAGCCCGGCATTACCGATGCGCTGGTGCGTGCTACCGATCGCTTCGCCCGCATCATTCAGGCGGAGTCGTAGGCCTCACCAGTGCCGGCGGGCGCCGGCATCTTCAATGAACGCTTCCAGCTTGTCGAAGTCCACCGGCTTCACGAAATGGGCATCGAAGCCGGCTGCCTCGGCCTGCGCAGCATCGGCCGGCTGCCCATAACCGGTCAGCGCGGCCAGCACCGCGTGGCGGGTGCGGGTGTTGTGGCGCAGCTGTCGTGCCACCTCATAGCCGTCCATACCCGGCAGGCCGATGTCGAGCAGCACCAGGTCGGGCTGGTGGAGCTCCGCCGCGACGAGTGCATCCGGTCCGTCGTAGGCGGTCCAGACCTGATGTCCTGCAGACTCCAGCAACAGGGTCAGGGTATCGGCAACGTCGCGCCGGTCATCCACAACCAGCACGCGCCGGATCGGCCGGCCCGGCGTGTCACTGGTGGCCGGCTCCGCCGCTGGCGGGTCCCCTGTGCCGGCAAGTGGCAGCATCACCACAAACTCGGCACCATGCCCAACGCCCTGGCTGGCGGCGCGGACGGTGCCACCATGCAGTTCCACCAGCTGGCGGACGATGGTGAGACCGATGCCGAGTCCGCCCTGCGAGCGATCCAGCCCGCGCCGGTCCTGTCCGAACAGTTCAAAAATATGCTCTGCCAGCGCCGGGTCGAGACCCATGCCATTGTCTCTCACACGCAGCTCGACGCAGTTGTCGATGGTCGCCAGATCGATGGCCAGATGGCCTTGCTGGTCGGTGTACTTGGCCGCGTTGTGCAGCAGGTTGGTTATGATCTGTTCGAGTCGTAGTGGGTCGCCGAGAACGCGGGGGGCGATGGTGGGGAGGTTCTGCATCAATTGGTGGCGCTTGGCGTCGATCAGCGGCTGCACATTTTCCACGGCCCGCGTGACGATTGCCGTCATATCGACGACTTCCCGCCTGAGCTCAATCACGCCGCGGGTGACTCGTGACACGTCCAGCAGGTCATCCACGAGTCCGGTCAGCATCTGCGTTTGCCGGGAGAGAATGTCGAAGTGGCGCCGGTTGTTCCCGAAGTCCGCCGTCTGCAACAACTGCAGCACGTTGCGGATGGCCGCGAGCGGATTGCGCAGTTCATGGGCGAGCACCGCCAGAAACTCATCTTTCTGGCGATCACTCTGCACCAGCTGCTCATTGACCGCGCGCAGCGCTGCTTCCGCCAGTTTCTGTTCGTGAATGTCGGTGGTGGTGCCATACCAGCGCAGCAGCCTGCCGGTGCGCTGGTCGATCTGGGGTACCGCATGGGCTATAAACCAGCGGTAGTCGCCGGCAGCATTGCGGATGCGATGTTCGAACAGAAACGGCCGGCGGGTATTGTGAGCGTGCTGCCACGCTGCAGTCAGCGGCGCAAGATCATCCGGATGGCAGTGGGCTGGCAGCAGTTCGGCGGCATTGTCGGCCCGGAATTCGACGCCGGTGTATTCGCGGTACCGCTGGTTGAAAAACTCGAGCTGCCCGTCGGCGTCCGCCAGCCACACCAGGTGCGGAATGCCATCGGCAAGATGACGGAACAGCTCTTCGCTGGCGGCCAGTGCTTCGGCCGCTGCGCGCAATTCGTGGATATCGGTTGAGGTGCCAAACCAGGTGGTGTTGCCGTCCTGATCGCTGGCGGCATGACTGCGGGTGAGATGCCAGCGCCAGCTGCCGTCAGCCATCTGGATGCGATGTTCGATCTGCAGGGGTTGCAAGGTGGACAGAGCTTCGCGCCAGGCGCCAAAGGCAGCGGCCTGGTCATCGGGATGCACCGAGTCCTCCCACTGCCAGCTGCCATCGGCCTGCTGAGCAATGCCGCGATATTCACTGACCCGTGCATTGTAGTAACGCAGTGTGCCATCGGCATCGCCGATCCAGACCAGCTGAGGCATGGCGTCCGCCAGCTGCCGGAAGCGCAGCTCAGTGCGGCGCCGGGCGAGTTCGGCCCGGGCCTGCTCTATGGTAGACCAGGTACGATCGGCGGCGGCGCTGATCAGCAGCCGTTCGGACTCCTTCCAGGACCGCGGCTGGCCTTGCTCCACCACCATGACGGCCACCAGTTTGTCGCCTTTGATGAGCGGCGCGACCACGAGCGCCTGGACGCCGCGCTCCAGCGCCCGCGCGCGCCCCACTTCGTTCAACACGCTCGCGGTAAAAACATTGGTGACGGAGACTGGTGTCCCGGTCTGCAGCTGCGCCAGCAGGTTCGGTTCCAGGTAGGTCAGTGGCGCTCGTCCTGCCAGCCGGCTGCCGGATGACAAAGCCAGCGCTTCATAGCCCCCCAGAACCTGGCAGTAGCCCCGGTCGGTAAGCACCTCGGCGTAGAGCACCCGATCGGCGCCGAGCTGGTGCGCGAGCACGCGCGCCGCCGTCGCCTGTATTGCCGGAGGAGATACCAGCGGCGCCAGCGCCTGATTGAGATCGGCAATCAGATTCCGGCGGCGGGTGCCAATGGTGTTCGCGGTGGTGTCAGTGGCGATGGTCACCATGCCGACCACATCATCGTGGACGTTTCTGAGCGGGCTGTTGCTGAACGTGAAGTAGGCTTCGGTATCGCCCGTGCCGCGGTCGATGGGGAACGGCTGGTTGTCACGGAGTACTGTTTCGCCGCGCAGGGTGGCGGCGAAGATCGGGTCGAGGTCGTGCCAGATTTCAGCAAACACTTCGGCGGCGGGCTGGCCCAGGGCGGCCGGGTGCTTGGTCCCGATCAGCTGCGCCCAGGCGTCATTGTAGAGCATGCGCTGCTCCTCGCCCCAGTGTATGGCGATGGGAAAGGCAGCGCTGAGAGTGAGTCGCAGGGCGTGGAGCAGCTCATCGGGCCAGCTCGCAATGGCGCCGAAAGGGCTGTTGTGCCACGGCATGCGGGCGATCAGCTCACCCATGCTGCCGGCAGTGGCCAGCCACACGGGCGGCGACAGACTCTCGGCAGTAAACTGAGGGTACGTCTGCTCCGCCACGATCTTATGCTCCTGCGTTATGGGCGGTTCCTGTCGTGGATCATGGCCATCAAACCGCAATCCGGCCGCGGGGGCAACGGGCTCAGCAGAAATTGGCAGCAGGCTTTCACTTGCAGTGTCACATAACTGCAATGTGGGTGGGCTAGCCTCAGCTCCGCTTTCGCTCCGGAGCCAGGAAGTTGCGGCTACGTCATCTCAATCTCATTTCGCTGGCTGCCCTGGTGCTGCTGGTGGTCGCTCTGCTGACGAGTCTGTCCGGCGTGCTGCAGCGCGTGCAGGTCACCGGTCAGGAGGTCCAGCACTTCTACGCGTTGCGCGAACTTGCTGGCGCCGATCTGCGGGCCCGGATCGAAAGCTATCTCACCAGTGGTGATGCCGGACAGCTGGCAGAGAGCCAGCGACTGCTCGCGACGCTGGCCGAGCGCAGCGCTTCACTGCCGCTGGATGCCGGCCGCATGCGACAACAGATTCAGACTCTCGACGAACATCTCGCCGGTGAGGTGCTGGCTGCCGGCAAACTCGCCGGCTCGCCCGAGGCGCTGCTGCAGCAGGCTGAGACCGAGCTGCGCGCCGGTCTCGGGACGCTGGCCGGGTTCGCAACCGATCAGCGGGAGCAGCGACCGGAGCTGGCATGGCAGTGGCTGTCTGTCACCGACCGGTTCAGTCGGGCGGTTGGCACGCTGGCACTCGCGCGGGAGCGGTTCGTGCAAAGCGGTGAGCCGGCCGCCCGGGATCAGGTGCAGGCGGTGCTGCAGCAGCTGCAGACGCTGCATGCCGAACTGATGGCGCTGGCACCGCTCGGCGTGATGGCGGCGGCCACCCAGAACCGTTTTGCCGATCTGTTGTGGCAGCGCGAGGCCGGTCAGGCAGAGGCCAGGGACCGCAGCGTGGTCGTCCGCGATGAGATCGGCTATGCGTTGCGTCGTTACCCCAATGATCTGGATCGCACGTTCACCCAGCTGGGGCGGGCGGAGCGGGCCGCCACCGTTGCGCGCCAGCAGCTCGGCACGCTCCTTGCCACCATTGCGGCGGCCGAAGCGACGGTCGTCGAACGGCAGGCGCGGGTGGCACGGCAGGCACAGCTGTTAATGGCGGGTCTGGTGCTGCTGGTGCTGGCGCTGGGGGTCGGTTTTTACTGGGCGCAGCGTCACCTGGGGCGCGCGCTGGCTGCCATCAGCCGGCATCTCGACAGCCTGGCGCAGGGCGATCTGCGGCAGGAGCTGCAGTTCCGCAGCAGCTTTGCGGAGCTCAAAGCAGTGGTGAGTGCGGCCGCCCAGCTGCAGCGCTCGCTGACCGGCCTGATCGGCGAACTGTTTGTCCGCAGTACGGCGGTCTCCGCTGCCAGCGCGCGCGTGCAGGAATCTGCGACCCTGCTCAGCGACGAAACCCAGCGCCAGCGCAGTCAGAGTGCGGCCGCGGCAGCGGCGGTAGTGGAACTCTCCGAAACCAGTGAGCGCGTCGCCGCGGAAACTGATCTGGTCCGGGCCGCCACTGCAGCTGCGGTCACGCTCATCGAGCGCAGCGGCGATACCATTCGCAGGGGGGCCGACACCATGAGCGCGCTGAGCGAGGCGGTGGCGACGACAGCGGAAAAGCTGCTGCAGCTGCGCGAGCGTGCCAACCGTGCGGAGGAGTTCGTCAGCACAATTCACGATCTGGCGCAGCGCACCAATCTGCTGGCGCTTAATGCAGCCATCGAAGCGGCGCGGGCTGGCGATCACGGTCGCGGCTTCAGCGTGGTGGCCGACGAGGTGCGCCAGCTGGCCGGCCGCAGCAGCAGCGCTTCGGAGCAGATCGGTGTGCTGATCGGCGACATCGCCAGCGCGTCTACGGAGCTGGCCCGGGCGCTGACCGAGCAGCAACAGCGGGCCAGTGGTTCCGCGCAGGCGGCCGAAGCGGTGGTGGCGACGCAGGCCGAACTGGCGAACGAAGTCGGACGCGTCGACGCAGCGATTGCCGAGATCGCTGGGCAGGCCGCGGCGCAGCGGCATACCGCGCAGGACGTTGCCCAGTTTGTGCAGCAGGTCGCGGGTACCGCTGACGCGGCCAGTGCCCGCGCTGGCGAAGGGGTCGAGCTTAGCGTCGAATTACAGACAACCGGCGCCGCCGTGGCGCAGCTGGCCGCTGGTTTTCGGTTACCGGCGGGCGCCACTCCGGTTGGAAAAGAGCCAGCAGCGGCTGGCGGCTGACGTAAACTGGCGGCCTTTTGAGGAGGTCGTCGAGTGGAAATCGTGTTTGTGCTGGCGCGACCGGCCGTGCCTGAAAACGTCGGCGCCGCCGCGCGCGCACTCAAGACCATGGGCTTTGGCACGCTGCGCATCGTAGCCAGCCAGGCGCATCGCGAGAAAGGCGCTCGTATTCTGGCGCACGGTGCCGGTGAGCTGCTGGAAGAGGCTATGGTCGGTGACACTCTGGGCGCGGCGCTGGCCGATGTCGATCTGGTCATCGGCACCTCCGCCAAGGAGCGGCACGACAAGCGCTATCTGGTGCCGGCCGCGGAGCTGCCCGCGCTGCTGCAGGCCAAAGGCAGTACGGTGCGGCGGGTAGCGGTGGTGTTCGGTTGCGAGGAGTCGGGGCTGAGCAATGCCGAGCTGGCGCACTGTCACCTGCTGACCAGCGTGCCGCTGGCGGTCAGCTATCCGTCGCTCAATCTGGCGCAGGCGGTGATGCTCTACGCCTACGAGCTGGCCGATCTCGCGCAGCCGCCACCGCCATCAGCGGCAGGCAGCGGCGAGTGGCAGGCCCTGCAGCGACGTCTTCAGGCGTTGCTGGCCCGGCTGCAGGTACCCGCCGACGGCGTGCTGGCCGACTGGGTGCGAGAGCGTAGCGCCTTGCTGACGGCAGAGGATGTCGGCTTCCTGCACATGCTCTGTCGCCATCTGGAAGAGCGGCTGCCCGCCGACTGACGGGCTGCAGCTACGCTTCTCAGTGCTGGTGACCGCCCACGCCGTGGGCGTGACCGTGGGCCAGCTCCTCGGGGGTCGCGGCCCGCACATCCGCCACGGTCACGTCGAAGTTGAGGCCGAGACCGGCGTAGGGGTGATTGCGATCGACATCCACCGAGAACTTGCCCACTTTCATGACGGTGACCGGCACTGCGCCACCCTCGCGCAGATGCAGATAGGCGACCTGACCCGGCCGCAGCCGGCCTTCATGGGCCAGGTATTTCGCCGGTACCCGCTCGACCGCTGCCGGCTTGCGCTCGCCGTAAGCGTCGGCAGCACTCAGCTCGAGTCGGAAAGTATCGCCCGCCTGCCTGCCCTGCAGTGCTTCTTCCAGCGCGGGCAGCAGGCCGCCACTGCCCTGCAGGTAGAGGAGAGGTTCGCCGTGGCGGGTGGTCTCCAGCTCATTGCCCGCGTCATCGGTCAGCGTGTAATGCAGCGTGATTACGCTCTCTTTGTCGATCTGCATCGCAGTTTTTCCCAGCCCGGTTGCAAAGGGGCGCTATCTTAGTGGCAAGATGGACGCAAGCACAGTCCGCGTTGCGGCGCCACGATCGAGCGGTGAACCATGGGTGATGTGATTCCTTTCCAGCGGCGGCCAGTCAAGCCGAAAAGCGCGCTCTGCGCCAATGGTCATCATCGCTGGGTCGTCGTCAGGGACAACCCCTTCGACAGCAAGCAGGGCCGTCTGGTGACGCGCTATCGCTGTTCGAAGTGCGGCAAGGAGCGGGTCGAAGCGCGGTGAAACTTTTTGCTCCGTGGTACGCATAATTGCGTGCTGGCCGCTGGAATTCTGCCGACGCAGGCGTATACTTTGCCAAACTCCTCTGTAATTCTGGTCACCATGCCGCTCTACCACCTGGTCGCCGCGCTTGCCTCGCATCGTGCCTCCCTCGTCCGCTCGGTGGTACTCCAAACAGATTCCTGACCGGACAGAGATGCGTCTCTGTCCGGGCTGCTCGAACTTTGTGCATCTTTGAGCCAGGTCGCCGGCACCTGCCAGCGGTCCGACAGGAATTGTGAGGTCCCCATGGTCCACTTCGTTGTTAAACAGATTTTCTCTTCGCGTCACCGCCGGCAGCCGCAGCGTTTTGTCACGCATGCCGCCTCCATGCTGGCCGTGGTGCCGGGTGTCGAAGTGGCAGCCGTCGACGATGGGCTTGAAGTGCACGGGGTTGATGAGAAGGCCCTGCGGGAGGCGGTAGCGCGCTGCTACCAGCGTTTCCCGACCGAATTTACGGCGAGTCCGGTGAGTGTGCTGACTGAAGCGATCAGCGGCGCCCAGCCGATGATGTGCGCCGAGTTCACGGTACCGTGGCGCTGCAGCCGGGAGCTGAGCCGCCGGCTGGAGCAGCGTGGCGTCACTATCGACAACTATGAAACCGTCGAAGGCGTGATCCACCTTTATGCGCGCGGCGCGATGGAGAGTTTTCTGGGCGTGGAAACCGATGTCGCTGAGGTGGCAGCGGGCGAGGGCAGTGTGGCCCTGCGTTTCAGTCACTACGACCCAGTCGCGGCCTGTTCCGAGGCGCGCGGCTGATCCTTTCGTTCAGCGCCGCGGCGGACAGGAGATGAAGCGGCTGCCCGCTTCCACAAACCGCCACGGCAGTTCCACTGCTTTCGAAATTCCGATCCGTGGCGTAGCCGCGACCTGCACCGGCGTGCCCGGTTCGGCAGGCTCCGCCACGAACAGCGGTCCTGCTTCAGTAATGTCGACGCCGTAAAGGGCGCGATCGATGGCCAGCGCCTGGGCCAGCTTGCCCGGTCCGCTGGTCAGCTCCGTGAGTTTTTCCCGTCCCCGCAACCGGCGCATCGTTTCGATGCCGAGCACCGGTTCCAGCGCCCGGATCAGCACGCCCCCGGCATCGGTATCGAGCCGCGATGTCACGTTCATGCAGTGATGCATACCGTAGCTGAAGTAGATGTAGGCGTGACCCGGCAGCCCGAACATGGCGCGATTGCGTTCGGTCATGCCGTTGTAGCTGTGGCTGGCCGGATCCTCCGAGCTGTAGGCCTCGGCTTCCACGATGCGGCCGGCCAGCAGCTCGCCATCGAGTTCGCGTACCAGCAGTTTGCCGATCAGGGCCGGCGCCACGACCGCCGGGTGGCGTTCATAGAAGGAGCGGGGCAGAGGTTGCATGGCGTGTCTGACAAGGAAGGGGAAAAGCTGTCGTACGGGATAGTGCCGGGCTGGGTTCAGCCCGGCAAGGCTGCGATGGCGTCAGTTGCGACGCCAGCGGGGAGCGGCAATCAGTGCCGGAAATGACGCATGCCAGTGAAGACCATCGCCATGCCGTGCTCGTCGGCGGCGGCGATCACCTCGTCGTCGCGCATTGAGCCGCCCGGCTGGATGATGCAGCTGATGCCAACTGTGGCGGCGTTGTCGATGCCGTCGCGGAACGGGAAGAAGGCGTCCGAGGCCATTACCGCGCCATTAACTTCAAGACCGGCATGCTCGGCCTTGATGGCAGCGATGCGCGCCGAGTTGACCCGGCTCATCTGGCCGGCGCCGACGCCGATGGTGCGATGATCTTTTGCATAGATGATGGCGTTCGATTTGACGAACTTGGCCACCTTCCAGGCAAACAGCAGATCGCTCAGCTCTTCGTGCGTGGGCTGGCGTTTGCTGACCACCTTGAGGTCGCTGGCGGTGATCATGCCGAGGTCATTGTCCTGCACCAGCAGGCCGCCGTTGACACGCTTGTAGTCCCAGCTGGGCTGCGGTGCGGAGAGTTCGCCGCAGACCAGCAGGCGGACATTTTTCTTGGCGCCGACCACTTCGGACACACCAGCGGCCACTGCAGGGGCGATGATCACCTCGACGAACTGGCGCTCGACGATGGTGCGGGCGGTCTCAGCGTCGAGCTCGCGGTTAAAGGCGATGATGCCGCCGAAGGCCGATTCGGGGTCGGTGGCATAGGCGCGCTCATAAGCATCGAGCAGGTCGACCGACACCGCCACGCCGCACGGGTTGGCGTGCTTGACGATGACACAGGCGGGTGCGTCGAACTGCTTCACGCACTCCAGCGCCGCATCGGTATCGGCGATGTTGTTGTAGGAGAGCTCCTTGCCCTGCAGCTGCTGCGCAGTGGCAATGCTCGCTTCGCGGTGGCCGGCCTCGACATAGAACGCTGAACGCTGGTGCGGGTTCTCGCCGTAGCGCAGCTCCTGACGCTTCTGCAGCTGCAGGTTGAAGGTGCGCGGGAAGGCCTCGCTGCCGCCCGGCACGCGCTGGCCGAAGTAGTTGGCGATGGCGCCATCATAGGCGGCGGTGTGCTCGTACGCCTTGATGGCGAGGTCGAAGCGGGTCTCGAACCGGGTGCAGCCGTTGTGCTCACGCATCTCGGCGAGGATCGCGTCGTAGTCGCTGGCGTTGACCACGATATTGACGTGCGCATGGTTTTTGGCAGCCGCCCGCACCATGGTCGGGCCGCCGATATCGATGTTCTCTACCGCATCCTCCAGCGTGCAGCCCGGTCGCGCCACCGTCGCCTCGAACGGATAGAGGTTGACCACCACCATGTCGATCGGACGGATGTTGTACTCTTTCATGACCGCATCGTCCTGACCGCGACGTCCGAGGATGCCGCCATGTACCTTCGGATGCAGCGTCTTGACGCGGCCATCCATCATTTCGGGGAAGCCGGTGTACTCCGACACCTCGATCACCGGGATGCCCTGATCGTGCAGCAGCTTGTAGGTGCCGCCGGTGGAGAGAATCTCGACACCGAAGTTGGCGAGATGGCGGGCAAAGTCGACGATACCGCTCTTGTCGGAGACGCTGATGAGGGCGCGTTTGACGGGGACGAGGTCGGGATGCTGGGACATGGACAGGTGAACTCTCGAACGGGGCTGCGGACAGCCGTGGAACAGGGGAAAGCGTCAGAGCAGGTCGTACTGCTTCAGCTTCTTGCGCAGGGTGCCGCGGTTGAGGCCGAGCAGCGTTGAAGCCTTGGTCTGGTTGTTGCGGGTATAACGCAGCACCTCTTCAAGCAGCGGTGCTTCCACTTCGGCCAGCACCATGTTGTAGACATCAGTCACGGGCTGTCCGTCCAGATGCTTGAAGTAGTTGGCGAGCGCCTGGGCTACACAATCGCGCAGGGTGGGCGTCTGCGCACCGGGTTGCAGGGAGGTGCCGGCATCGCCCTGGGTGCTGCCGAGCGCGGTGGGGGCTTCGCTCCCGCTGACGAAATCGCTGTGATTCATGCGGCAAGTTCCTCGTTGGTCGGTTCCGCTTGAAGGTAGAGCTGCAGCGCCTCGCGCTGGGCTGCTGCACACTCGAGCCGCTTGAATTGCGGCAGGAACGTCGCACTGCTGCCAGCCGGCAGACGACGTTCCAGGTACCAGGCAATATGTTTGCGCGCGATCCTTACGCCGGTTGGCTCTCCATAAAAGTCATGCAGCGCATCGAGGTGCGCCAGCACTACAGCTGCCCACTCGGCGTGGGCGGGGTCGGGCAGCAGTTCGCCGTCCCGCAAATACGTGGCGATCTGGCTGCACAGCCAGGGGCGTCCCTGGGCGGCGCGGCCGATCATCACACCATCGGCGCCGGTGTGAGCCAGTACTGCCGCTGCTTTCTGAGGCGAGTCGATGTCGCCATTGGCCAGCACCGGGATCGCCACCGCCTGCTTGATGGCGGCAATGGTGTCGTACTCCACCGCTCCCTCGAAGCGACAGGCACGGGTGCGACCGTGCACGGCCAGTGAGCGAATCCCCGCTGCCTCGGCAATGCGAGCGATGCGGACGCCATTGCGCTCTTCCGGCGACCAGCCGGTGCGGATCTTCAG
The DNA here is from genome assembly GCA_029265075.1 of Gammaproteobacteria bacterium. Lineage (GTDB taxonomy): Bacteria > Pseudomonadota > Gammaproteobacteria > Pseudomonadales > CAMLJR01 > CAMLJR01. The sequence continues at coordinate 503 of JAJUJZ010000010.1, read as the reverse complement.
AGTGACCGGAATTTCCGGCACCGCCGCGACTACCGCTTCAAGAATCGCTGCCACCAGCGACTCGTCACGCAACAGCGCCGAGCCGGCGGCACGCTTGCACACCTTCTTGGCCGGGCAGCCCATGTTGATATCGATAATCTGGGCGCCGGCATCGGCATTGAGCCGGGCTGCTTCCGCCATCTGTTGCGGATCACTGCCGGCAATCTGCACTGCAATCGGGCCGGTTTCACCCTGATGATTCCGCCGCTGACGCGATTTCGGGCTGTCCCACAGCCGATGATCACTGGTCAGCATCTCCCCCACTGCCAGGCCCGCCCCGTAGCGCCGGCACAGCTGCCGGAAGGGGCGATCGGTCACCCCCGCCATGGGGGCCAGTACGACCGGGCTACTGAGCTGATAGGGACCAATAGCGATCACGGGCCGATCCGTTGAGTGGCAGGTCAGGGGGTAGCAAGGGGCGGCTATGATACCCGTTGGCGCGGTGACCCGGAAGCGCCAGCCAG
>JAJUJZ010000151.1 GCA_029265075.1 Gammaproteobacteria bacterium | reverse complement strand
TGCCGGCTCAGCGCTGCGCTTCCAGGCGCGCCTGTCAGGCTGGGTCTGACCGCCAGCTCACCAGTGCGCCATCCAACAGCTCCCCCGCGCCCTGCGCCAGCGCCTCATCTTGCTGCTCCGCCTCGCATCGGCGGGAGGTGCAGGAGATCGACAGTGTAATCAGCGCTGCGCGGGTGTCACCGCTCAGGTAAGCGGGCAGCTGTTTCAGCTTGCTCTCCAGCGCGCCGGTAGCGGTAGCGTCGCCAACGAGATAGAACCACCACACCATGCGAGTCCCGGCGCCACTGCGCACCACGGCCCGATTGACGCGAATCTCGCCGATCACAGCCGGCTCAAGTTCAGCTACCAGATTGCGGCGCTCCGCCAGTCGATTGCGGTAATAGATCAGCTTGCGATCCTGCTCCTGACTCATCCAGGTCAGCGCTACCAGCTCCGCCGCCCGGCCCTGCAGCCGCGTGCGCCAGCTCTGCTGGGCATCGAAGCCCACATAGTCGGCTGTCCAGCTCGGTGTTGCCCCGACCCAGGGTGCTCCCTGCGGTGACGGCAGGCCAGCTTCTGCGGTAGCGACGCGGGCATTGAAGGAATACGACCAGAGCGGCAGGGCCGCCGCCAGGGCCACTGCGATCCATGCGCGGCCGGCCGCCAGCCGCCAGTTGATGGCACCCGATACCGGTCGGGCCGGCGCAGCGCCGCCTTCCAGCAGCCAGCGCGAGAGCAGGAAAAAGAGAACCAGTGCGCCAGCGAACACGAACCAGCCGAAGCCGTCGTGATCGTCGATCATCTCGCTCTGCATCTCGGTGTAGTAGCCGATCAGTACCAGCGCGAAAACGCGAATCCAGTTGCTGAGAAAGGCCAGAGCAATCACGAGCAGCACCGCGGCGATGCGTCGCGGCCAGCTGCGCAGGTTCAGATAGGCGTGCAGGATGCCGATGACGATTCCGACCAGCAGATAGTTGAGCCCGCTGCAGCCACCCGCCACTTCGAAGGTGCCTGACGGCACCTCGATATAGAAGCCGTGCACGAACGCGGGAATTCTGAACTGAAACAGCAGCGTCTGGGTAACCACCACGGTGATGTGCTGCAGCGGCTCAACCAGAAAGTCCCACACAGGCACGCCGAAATAGATCAGACCGACCGGCAGCACCAGCCACCAGCCCGCACGCCAGCCGAGGCTGATCACCAGACAGCACCAGACGATGGCGGGAATGGCCAGTTGCTGCGCCAGCGTGAGCTGCGTAGCAAAACCGGCAAACCAGAATAACGAGGCGCCGATCAGCAATGGCACCGCCAGCCACGCCAGCGGCCGCCACGGTGCGGCGATGCGCCCCCGTTCCTGCCAGATCACATAAGCGGCGACAACCAGCAGCAGGTAGCCATGAGAATAGCTGTGACTCAGCTCACTCCAGCGCTTGTGGAGCGTCTCCAGCGTCGGCAGATAGACAAAAGCGAGTGCAGCAAAAGCGAGAGCGAACAGAGCGCGCCAGAGAGGCTGATCCATCAGGTCCGATGTCCTTGTCAAACGGGGCTATGCTAGTATCCCTACCACTTTATGGATGGAAGTTCAGGGTTCGCAGGATGACGCAAAGTAGCTTCAGCCAGGCTGATCGTCACACCGGCTCGCAGTTCGCGATGACCGTTGATGTTGAAGATTACTATCATGTCTCAGCCTTTGAGAAGTCGATTGCGCCATCCGACTGGGACAAGTGGCCCAGCCGCGTTGATCGCAACACCCGCTGGCTGCTCGATTTGTTCGACCAGCACAATGTCAAAGCGACGTTTTTCGTGCTCGGATGGGTGGCCGAACGACAGCGCCAGCTGATTGCCGATATCGCCGCGCGCGGCCACGAAATCGCATCTCACGGCTACTCCCACCGCCTTGTTTACAATCAGACGCCAGACGTTTTTCGCGACGAGACCCAGCGCTCCAAAGCACTGCTGGAGGAGATCGTGCAGCGACCGGTCGTCGGCTATCGCGCTGCCAGCTATTCGATCACGCGCCGCTCGCTGTGGGCGCTCGACATTCTCGCCGAACTGGGGTTCGAGTGGGATTCCAGCATCTTCCCGATCAGGCATGATCGCTACGGCATTGCCGACAGCCCCACCGCACCCTATCAGCTGACCACGCCGAAAGGTTATCGGCTGACCGAATTCCCACTCAGCACCGCCCAGCTCGGCCCGCTGCGACTGCCAGCTGCTGGCGGCGGCTATTTCCGCCTCTATCCCTACTGGCTGAGCCGCAAGCTGTTGCGCCGTGCTGCTGCCCAGGGCGGCGGCGCAATCTTCTATCTCCACCCCTGGGAGATCGACCCCGAACAGCCGCGCGTCGAAGGTGCCAGCCTGCTGTCACGCTTTCGGCACTACAACAATTTGCGAGCCTGCCCGGCACGCCTCACCCGTCTGCTGACCGAGGTGCAGTTCACCACGGTTGCCGAGGTATTGCGTGACGCTACAAGAGCCCCGGTCACCGAATTCCGGTTCAGCGCAGCCTGATGAATTACCGCAAGGCACTCGATAACCCAGGCCAGTTCATGCAAGCGACCTGGGGAAGCCCCGAGCGCTGCCCCTGTCGCGCCGAGATCGAAGCACTGGCATCGAAGTGGGCCGCTCTCAATCCCGATTACAAAAGCCTGCTCGATGCCAAAGGCAGCTGTTCGCGCGCGATCGGCGAGGCGCGACGCAGCGGTGACGACACAACGTTGCTGAAACAACAGATGGCGGATATTTCCCGTCAGCTGGGTGCGCTCGAAAGCCAGCGCAAAGCGCTGGAGCAGCAGCTAGCCGCGCTGGTGGCTGACGGTGAACCGGAGCAGGCGGAACCAGTGCCCGTGCGCTTTCAGCCTGCTTCCGGCACGCAACCGGTTGCAGATGCCATTCGTATTCGTCTGGCGCAAGCGGCTGACGCTGATCGCTGGGACCAGTTTGTCAGCAGCCATCCGCGCGCCTCGCTTTATCACCACTATGGCTGGCGCGATCTGATCCAGCGCAGCTTCGGCCATGAGACGCTGTACTGGCTGGCTGAAGATGATGCCGGCCATATCGTCGGCGTGCTGCCGATGGTGCGCCTGGCCAGCCGGCTGTTTGGCGACTTCGCTGTCTCCCTGCCCTATTTCAATTATGGCGGTGTGCTGACCACCACAAGCGAGGCGCGCGCGCACTTGCTGGACGCCGCGACGCACTATGCGCAAACCAATAGCCTGAGTCACCTGGAACTGCGGGAAATGAGCGCGGCCGGTGACTGGCCGACCCGCACGGACAAGGCATCGATGATTCTGGCGCTGCCAGACAGCGTGGAAGCACTTGATGCGCAGATCGGCTCCAAGGTGCGCGCGCAGATTCGCCAGGCGCGACGCCACCGCCATCAGGTGGCCATTGGCGGCAAAGAGCTGCTCGATGCGTTCTATCGCGTGTTCGCGACCAACATGCGAGATCTTGGCACGCCGGTTTACAGCAAGCAGTTCTTTGCCAACATCCTCGATACGTGGAAAGATCAGGCAACATTGGTTGTCATACACGCACCCCAGCCGGTCGCCGCTGCCTTTCTGCTTGGTTACCGGGATATGATGGAGATCCCGTGGGCTTCCACGCTACGGACGGCGAACGCGATGAACATGAATATGCTGTTGTACTGGGAAGTCCTGGCACACACCGTCCAGCAGGGGTTCCGCTTCTTCGATTTCGGTCGTTCCACCATCGACGCCGGAACCTATCAGTTCAAAAAACAGTGGGGCGCCCGCCCCTTCCAGCATCACTGGCACTACTGGCTGCCCGCCGGGGCGGAGCTGCCCAAACTTACCCCCGACAATGCGAAGTACCGGCTGGCTATCAATGTCTGGCGCCGCCTGCCCGTTGCCGTCACCACGGCGGTCGGCCCCCATATAGTCAAATACTTGCCTTAGGGGCAGAATAGTGAAAACGATAACGCCGACGCGATACATGCAGACCGCCAGCGTGAATACCCCTGAACCGATCGAGGCACCCGCCGACGTGTCGGCACTGGACCAGCCGGCGCCGCCTCGTCATGGCTGGCTGCAGCCGCTGAAAGCCATTATTGGCTGGGTCATTTTCCAGACCGGTCTGTACCGGCTGTTCTTTCGCAATAAAGGCGCGGTGGTTCTATTCCATCGCGTCGATGACCGTTTTGCGGGTAACCCGATCAGCTGCTCGGTGGCCACCTTTCGCCATTTCTGCCAGTTTTTTGCCCGTTATTTTGAAGTCATCAGCCTTACCGAACTGATCCGCCGACTGCAGGCCGGTGAGTCGGTGGCGCGCACGCTGGTCATCAACTTCGACGACGGTTATCGCGACAACTACACCGAGGCAGCGCCTGTTCTGGAGCAGTACGGCCTGACTGCCACCTACTTTGTAGCGACGGACTTCATTGGCAGCGATTCCAACAGCGTCTGGGATCAGGAGAAAAACCTGCGTTCTGAATGGATGACCTGGGATCAGCTGCGCGACCTGCGACGCCGCGGCTTCGAGATTGGCGCACATACCTGCAGCCATCCCGATCTCGGAGCCATGGATCCGGCCGAAGCG
>JAJUJZ010000114.1 GCA_029265075.1 Gammaproteobacteria bacterium | reverse complement strand
GACTGCTTCGGCGACATCCTCTGGCAATACCTCACGTTTCAGCAGCGAGCGGTGCTTGTAGTGCTCTTCCAGTTCATGCCCCTCATCAATACCGTGCGCCGATGCCCGCTCTCTGCGCCAGTCGCCATCCCAGATACGCGAGCCACGGATAACTGCATCGGGGTTCACGGTGTTGACTCGAATTCCGTACGGCGCGCCTTCCAGTGCGAGGCAGCGCGCCAGATGGAGCGCGGCCGCTTTGGCCGAAGCGTAGGCTGACGCATTGGCCGCAGCCGCAATACCGTTTTTGGAGCCGACAAAAATAATGGAACCGCCGCGCTGCTGCTTCATCAGGCGGAACGCGGCGCGCGCGGTCAGGAAGTAGCCTTCCGCCAGCACGTCGTAATTCTTGCGCCAGAGTTCGACGGTGGTCTCCTCTATCGGGGCTGACGAAGCGATGCCGGCATTGGCCACCAGAATATCGAGCCCGCCAAACTCAAGCGTGCAGCTGACGAAGCCGGCCTCCACATCTGCCTCGCGAGTGACGTCGCAGACCACGGTACGAACCCGGTCAAGACCGTAACGACCGACAAACTCTTCATTCACCTCAGCCAGGGCACCGCGATCGCGGTCAGCCAGCATGACGCAGGCGCCATCTTCGAGCAGCCGCTCGGCCGTCGCTCTGCCGATCCCTCCGGCGCCGCCGGTGACCAGCGCGACCTTCCCCGAGAGGGGTTTCGGTTTCGGCATGCGGCGGAGCTTTGCTTCTTCGAGCGCCCAGTATTCGATATTGAATGCCTCCTGCTCATCGAGACCGACGTAGCTGCCAATGGCTTCAGCGCCGCGCATGACGTTGATGGCGTTGGCGTAGAATTCACCGGCCAGGCGCGCTGTCGTTTTATCGGCTGCGAAAGTAATGCGACCTATGCCCGGCACCAGCACCACCACCGGATTGGGGTCACGCATCGGTGGATCGCCCGCGCTGGCACAGCGACGGTAATAAGCAGCATATTCCGTGCGATATTGCTCCAGCGCGGCGCTGAGGCAGGCATCATCGTCCAGCTGTGCCGGATCGAGGACCAGCGGCGCAATCTTGGTGCGCAGGAAATGATCCGGGCAGGAAGTGCCAATCGCCGCCAGTCGCTCAAAATCTCTGGCGCAGACAAACTCCAGCGTCTCCGCGTCATCAGCGAAGTGCCCCACCTTGGGCCCCGGCCCCAGCATCAGGCTGCGTAACCGGGGCATCAATGCAGCAGCTTGCTGGCGCCGCTGGCCGGCTGGCAGTACATCGCAAGCAGGCCCACCAAAAGCTGGCCCCTGCGCCAGGCGCTCGTTGAGATAGCTGGCCGCATCAGCAATCAGCTGGATGGTGCGCTCATAACACGCCTTTGCCGTATCGCCCCAGCAGATGATGCCATGACCCGCCAGCATCACGCCCTCACAGCCGGGATGCTCGGCCACGAAGTCGCGCAGCTGCAGGCCGAGCGCAAAACCGGGCCGCTTCCAGGGCAGCCATCCAATGCGGCCGCCCCAGATTTCCCGGGTAATCTGCTCGCCATTGGAAGATGCGGCCAGTGCGATGATGGCGTCGGGATGCACATGGTCGACATGTGCGAAAGGCAGCCACGCATGCAGCGGCGTATCAATAGACGCGGCGCGCGGATTGAGATTGAACGTGCAATGCGGCAGGAAATCGACCATCTCATCTTCATGAGCGGGGCCGCGATAAAGCGCCTCCAGCGCCAGCAGCTTGTCGAGGTAAAGGGTGGCGAAGCCGTCGAGGCCCATCGAGCCGATATCACCGCCCGACCCCTTCACCCACAGCACCGTCACCTGCTCCTGCGTGAGCGGATCGGTTTCCGTGAGTTTCGCCGAGGTATTACCACCACCGAAATTGGTGACGGTAAGGTCTGCACCGAGCAGATTGGAGCGATACAACAGCAGCTCTGCCGGTGACTTATCCGCGGCTTTGTCATCGGACCAGCGACTCTGCGGAACTGCAAAAGGGGTGGCCGGCTGACTATCTGCCGGCACGGTCGGGTGGGTCATCAATAATGCTCCCGCTAACCTTGGCTGAATGCTGATAACGTTACCGACGACGCTGGCGCTTTGCAATCATATTCGATAATCTTCAATCATAAACGATAAGGAACAGTTTATGACCGAGCGCCTCATTGTCATTCTGGATGTCGGCAAAACGCTGGCCAAGCTCTCGCTCTGGACTGCAGCTGGCGAGCAGCTGGCGAAGCGCACCCGGACCAACGAGCGTCGCGAGCAGAACGGCTGCCTCGTCCTCGATGCGGAAGGCATCGAGCACTGGCTCGGGGAGGTGCTTGCCGAGTTCGCTGGCATGGGTGATATCGGTGCAATCTATCCGGTAGGGCACGGCGCTGCTGTCGCCATCATCCGCGATGGCGCACTGGCAGCAGCACCGCTCGACTACGAACAGCCATTGCCCCCGGACTTCCTCAGCAGCTATCGCAGCGAGTGCGACCCCTTTCCTGACACTGGCTCGCCGCCGCTGCCCGACGGACTCAACCTGGGCGCCCAGCTGTTCTGGCTCCGGCAACGCCAGCCGGAATTGTTTGAAAGAGCGACGCTGCTGCCCTGGCCGCAGTACTGGGCCTGGCGCCTCTGTGGCGTAGCTGCCAGCGAGTTCACCAGCCTCGGCTGTCACACCGATCTCTGGCGACCTCATGAGCGGCGCTTTTCCGACCTCGCGATCCGCCACGGCTGGGCAGGGGCCTTTGCCCCGCTCCGCAGCGCGCGCGAGGTTCTCGGCAACCTGAGTCCTGAATGGACGGCCCGCACGGGTCTGGCACACGATGTAGCCATCTATTGTGGCATCCACGACAGCAATGCTGCCCTGGTCGCCGCCCGCGGCTTCACGCCGTTCGAAACGAGCGAGGCGACTGTGCTCTCGACCGGCACCTGGTTTGTGGCAATGCGCACGCCCGCGCAAACGCCATCCTCAGACCAGTCCGATACGCTGGCGCTGCCCGCGGGCCGCGACTGTCTGCTCAATGTCGATGTCGACGGCAACCCGGTCCCATCGGCGCGCTTCATGGGCGGTCGCGAGATCGAGATACTGACAGGCGCTGATGCGCGCACGATTGATATCCGGCCGGACCAGCCAGCCCTGCTGCAAGCAGCACCACGCCTCGTTTCGGAGCGCACTTTCATCACGCCCAGTTTCGCACGCGGTTGCGGCCCGTTTCCGCAGCAGCCCGGCGAATGGATTCCTTGCCACCCCGCCGCGCCGATCGATCGGCGCGCTGTTGCTGCTCTTTACACCGCGCTGGTGGCAGATACCGCGCTCAGCCTGATCGGCGCGCGCGAACGGCTCCTGATCGAGGGACGCTTTGCCGAGGGCGACCTGTTCGTACGAGCTCTGAAAACACTGCGGCCGGACATGGCGGTATTTGTTTCTCATGCGGAGAATGACGTTTCGTTCGGAGCACTCCGTCTGATCAATCCCGCACTGCGCCCAAGCGCCGAACTCATCGAAGCAGCGCCGCTGGAGTGCGACCTGCTCGCCTATCGGGCCGCCTGGCTGCGGACCATCTGTACCGCAGGAGAAACCGCATCATGAGAGCCGCCTCCGCCATCGATTACCGCGAGCTGGCCCGGCGCCGGCTGCCGCCGTTTCTCTTCGAATACATCGACGGCGGCTCCTACGCTGAGGTGACACTGCAGCGCAATGTTGATGACCTGCGCGCCATTGCCCTGCGCCAGCGCGTGCTGCGCGATGTCTCCACTATTGACACAAGCTGCACACTGTTCGGGCAGCAGCTGTCGATGCCAGTGATACTCGGCCCGATCGGACTGGCAGGCATGAATGCGCGACGTGGCGAAACCCAGGCTGCTCGCGCCGCTGAAGCGGCTGGCGTGCCCTTCACCCTCTCCACCGTCTCCGCCTGTCCGCTGTCCGAGGTGTGCTCCGCTATCACCAGACCGATCTGGTTCCAGCTCTACATCATCAGGGACCGCGCCTTCATGCGAGATCTGATGGCACAGGCACGCGAGCTGGGCTGCTCCACCCTGGTCTTTACCGTCGATATGCCAGTGCCAGGATCACGTTATCGCGACTATCACAGCGGACTGGCCGGAGCTCCCGGACTGCGTGGCTCGCTCCGGCGCGTACTCCAGGCCATGACGCATCCGCGCTGGGCGTGGGATGTCGGTGTGCGCGGGCGCCCTCATCATCTGGGCAACGTGGCGCCGGTGCTGGGCAGCGATACCGGTCTCGAGGACTTCTTCGCCTGGATGCGGAGTAACTTTGACCCGGCTATCAGCTGGCGCGAGATCGACTTCATCCGTTCCGAATGGAACGGACCACTGCTGCTGAAAGGCATTCTCGACGCCGACGACGCACGCGAGGCAGTCAGGACTGGCGTCGACGGCATCATCGTCTCCAATCACGGCGGTCGCCAGCTCGATGGGGTGCCCTCGACGGCGACGGCCCTGCCTCCCATCGCTGATGCCGTCGGCAACGACACGACGGTGCTGGCCGATGGTGGTGTGCGCTCCGGCCTCGATGTTGTGCGCATGCTGGCGCTCGGCGCGCGCGGGGTGTTACTGGGGCGCGCCTGGGCCTATGCGCTGGGCGCCGCGGGCGAGCGTGGCGTCGCGCACCTGCTGCAGCTGGTGCAGGCCGAGCTGCGCGTCGCCATGGCGCTGACCGGGACCAACCGGGTCAGCGAAATTGGCGAAGACAATTTGGTGCGGTGATCAGACCGAGCCATATAACAGCAATAACTGCTCAGGGAGAGTGACATGGGTGGCCCGCTGGCCGGCGTCTTCTTTCACTGGCTGGGAGGACTTTCCTCGGCCAGTTTCTATGTACCCTACCGTCGCATTCAGGGGTGGTCATGGGAAATCTTCTGGATTGTTGGCGGCATTTTCTCGTGGGCAATTGCCCCCTGGCTGATCGCGGCAGTACAGACCCGTGATCTCTGGTCGGTGCTGTCAGGTACGCCGGCATCGACCCTCGTCTGGTGCTGGATCTGGGGCGCCGGCTGGGGCTTTGGGGGGCTGACGTTTGGTCTGACGCTGCGCTATCTGGGACTCTCGCTCGGTATGGCGCTCGCGCTGGGGCTCACTACCGTCATTGGCACGCTGGGGCCGCCGGTATTCGACGGGACGATCGTTCAGCTAGTCCAGCTGATCAGTGGCCAGCTCACGCTGGTGGGTATCGTGCTGGCGCTGGCCGGGATTGCGCTGGTGGCGCGTGCCGGTGCATTGAAGGAGCACGCTGGGAAGCCGCAGGGAGCACCGGCAATCGCCGAGTTCAACCTGCGCAAAGGCGTGCTGATTGCAATCTTTTCAGGCGTCATGTCGAGCTGCTTCGCATTCGGCCTGGCTGCCGGCGGCCCGATACGGCAGCTCACGCTGGAGGCCGGCACGGAGCCGCTGTGGCAGGGACTGCCTGTGCTGTGCGTCGTACTCGCTGGCGGGCTGACCACCAACGTAATCTGGTGCGGCATCCTGATCTGGCGTAACCGCAGCATCATGCAGCTGACAGGGAAGACCGGCGCGGCGCTCATTCCGCGTGCGCAGCTGCTTCGCAACTACGGCCTGGCCGCGCTCGGCGGCACGCTGTGGTATTTCCAGTTCTTCTTCTACACCATGGGCGAAAGCCAGATGGGCGCCTACGGCTTCTCCAGCTGGACCATCCACATGGCGAGTATCATTCTCTTCTCCACCCTGTGGGGCTTTGCATTACGTGAATGGCGCGGCTATGGCCGCAAAGTAACGACCCTGGTGTGGCTCGGCATCGGCACGCTGATCTTGTCGACCGTGGTTATCGGCTGGGGAAATTACCTGTCGGGTGCTGGATAGCAGTTTCGCTGGCGCATGGCGGCCGCAACTGGGCTGATTTCCTTCTGATTCATAACGCCATGCCGGCGAAGCCCCATGCGCCGGCAAGGCAGCTTCTGCCGCACAGCTGAGCCGACCCAGGCGGGTAGGCGCCCTCTCAGCTCTCACTGTCGCTAATGGCACCTGGCACCCGCAACCCCTTCTTCAGCGGCCGTTCCCGGTACCAGACAGATCCTGCGCTTCGGGGGCCAGCCCGAAGCTCCACCGTAACGTGCCTGCCGTCTGGTCCGCCCAGCTCAGCAACATATGCCCTTCCTTTAACACGCTCAGACCTTCTGGGGGCTTTCTGATCTAAATCAACTTCTGGCTCTTCTTTTTCTAAATGAGATCCATTACTATTCGCATCATCAGTTACGAGGTGAGCCATGGAATCCGATCAACCCCTGCCCGAGCTCGACACAGCCGCTCCCGTAGAACCGGCTGCAGAGAGTGCCCTGTCTCCCGATTTCGCGGCTGCCGCGACATCGGACTCATCGCTGGCAATGGCCAGCGTGTCGTCGCCCGAGCCGGTGTCGGCGACCGAGCAGCTGGCGAATCTGCTGGTGCTGGGTGGGCCTGTAGTATGGATTCTGATTGCGATGTCGAGCGTGGCCATCGCCGTCGTCCTGCTCAAGCTGTGGCAGCTGCGGGTCAGTGGCCTGACCAAGCGTCATGCCGGCGACCAGGGTCTTGAACTGTGGCGCCGTGGACAGCACGCGCAGGCGATCGACCTGCTGGCGGGCGACACCCGTCCGCTGCCGAAGCTGCTCCATTTCGCCATGGTGGGCATTCGCGCCGGTAACGCCGCCGAGCTGCTGCGAGAGGAAGTCGCCCGCATCGCGCTGGGTCGCCTGGAGCAGCTGCGCAGTCATCTTAAAACGCTGGAAATAATCGCCTCACTCAGCCCGCTGCTCGGCCTGTTCGGCACTGTTATCGGCATGATCGAAGCATTTGCTCAAATGGAAGCGGCCGGCTCACAGGTTGATCCGAGCGTGCTCTCAGGGGGTATCTGGGTTGCCCTGCTCACCACTGCCGTCGGTCTCGCGGTCGCCATTCCCACCGTTATGGCGCACGCCTGGCTGGAACGTAAGGTCGATGCCGCGCGTCATCGCATCGAAGATGCTGTTACTCAGGTTTTTACTCATCAGGTGGTAGCTGAAGAGCCGACCGCACGTCTGGTACCGATCAGCAAACGCCATGCGCCTGCTTGATTACAGCCTGCTCGGCACGGCGCCTGCCCGACGCCGCAGCACACCCGTCAGCCTGACGGCACTGATCGATGTCGTCTTTATTCTGCTGCTCTTTTTTATGCTCACTTCCAGTTTCACCCAGTGGCGGAGCCTCGATGTCGTCGTCGATACGCCCGGGGCCACCGCCGAGGCCGCGCCCACAGAGCCGCTGATCGCTAATCTCGATGGCGCGGGTGACCTGCTGATCGGTGAGCAGCGGATCGCAGCTCCCTTTGATCTTGCACAACTGCGCATGTTGCTGACAGATCTCGAGCGACCCGTGATTCTGCAACCGGCCGGCGACGCTTCCACCCAGCAGGTTGTCGACGCGCTGGATGCTCTGAAGGCGGTGGGTGCGGCACGTCTGAGTCTGGCCAACGGGGCGGATTAATCATGCAGCTCTCCCCTGACAGCGGCGCCCGTGGCGGCGACGACAACCTGATCCCTTTGATCAACGTCGTCTTCCTGATGCTGGTGTTCT
>JAJUJZ010000034.1 GCA_029265075.1 Gammaproteobacteria bacterium | reverse complement strand
TCACCAGGTACATCGCGATGTCATCTTCAAGCCACTGGACGGAATGGGTGGAAGTGCTATTTTTCGGGTACGCGACAACGACCCCAACCTCAGCGTCATCATCGAGACACTGACGGACCACGGCCGGCAGACCATCATGGCGCAGCGTTACCTGCCTGCTATCAGTGAAGGCGACAAGCGCATTCTGCTGGTCAACGGTGAGCCCATCCCTTACTGCCTGGCGCGGGTTCCAATGGCCGGCGAAACACGCGGCAATCTGGCAGCGGGCGGCACCGGTCGGCCGCAGCCGCTCACCGAGCGCGATCGCTGGATCGCGGCACAGGTCGGGCCGGTAGTGAAGGAGCTGGAACTGATGTTCGTGGGGCTGGACGTAATCGGCGATTACCTCACCGAAATCAACGTCACCAGTCCGACCTGCATCCGGGAGATCGATGCCGCCTATGACACCGACATCGCCGGCAAACTGATGGATGCCATCGCCGGGCGCCTGGCCGCGCGCGGTCAGTAAGACGAGGTGTGGAGTGGGAGCCTGACCGGCGCCGACATACAGAGGATCTTCCGGCCTGGCCGGCTCCCACAGACGAGACCGCATGAGCAGTGCCGCTTTTTTCCCCGATCCTGACGCCGACCGCCACCACAACCGGCTCGGCTTCACTTTCCTGCTGGCGCTGGCGCTGCACGCAGCGATCATTCTCGGGATCACATTCGAGCAGGAGCTGCGCACCCCGCGCGCCTCGCGGCTCGATATCACGCTGGCCCAGTATCGCAGTGAAAAGGCGCCGGAGCGTGCCGACTTCGTGGCCCAGGAGAATCAGGAGGGCAGCGGCACGCTGGACCGCAAGGCACAGCTCACCGCCCGGGAAACCGCCGATTTTCACGACAACGTCATCCGCGACATCAGCCCCCAGCAGCAGCTGGCCGCACGGCCACAGAGCGAGCACCAGCAAACTGCCATCACCACCACCAGCCATGCGCGCACCCAGGTGGTCCGGCCGAACAGCAGGGACGAGGCGCAGCGCAGCGAGCTGTCTGAAAGCGAGCTGACCATCCTTCAGCGCAGCCTCGAGATCGCCAGCCTGCAGGCCAAGCTCGACACCCAGCGGCAGGCCTACGCTGCGCGCCCACGCATTCGCCGGCTCACCTCAGTGGCGACCCGCCGCAGCGAGGACGCGCTCTACCTCAACAACTGGCGAACCCGCATCGAGCAGGTAGGCAACGCCAACTACCCGGAACAGGCCCGCAGACAGCAGATCTTTGGCGAGCTGCGCCTGATGGTCGCGCTGCTGCCCAATGGCGAGGTGCACGAAATCCGCGTCCTGCAGTCATCCGGTCACAAGGTGCTGGATGAGGCAGCGATGCGCATCGTTCATCTCGCCGCGCCCTATGAGCCATTTCCCGCCGACATGCGGCGCAATGTCGACGTGCTGGAGATCATCCGCACCTGGCGCTTCCACAAGGACCGCCTCAGCTCGGAAGGTTAGGGCGCCCCTGCTGCTGCCTTGTAACGGACGGCCTGCGGCCCAATAATGGCCGCATGACTGCCACATTTCATTCCCTCAAAGACCACTTCCTGCTGGCCATGCCCTCGCTTAGCGAGGGCATCTTTGCCGGCAGCCTCACTTATCTGTGTGAACACACCGAAGCAGGCGCCATGGGCCTCATCGTCAATCAGCCGCTGAACCTCAGCCTGCGCGACATCTTTGCCCATCTGGAGATTGACGATGTCCGGGTCAGCGGCGACGAGCCGGTGCTGACTGGCGGGCCGGTCGCGACCGAACGCGGTTTCATCCTGCACCGCGGTTGCGAGCGGGCCTGGGATGCCACGCTGCGCGTCACCGACGAGATTTCTCTGACGACGTCGCGTGACATTCTCGAAGCGCTCGCGCACGGCGATGGCCCGGAAGATCACCTGATGGCGCTTGGCTACGCCGGTTGGAGTGCCGGTCAGCTGGAAGAAGAAATCAGCGCCAACGCCTGGCTGACCATCCCGGCGAACAGCGACATCCTGTTCAGAACGCCTATCCCGCAACGGCTCTCCGCCGCAGCGGCCCAGCTCGGTGTCGATCTCAATCTGATTTCGACGGTCGTAGGCCATGCCTGAAGCATACCGCAAACCCATCACCGTGCTGGCGTTCGATTACGGGATGCGCCACATCGGGGTCGCTGTCGGCCAGAGCGTGACGGCGAGCGGACGGCCGCTGCCGGCCCTGAAGGCACGCGACGGCGTGCCGGACTGGCAGCAGATCGAGCGCCTGATTCGCGAATGGGAACCGGACCAGCTGCTGGTCGGCCTGCCGCTCAATATGGATGGCAGCCGTTCGCCGATGTCGGACCGGGCCGAAAAATTCTCGCGCCGGCTGACGGGACGTTTTGGCCTGGCCGTTGCACTCTGGGATGAGCGACTCAGCAGCTTCGCCGCTCGCGGTGAGCTGCTCGCTGACAGCGGCGGCCGGACCCGCGACCTCGATGCCTGGCGCGACGCCGGCGTCGACAGCATCAGCGCCCGGCTGATTCTGGAAGGGTGGCTGGCAGCACACACACCGCCCGGCCACGCCTGAACCGCGCAGGCTGAGCTCAGGAGCCAGCCAGCAGCGCGGGCAGGCGCCCTTGCTCCTTCAGCAGGCGCACCAGCCCATGCGTGTCGCAAGGCAGCAGGTGCAGCGTAATGCCGGGAATATCGCCCAGCCGTTCCGCATGGTACCGATCGAGGCGATGTCCCTGCGGCGCGAACAGGTCGATCTGTACCGGCCTGTGGCTGAGTATCGGCTTCAGATCCCAGGCGCGGTACCTGAGCAGTGAAGCGCGACAGGTTTTTCGAACCTGGCGCGGCCAGCGCCGGTCACCCGCCAGACAGCGGCGCCACGGCGAGATAAAACTCTGAGGCGAAAACGCGATGGTGCGAACGCCACCTGCCAGCGCCCCGAACAGCATCGCCGCATACCCGCCCATGGAGTTTCCCACGAAGACGACTTCTGTCGGCTGCAATGCTTCAATCTGCCGCTGTAGCCAGCTGACAGTCGAGGGAATGTCGCTGCTCACGCCGGGCAGGCCGCAGTGATACCAGACCTGTGCAAAATCGCGAATGAAAATGCGGTGCTCATTGACGATCTGCGCCGCGCGATAAAACTCAAACGGCGGGATGGAAACTCCTGCCGCGAGCCCACCGAAAAATACGAAGAGGCGCCGACCGCCTTCGACGTATTCGATCTCGACCGATTGCAGGTCTGCCGAACTGGCGTCACTCATCCCTTCACCCGCAGTGCAAACTGCCGGTTCTCCAGCGCCATCAGCTCGACCGGAGCCTCTCTCACAAACTCGTCCACAGCAAGCTTGACGCCACCTTCCCACCAGCCACCCTCGGTATAATCGTCGCCCGTGATCATGCCGCCAGGTCGCACTTTCTGCAGCGACAGCAGCAGATCCTGCCGGACAAACTCATAAAGATGATTACCGTCGATATAGACCCAGTCGAAGTAATCATCGCTGAAGCCGGCCAGGACTTCATCCGAGTAACCGCGGTGGACGATCACGCGACCGTCATCCATCTCTTCTTCAAAGCGATCGCAGGTCTGCTGGTAACGCTCATCCATTTCCAGCTGCCCGGCACTCGCCTTGCCGCCATACCAGGCGTCCCGATAAATGTCGGAGGTTTCATGCTGCCATGGATCGATCAGGTGCAGCTCACGCGGCCTGACCTGGGCCAGCAGTTCGGCAGAAAAATCACCTTTATGCACACCGATCTCCGCACCAACAGAATCCGCGGGAATGAGATCCAGCAGAAACTGGCGCGCCGACGGCTGCATCGGGGCCCTGCCAAACAGACGGGCAAAATTACGAATTGCAGGAATTTGACCTAATGACGGGATCATCGAAGCATCCTCCTGTGACGCCAGCGATTCGACTCGCGTGTTATTTTTCTTTTGCGATGGCCGCCTGCTTTGCAGAAGAGGATTTCACAACATCAAGCTGAGCTGCAGCGCATCGAGCAGGAGTCAGCTTAACGCAATTCGAAGTGACCCCGGCTACCCTTATTCGGAATTATTTCCAATAACACCACAGTTGCGGACAACGACAGTCTTTTCTGACTCATCAGTTATGGTGCGGACGCCAGACTGCGCTAACCATTAGGCAGAAGGTCTCCGAAACGTTCAATGCACAGCCGCTCAGCATTCACCGGGGCGCCAGCCTTCAACCGCGGGGTCGGCACACGCAGCACAGGCGTTACCGTAGGTCTGCTGTGCTGCGGAGGGACAAGGCGTGGTAACACAGCGGATGCCCGTGTCGCGGTGCGCACACACAGGCAGATACTGATGAGTACAGAACTCGGGACGCGGCTCTTCGCAACGGACCAGCTCTGCTGGCGAGGACTGTGCCGGCGTATCAGCTGCACGGCAGGCAGCCAGCGTGAGCACCACAAATGCCAGAGCTGCATAACGCGCCACGTTCATCTCTTCCGCCCCTGTTCTGCAATGGTGTCGCGACTGTAAAAGCGACCGGCGTCAGATGCGGCGCCGAACCGTACTGTGACCGCGATCCTCTTCCGGATCTTCCGCCAGCTGCAAACCCACCGTACCGCCCATCAGAGATTCCGGATCGGCATCCGCTCCCAGTTTGATCATCAGCCGCAGATCGTTAGCAGAATCGGCATGAGCGATGGCATCCTCATAGGTGATTTCCCCCGCGGCATACATTTCATAAAGATGCTGATCGAAGGTCTGCATGCCCTGCTCATTGGAGTTAGCCATCAGCTCCTTCAGCATATGTACTTCGCCCTTGCGGATGAGATCCTGGGCCAGCGGTGTATTGATGAGAATTTCCACGCAGGCCCGCCGTCCCTTGCCATCGGGCCGGGGAATCAGCTGCTGGGCGATCATGCCCCGCAGGTTGAGCGACAGATCCATCCACAGCTGAGGATGCCGCTCAGCGGGAAAGAAATGCATGATGCGGTCGAGTGCCTGGTTGGCATTGTTGGCGTGCAGCGTGCAGAGGCAGAGGTGCCCGGTTTCGGCGAAAGTGATGGCGTGCTCCATCGTTTCGCGGGTCCGCACCTCACCGATCATGATCACATCCGGCGCCTGTCGCAGCATGTTCTTGAGCGCCACCTCGAACGATTCGGTATCGATGCCCACTTCACGCTGGGTAACGATGCAGCCCTCGTGCTGATGGATATATTCGATCGGATCTTCGACCGAGATGATGTGGCCTTTCGAATTGCGATTGCGGTGACCGATCATCGCCGCCAGTGAGGTGGACTTGCCGGCGCCGGTCGCGCCGACAAAAATGATCAAGCCGCGTTTGGCCATCGCCAGATCTTTAATAATGTCGGGCAGCCCGAGCTCTTCAACGCGTGGTATTTTTGTTTCGATGCGCCGCAGTACCATGCCCGCCAGATTGCGCTGATAGAATGCGCTGACCCGGAAGCGGCCGATGCCGCGTGCGCTGATCGCGAAGTTGAGTTCCCTGGTGGCCACGAACTCGGCGCGCTGAGTCTCATTCATCACGCTGAGGACGGTTTCACGGGTTTTTTCCGGTGACAGCGGAGTCGCCGTTACCGGCACTACCTTGCCGTTGATCTTGATCGAAGGCGGCACGCCGGCCGTGATGAACAGATCCGACGCGCTCTTTTCCACCATCAGCTTGAGAAGCCTTTCAATATCCATTGCAGCTTTTTCCTCGGCGACGCGGCGCGTCGAACAATTTGTACGGAATTAGAATAGAGAACGACTGGTTCAGAACTTCTCGGGGAAACGCGCCTTGGTTCGTGCCGCTTCACGCGTGATCAGCCGTTTGTTGATCAGATCCTGCAGACACTGGTCCATGGTCTGCATCCCGACATTGCCTCCGGTCTGGATGGCGGAGTACATCTGCGCCACCTTGTCCTCACGGATCAGGTTACGAATGGCAGGTGTGCCGATCATGATTTCGTGGGCGGCGATCCGGCCACCGCCGACCCGCTTCAGCAGGGTTTGCGAAATAACCGCCATCAGCGACTCAGACAGCATCGAGCGCACCATGTCCTTTTCCGCCGCCGGGAAGACGTCGATAACGCGGTCCATGGTTTTTGCAGCTGAGGTCGTGTGCAGCGTACCGAATACCAGGTGGCCGGTTTCAGCCGCTGTCAGCGCCAGCCGAATGGTCTCCAGGTCACGCAGCTCACCCACCAGAATGATGTCGGGGTCTTCCCGCAGTGCTGAGCGCAACGCCTCGTTGAAGCCATGGGTGTCGCGGTGAACCTCACGCTGGTTGATCAGGCACTTCTTCGATTCATGCACGAACTCGATGGGATCCTCGATGGTGAGGATGTGTTCGTAACGCGTGTCGTTGATGTAGTCCATCATCGCCGCCAGGGTAGTGGACTTACCCGAACCGGTCGGACCCGTTACCAGCACCAGACCACGGGGGTTGTGGCAGATGTCCCGGAACACCTGCCCCATGCCGAGATCCTCCATGGTGAGGACCTTGGACGGAATGGTCCGGAACACGGCGCCGGCGCCGCGGTTCTGGTTGAACGCATTGACCCGGAAACGCGCCACGCCCGGGACTTCGAATGAGAAGTCGGTTTCCAGGAACTCCTCATAATCCTTTCGCTGCTTGTCGTTCATGATCTCGTAGATCAGGCCGTGTACCTGCTTGTGGTCCAGCGGTGGCAGATTGATGCGACGGACGTCGCCGTCTACCCGGATCATGGGAGGCAGGCCGGCCGAGAGGTGCAGGTCGGACGCGCCCTGTTTGGCGCTGAAAGCGAGAAGTTCGGTAATATCCACGTACTTTCCTTTACCTGAAAAGGCCTTCGGGCTGAACCTGGCAGCGTGCCAGCCAACCAAATGGAGAGTGCCGGGGCCGCGCAGTGCGGGGCCGCAGCGGCGCCAGGAAGTTAAGGATGGCCATGCCAACCGACATCGCAGGAAATATAGCAAAGGTTCTGAGCCGCATCGGGCAGGCCGCGGCACAGCACAGCCGTGACGCCAACGACGTCACATTAATGGCGGTCAGCAAAACGCACCCAGCCGAGCGGGTGCGCGCTGCGGCGGCGGCCGGCATCCGCCATTTCGGCGAAAACTATCTGCAGGAGGCGCTGGAGAAGATCATAGCCCTCGAGGATCTCCCGCTCTGCTGGCATTTCATCGGCCCGGTGCAATCCAACAAAACCCGGCAGATCGCTGAGCACTTCGACTGGGTGCATTCCGTCGACCGGCTCAAGGTGGCTGAACGGCTGTCAGCGCAGCGGCCAGCTGAACTGCCCCCCCTCAATATCTGTCTGCAGGTGAACATCGACGGCGAGGCGACCAAGAGCGGCGTCCGGCCGGCCGAGCTGCCGGCGCTGGCACGGGCCGTGAGTCACCTGCCGCGCCTGCACCTGCGCGGGCTGATGGCAATCCCGCGGCGGTGCGATGCGTTCGAAGAGCAGCGTCATGTCTTTGGCCGGCTGCGCGCACTGGCGGATGTGCTGCGCGATGAACTGGCACTGGACACGCTGTCGATGGGCATGTCAGCCGATCTGGAGGCGGCGGTAGCGGAGGGCGCCACCATCGTCCGTATCGGCAGCGACATTTTTGGCGCCCGCGCCCTGCGCAGCGTCTGATGGATCAACGGGGGCATCCCACCCCGTATCGGCAGGAGAACAGCATGCCTCTGACAAAGATCAGCGCAATGGCGCGTTACTGGTTCGAAGTGGCACGCGATGCCGTCAGGCTCTGGATCGACGCCAACGCCTTCAGCTATGCGGGCTCGCTCGCCTTCTACACCCTGTTCTCACTGGCGCCCGTCGTCATCATCGCGGTGGGCGTGATCGGAATCGTACTGGGTGAAGAGGCGGCGCAGGGGCAGATTTTTGGGCAGCTGGAAGCCGTCATGGGGCCCAGTGCCGCCGCCACAGTCGAACAGGCGGTGGCGAATTCCCGGCCGGAGGCTGCCGGACTGTTGCCGACTCTGCTCGGTTTCGGGGCGCTGATAGCGGGCGCCACGACGGTGTTCGCGCAGATGCAGTATTCACTCAATACGATCTGGGGCGTCACCGCCAAACCGACGCGCAACAGCATTTTCATCCTCATCAAGAACCGGGTGCTGTCGCTGACCGTGGTACTGGCAATCGGCTTCGTGCTGCTGGTGTCACTGCTGGCGGGCGTGGTGCTGCGCGCCGCACTCCACTTTGCGGACGATTTCATGCCGGCGCTGGCGGCCCTGCTGAGCGGCGGCGAAATGATCATCTCGCTGGTCATGATCGCGCTGCTGTTCGGCTGCATCTTCAAAATTCTGCCCGACGTGGTACTTACCTGGCGCGACGTGCTCGCCGGCGCCGTCGCCACCGCCGTGCTGTTCTCCATAGGGCGCTATGGCATTGCGACCTATCTCGCCTACACCGCTACCGCCTCAACCTATGGCGCCGCTGGCTCGGTGGTGCTGATACTGCTGTGGGTCTATTACTCCTCGCTGATTCTGCTGTTCGGCGCCGCCTTTACCAAGGCCCGGCTGCTGAAGCGGGGGCAGGAAGTGGTACCACGCGAAACTGCGGTGCTCCTCCGGCGCGAGCTGGTGCTCGATTCGTGAGGCAGACCAGGCTGACGGTGGCAGCGCACGGCTCAGCCGGTATACTGCGGCGCTGCTCTGCCCGACCGAAAACGAGAGGAAAATTGCTGTGACCTCCACCAAGATCGCGTTCATTGGCGCCGGTAACATGGCGTCCAGCATCATCGGCGGACTGGTCGGCAAGGGCTGGCGACCGGACCGTATCGCCGCCAGCGACCCGCAGCAGGCCACCCTCGAGCGGCTGCGCACGGTCGCGCCAGTGGTGACGGCTGCCGATAATGCCGCCGCGATTGAAGGTGCCGATGTGGTGGTGCTGGCAGTCAAGCCACAGGTGATGCGGGAGGTGCTTGAGCCGCTGGCGCCCGCCCTGCGACGGCAGCGACCGCTGATCATCTCGATCGCCGCCGGCATCGAAATCAGTAGCCTGGAGCACTGGCTGGGCGCCAGTCTGCCCATCGTGCGCTGCATGCCGAACACGCCGGCACTGGTGCAGAGTGGTGCTACCGGCGCCTGTGCCAGCGCTGCGGTGACCACCGAGCAACGTCAGGCAGCCGATGCCATTCTGCGCGCCATCGGCATCGTGCTGTGGGTTGACGACGAAGCACAGCTCGACGCGGTGACGGCTGTTTCGGGGAGCGGGCCGGCCTATTTTTTTCTGGTAATGGAAGCGATACAGCAGGCTGGTGTCGACCTGGGCCTGTCGCCAGAGGTCGCGCGTCAGCTCACCTTGCAGACGGCGCTCGGGGCCGCGCAGATGGCAGTAACCAGCGACGTCGACGCGGCCGAGCTGCGGCGGCGCGTCACTTCCCCCAATGGCACCACCGAACGGGCCATTGCCGTATTCGAGGAGGGCGGCCTGCGGCAGCTGTTTGCGCGGGCGCTGGACGCCTGTGCCGAACGCTCGCGCGAGCTGGCCCGCGAGCTGGCCGACAAGTGATGCTGGCCCCCTCCGTATAACCTGTTGGACGAAAAAGGATCCACTCAGTGCTCAGCGATATTGGCCAACTGTTCCTTCAGCTGCTCCAGACAATCCTGAATCTCTACCTGGCCGCGGTACTGCTGCGTCTGCTGCTGCAGCTTGTCCGCGCCGATTTCTATAACCCGCTGTCGCAGTTCCTCGTGCGTATCACCAACCCTCTGCTGAAACCGTTGCGCAAAGTGGTTCCGGGGTTGCTGGGCATCGATTTTGCGGCGGTGGTACTGGCGCTGCTGGTGCAGATCATCACCTTCGCACTGCTCTTCTCGCTCTTTGGCGCGAGCATCCCGCCGATCGGCGCGTTGCTGGTGTGGTCGGTGATCGCGGTGGTGGCGATGGTCGTCAACATCTACTTCGTGGCCATTCTGGTAGGAATCATCCTCAGCTGGGTGGCGCCGCAGAGCTATCATCCGGCAGTGATCCTGATTCACCAGCTCACCGAGCCGGTGATGGCGCCATTTCGCCGGTTGCTGCCACCACTGGGCGGGCTCGACCTGTCGCCGATTATGGTGTTCCTGGTGATCAACGTGGTACGGGTGGTGCTGCGTCATCTGGCCGCCGCCACCAGCCTGCCCACGGCACTGGTACTCGGGCTGTAGCAGTGTCGCACTACCGCTGGGACGGCGATGACCTGCTGCTGCACTGCCATCTGCAGCCGGGGGCGCGCCGCGAGGGTTTTGCCGGGCTGCATGGTGACCGGCTTAAGATCCGCATCAGTGCGCCGCCGGTCGAAGGCCGCGCCAACGAGCGCCTGATTGCCTGGCTGGCGGAGCAGTTCGGCGTGCCCCAGCGCGCAGTCGCGCTGGAGAGAGGCGATACCAGCCGGCAGAAGAGCGTACGCATCGCACAGCCAGCGCAGCTGCCGGCAGAGGCCGGAATCGCACCGCGCTGACACGCCCCGGAGGTTTGCCGCTAAGCCAGCTCTCCTTTAGACTGCTGGCCTCACTCCCGGCCCCCTTCTCTGGCCAGTTTTCGGAACAAAATCACGGAAATGCCCGCTACCCCAGCCGCCGACAGCGTGGGTTTAGTTACCCCCCAGCGTGAGGTCTTCAACGAACCGTTCCGGCTCGCCTGTGGGCGCGAGCTGCCCGGCTACGAGCTGGTCTATGAAACCTATGGCGAACTGAACGAAGATCGCAGCAACGCCGTACTGATCTGTCACGCACTCAGCGGCCACCATCATGCGGCCGGCTATCACACCCTCGATGATGCCAAACCGGGCTGGTGGGACCACTACATCGGGCCGGGCAAGCCGATCGACACCAACCGTTTCTTCGTGGTCAGCCTCAACAACATCGGTGGCTGCCACGGCTCGACCGGTCCGACCAGTATCAATCCGGAGACCGGCCGTCCCTGGGGGCCCGACTTTCCGAGCCTGCGCTGCCGCGACTGGGTTCACTCCCAGCGGGCGCTGATGGCGCGCCTCGACATCCCGCACTGGGCCATCTGCATCGGCGGCAGCCTGGGCGGCATGCAGGTGATGCGCTGGACCCTGGAGTACCCCGAGCTGGTTCGCAACGCGGTGGTGATCGCTTCTGCCATGAAGCTGTCGGCGCAGAACATCGCGTTCAACGAAATCGCCCGGCAGGCGATTACCTCCGACCCCGACTTCCACGGCGGCTACTATCTGGAGCGCGGTACCATTCCCGCACGCGGGCTGGCGCTGGCGCGCATGGTGGGCCACATCACCTACCTCTCTGCCGAAGGAATGATGGCGCGCTTCGGCCGCGATCTGAAAGCCGGCGACCTGACGGTGGGCTCGGAAGCGGAGGTCGAGTTTCAGGTCCAGAGCTACCTGCGTTATCAGGGCAGCACTTTTTCCCGGGCGTTCGACGCCAACACCTACATTCTGATGACCCGCGCACTCGATTATTTCGACCTGGCGCGCGAGTACAACGACGATCCGGTAGCGGCGTTCAGCCACGCTCAGGCGCGCTTCCTGGTGATTTCCTTCACCAGCGACTGGCGCTTTGCGCCGACGCGCTCGCGGGAGATCGTCAACGCACTGGTGGCCGCCAGAAAAGAAGTGAGCTATGCCGAAATCGATGCGCCTCATGGCCACGATGCTTTCCTGGTGCCGATCCCGCGTTACCAGGCCGTGCTCCGCAGCTTCCTGGGCCGTGTCGCGGAGGAGCTGGGCTGATGCGTTATGATCTGACCCGCCTCCAGGAGTGGATCAAGCCTGGCTCGCGCGTCCTCGACCTTGGCTGTGGCGACGGCGCGTTGCTGGAGGCACTGGCCAGATCGCGCCAGGTGCAGGGACTCGGGGTGGAAATGGATCCCGACCACATCAACGCCTGTCTCGCGCGCGGCATCAGTGTGGTGGAGCAGGACATCAACGCCGGCCTCGGTAACTTCGAGACCAAGAGCTTCGACACGGTGGTCATGACGCTGGCGATCCAGGCGCTGGAGCGGCCGCACGATGCGCTGGATGAGATGCTGCGCATTGGTGACGAAGCGATTGTCACCTTCCCCAACTTCGGCCACTGGCGCTGCCGCTGGCAGCTCGGCCTGCTGGGACGGATGCCGGTGTCACGCTATCTGCCGTATCAGTGGTATGACACTCCCAACATCCACTTCTGCACCGTCAGGGATTTCGAGACACTCTGTCGCGAAAAAGGGCTGCGCATCCTCAATCGGGCCTTTGTAGGCGCCCATCGTGAGGTCAGCGCGATTGCGCAGCGCTGGCCCAATCTGTTCGGGGTCACGGCGATTTATCATATCGCCCGCTGACATCGCTGCTGGAGGTCATATGATGAAACGTCTCGTCCTGCTCCTGGCCTGTGCGCTGCTGCCGGTCTCATTCGCGTTCGCCCAGGGAGCGCCCCGTGCCGACATCGAGACCAGCCAGACCTTCGGGCCGTACACTGTGCACTATTCGCTGTTCCCGTCCACCTTCCTCAGCGCCGAGGTGGCAACAGCCTACGAGATCGTCCGTGCCGCCGACCGGGCGGTGCTGAACATTTCGGTGCGACGCGATACCGGCGATGGCAATGACCGCGCTCAGACCGCCGTCGTCACCGGCAAATATTCGGATCTCATCCAGAGCAAGTCGCTCACCTTCCGTGAAATCCGGGAAGAAGGCGCCATTTACTACATCGCCCAGTTCCGGCACAGCGACCGCGAAACACTGCGCTTCGACATCAGCGTGCAGCCCGACCCCAATGCACCAGCGCGCACCATCACCTTTACCCGCGAGATGCATGTCCAGAAATGAGCACGAGCGAGCGCCAGACCATCGTCGTCGCCACTGGTAATCGGGGCAAACTGAAGGAGTTTCAGGCGCTGCTGGCGTCGATGTCACTGACCATCGTGCCGCAGAGCGACTTCGCCGTGCCGGAAGCGGAGGAAAACGGACTCACCTTCGTTGAGAACGCACTGATCAAAGCGCGTCAGGCAGCCCGCCACACGGGGCTGCCCGCCATCGCCGATGACTCGGGTCTGGAAGTGGATGCGTTGCAGGGCGCGCCCGGCATCCATTCAGCCCGTTTTGCCGGCGCCGGCGCCAGCGACGCCGACAACAATCGCAGGCTGCTGGCAGCGCTGGAGGGAGTGCCGGAGGTACAGCGCACCGCGCGCTTTCGCTGCGTGCTGGTGTTCCTGCGTCACGCCGAGGATCCGGCACCGCTGATCTGTGAGGGGGTCTGGCCGGGCACCATCCTCACCGAACCGCGCGGCGCAGGCGGGTTTGGTTACGACCCGCTGTTCTGGGTGGCCGCTGAAAACGCCACTGCCGCGGAGCTGCCGCCCCAGCACAAGAACCGTATCAGCCATCGCGGTCAGGCAATGCGCGCACTGCTGGCTGCGCTGGACCGTTGACGCCACTGCAGCTGATCGCCTGTCCCGTCTCAGCGGCTGCGGTGGCCGCCGCTGAACCGCTGCTGTCCCCGACTGAACGAGCCCGTGCTGAAACGCAGGCGGTCGCTCGTCGCACGACCTGGACCATCGGGCGCGCGCTGCTGCGCCAGACCCTGTCGACGGTACTGAACTGCTCCGCGACCGACATTGCGTTCAGGCGTGGCGCACGCGGCAAGCTGGAGCTTGCGCAGCCCAGGGCAATCAACGCCCCCGCCTTCAACCTTTCGCACACGGCCGAGTGGGTAGTGGTCGCGCTCGGCGCCAGCGGCGCAGTGGGGGTCGATATCGATCAGGCCGGGCGCGAGCTCGATCCGCTGCGCATCGCGCGACGCTATTTCAGTACCGCCGAAGTCACCTGGCTGCAGCAGCTCACGCCGGCAGAGCAGCGCGAGCAGTTCATGGTGCTGTGGACGTTCAAGGAAGCATTCGTGAAAGCGCTGGGGTGCGGCATTGCAGGCGGACTCTCGCGCACCGCTTTTGCCGTAGCGTCCAACGAGTCGCTGCAGCTTCAGGCTGACGCTGGCTGGTCCGGACCCGTGAGTGGCTGGCAGTGGCGAATCCCGGGCGAGCTGGGCGTCAGCTGGCTGGCGCTTATCGCGCTGGCGCCTTGCAACGCTGCCGTGACGCCCTCGTTGCAGCTGGCACAGCCGCGTGCCGACGCCGGATTCGATACGCTACCATGGTCATCACCACAGCTGAGCCGTACGCTCGATCGTCCCTCTGCAGAGGAGTGAATGCCGTGACCCAGCACGTACGCAGCACCGGTTGCCGGCTGGCGGTCGTGATGACCGCCGCACTGCTGCTCGCTGGCTGCGGCAGCAACCGCAGCGAACCCCAGGCCAAGCCGGCAGAGCTGGCTGCTCGCTTCGAACCCCGCATACTCGACGACGGCACCAAACTGTTCACCTATTCCGTGCAGCTGCCACGGCCGGGCAGCTCGCAGCTGACACGCAGTCGCCGCCCTGCGGAGGCACCGGTCGATCAATGGGTGAGCCATCTGCTGCTGGAGAACGGCTTCTGCCAGCAAGGTTTCGTAACGCTGGATCACTATCAGGTGCGCGGTCGTGCCGTCCTGCGCGGAGAGTGTCGTGAAGCTGCAACCGCTCAGGACCGCGAGCGCTTCTAGCGCCACCAATCCCCACTGTTAGAAACCGAAAGGTCCACAAACTGCCGGGAACTACGGCGTTTCCACCTCCTCCAAAACGACATCAGCAACACTGTGCGCAGCTTCCGTCTGGCGCACGGGAGGAGTGTCATGAAACGCTACTATTTTGTCAGCGATCGCATTGAAGACCTCAAGCGGGCCGAGCAGGAGCTGATGCGACGCGGCATCGCCAGACAGCACATTCACGTACTGAGCGATGACGACGCCAAGGTCGAAGTGCACGGCATGCAGCCGGTTTCATCGCCTCTGAAAAAAGATGTTATTCGCTCAGGAGAACGCGGTGCGGTGATCGGACTGGTGGGCGCCGCACTGATCATCGCTGTTGCCTGGCTGCTTGGTGCTTCCACGATAGCGGTGTGGGTGCCGGTTATTTTTCTTGCCATCGTAGTGCTCGGCTTCGGCACCTGGGAGGGCGGGTTCATTGGGATCCAGCGGCGTAACCGGCAACACACCCAGTTCGACTCCAATCTGGCTGCGGGCGAGCATGTCCTGATGGTCGATGCCGATACCGATGAAGAACCGGTGGTCCCCGAAGTTATCGCCCACTACCAGACCCTGCGGCCAGCAGGCGACTCCACACAACCAACGCGGCTGCACTGACCGCATCAGATCGGGATGGAACCCATGAAGAGATCACGAGCGCCCGGCAGCAACCACTACTGGCTGGCTGCGGTAATCACGGTGTTGACAGCGACGGCATGGGGCCAGTCGGCGCGCGGACCAGATAAGGAGACGCCGTTTGGCGACAGTGACACGGCCGGGCAGGCACAGTATTCAGTGGTCATGCAGCGCGTGGATGGTGAACGCGAGGAAGCGGCGGTGCTGGGGCGCATCACCCTGCGCGCCGACGCCAGCGGGCTGCGCATTCTGCCGCAGCTTGAAGGCCTGCCTGCCGGTGACCTCGCGCTTCAGCTGCACAGCAAAGCTGACTGCGGCACGACGGTCACAGCGGATGTGCACGGTCCGGGAGACGCCGCTGGTCCGCGCCATGCTCCCGAAGAGGTGACCGACGGGAATGGAGGCGAGGCGCGCAGCGTCGGTGATCTGCCGCCGCTGTCCGTTGATGATCAGGGCCGGGCAGTAATGGCCGTCACGGCTTCACACGTACGCCTGGAAGATGTGGTGGGGCGCAGTCTGCTGATCTACGATGGCGCCGATCCGGCCCAGGCGACGCGCTTCGCCTGCGGCATCATTCGCAACTGAACGAAGAGTAATTTATTGCAGCGCCGGGCTCCTGCCCGGCAGCGGCAGTTGTGGCAGTGCCTGACTGCCCAGCAGCGCCCGTTCCGCAAGCTCAGTGGCCCGCTGCTGCTCGCCGAGTCCACGCAGCAGACGCACCAGCTCTGCTGCCGTCTCCAGCCGCGGCTCGCTGCGGTAGCTGGCCTCGAAATATTCCCGGGCTTTGCCCCATAGCTGATTGCGCAACGCCAGCCGGCCCGCACACAGCAGCAGCGCTGCATCCCGCGGGTGTTCACTCAGCCAGCGTTCAACCAGCGCCAGCTGACGATCCGGATGAGCGCCGGCCACCCGGCCATAGGGGTGCAACAGTTGCGGGTCCCACTGCCGCTGCAGATGGTTGCGCAACAGATGTTCTGCTTCACTTTCCGCGCCATGGCGAACCAGTTGTGCGGCGAAGCTCGCCAGCAGCTCGGCCTCACTCTGCAGATGACGCGGCAACGCCTCCCAGCGCGCCCGCAGCTGTTCCTGCGTACTGTCAGCCCGGGCTGACTGACCACGCCATACCTGCCGGTAGAACTCATCGATTCGCTCCGGCGCCAGCGCCTGCTGACGCCGGAGCGCCGGCAGCAGGTCAGCCAGCGCCGTCCACTCGCCCTGTGCCGCCAGTACCTGCGCCTGCAGACGCAATACCTGCGGCTGGCGGGGCAGCTCCTCGCGCAGCCTCCCCAGCAGGGCTGCCGCCTGTTCCAGCTGTCCCTTGTCAAACTCCAGCTGAGCCTGCGTCAGCAGTGCGGTCAGCCGTGCCTGGGGCCCGCCCTGCTGAGCCTCGGCAAGGTAGCTGCGGGCACGTGCCAGGTCGCCGGTTTCCGCACTGGCGCGCGCAGCCAGCAGCAGGTCGATCAGTGGTTCATCACTGCGGCGGGCAGCCCGCGCCAGACGCTTCCGCGCATGCTCGAAACGGCCCTCCGTGAGGGCAATCAGGCCGCGGGTCGTGCCGTGGCGGGCGCGCCGCTGGCGCCGGGCCGGCGGGCCATGGCGCAGGCCGCGCCGCAGCCTTCCGAGCAACGTCAGCAGCAGCCAGCCTGCCAGCAACAGAGCCAGGACCAGCCCGGCAGCCACCCAGACCGTGGTTTCGATCGTGTAGAGGCCGAACGCAATCAGCACGTAACCGGCGTCATAGGCGATGGCAGAAGCCAGCGCTACCGCCAGCAGGAGAGTGATCAGGACAGCGACAAAGAGCCTTTTCACGCGTCGACTCCCTGCGCTGACGGCGCCGCACTGGTGGCCGGATCAGCGGCCGGCGGCGCGCTGGCCGGTGCGGGTTCCCCGCGGCGCTGCGCTACCCCGCGCAGGTAGTCACGCAGCGCTCGCTGCGAACCGCTGATGTCGGGTGCGTCGACGCTGACGGCCTGCTCTGCCAGCGCCTCGAGCTGCGCCACCACGGCCTGGGTGACCGCCTGATCAACAGAGAAATAGCGTTCCGTCCACTGTGCGGCCTGCCGCAGACTGTCGGTGTAGAGTCGCTGGTTGCCGGCCATCAGGGCCAGCTGGGCCTGTTCAACCAGTAACAGCAGCTGCTGACGCAGTGCGGCTTCGAACTGCGGTGCCAGCAAGGGTTCGTATGGCTCATCGCGGCGCCGGATCTGGACCAGACTGGCCAGCTTGTCCCACGCCTCGGCCAGCCCCGAGCGCAGCTGTGTGCGCCAGTCACCCTCGCTCGCCGTCGCGCCAGACTCGTCATTGGCTGGGACAGCTGCCACCACCAGCTGCAGTTCCGCTACCCGGCCGGCCAGCGCCTCCAGGCTGAAGTACAGCCCCTCGACATCGATAGTGGGCAGCCCGCGCAGCCGCGCAATGTCCTCGGCCAGCGCCGTGCGCAGTGGCAGCAGCTCCGGGTCGTCGAGATCGCGGGCAGTTGCGTCAACGCTCTCCAGCAGCTCTGCCGCCAGCAGCGGGTTGTCGCCCAGCAGCAGCTTCTGGCGGGCCAGCTTGAGCAGATAGTCGAGTTCAGCCAGACGCCAGTCAGTCCGATCCGACTGGCTGAGTTCATTCAGGCGCTGAGCCTGCCGCTGCAGCTGTCCGCTGAGCGTTTCCAGCTGCTGGCGCAGTTCCCGGCGGTCGCTGCGGGCGGCAGCGCGCTCATCCGCAAAGCGCTCACGGAGACGCTCCAGCGCGGTGACCTGGTTCTGAACCGTGGCCTGCAGCCGAAACTCCAGCATCTGCTGCTGATCGGCCTCGCGCTGCACCAGCCAGCCCACTGCCCCCAGCGCGCCCAGCGCCAGCAGCAGAGCCAGAGCGGCCAGCCAGCCGGCACCCGAGCTGCGGACCGGGCGAGCCCCAGCGGGCTGCCGCGGTGGCTCAGACGATGGGCTGGTGGCAGCAGGTTCGGCGGGCGTTGCAGGGAGCTTCTTCTCTTCCATGGCTCTGCTCAAAAATGGGTGTCGGACACGCACAGTGGCTCATCTGTAGTGAGACGTCACCAGCCCGGTAGTCGTTCATTCAACAGGTTAAGATCGCAGGGCCGCAAGCGTCGCAGCGGTACCGGCGTTGACGGCCGCGGTGGCGCGGCGAAAGCCCTGGGCACGCGCCAGCTCGGCCACCCGTTCGCTGGGCAATACCAGCCGCAGATCATGCCATTGCGCTGACGGTGCGGGCAGCGCCGCTACGAACGCCGCCAGCGTATCGCCGCTGTTGAGGCAGACGGCAGTCGGCTGCTGCGCCAGCGCAGCCGCCAGCTCGGCCTCCGGGCGCAACCGACAGCGCCGATAGCAGACCGCGTAATCAACGGTCGCACCCCGCTCGCGCATGGCGGTAGCCATCGCTTCGCGGCCCCCCTCAGCACGCAGGATCAGCACCCGCTCACCATTCAGGTCGGCAAAGTCGGGCAGCGCCAGCAACTCCTCTGTTGTCATCGCGCCGCCGGGGCTGGTCGCCGCCACATCCCAGCGCGCAAAGGCGGCAGCAGTGGCAGCACCGATGCCGTACCAGCGGATGCCGACGGGCAGCTGCGGCCAGAGGCCGGTGACCGCCTCCATGCCCTGCTCGACCGCGTTGACACTCACCGCAATAACCCGGTCGTAGCGATCGAGTTCCAGCAGTTGCCGCCGCAGGACGGCACTGGCGGGCTCGTCGGGTGCCAGCGGCTCGATGCTCAGCAGGGGAATATGAATGACGCGTGCACCTTCGGCCTCGAGCGCAGCCTGCAGCTCGTCGGCACGGCCTACGGGGCGGGTAATCAGCACCAGCTCGCCAGCGAGCGGAGCGGGACGCTCAGGCGCAGCCATCAGCGATCGCCGTGCTGATCGCGGTTATCGCCGTACACCGCGGCGAGAATCTCGCCGGCGCCCTGCGCCAGCAGGGCCTCGGCGGCAGCGATTCCGAGCGCCTCCGCCTCAGCGGCAGAGCCGCGACGCTCGTCGCGCAGGATGCGGCCACCATCGGGATCGCCGACCAGTCCGCGCAGCCAGAGCTGATCGCCGTCCAGCTCCGCATAGCAGGCGATCGGCACCTGACAGCCGCCCTGCAGCCGATTATTGAGTGCGCGCTCCGCCCGCACTCGCAGCGCGGTCGGCTCATGATGGAGGGGAGCCAGCAAGGCCCGCAGACCGTCATCATCCTCGCGAATCTCGATGCCCACCGCACCCTGACCGCCCGCTGGCAGACTGACGGTGGTGTCGAGCGACTGGCGAATGCGCTCCTGCAGTTCGAGACGAATCAGTCCGGCCGCCGCCAGGATGATGGCGTCGAACTCGCCCGCATCAAGCTTGGCCAGCCGCGTATTGACGTTGCCGCGCAGGTGGCGGATGTCGAGATCCGGCCGCAGCGCTCGCAGCTGGGACTGACGGCGCAGGCTGGAAGTACCGACGATGGCACCCTGTGGCAGCGCCTCCAGCGAGTCGAAACGATTGCTGACGAAGGCATCGCGCGGGTCCTCGCGCTCGCAGATGGTGGCCAGGCCCAGCCCGGCCGGGAAGCTCATCGGTACATCCTTCATGGAGTGGACCGCCAGATCGGCTTCGCCGGCCAGCAGTGCATTCTCCAGCTCTTTCACAAACAGTCCCTTGCCGCCCACCTTGGCCAGGGGTGCATCGAGGATACGATCGCCCCTGGTGGTGAATGTCACGAGCTCGACCGTGAGATCGGGATGATGACGCAGCAATTCCGCACGCACGAACTCAGCCTGCCACAGGGCCAGCTGACTTTTGCGGGTGGCAATGCGAACCAGTCTGGACATTGAATAAAGCACCACAACCAAATAGGGCCATGATACGGGACCACCCTGCGCTTGTCGCCCGCCGGCCTAGTCGATGCCGCTCCAGTTGGCGCCGAGCGGCAGCTGGTTGAGGACACGGGGAGCCCCGGCCAGATAACCATCCAGATCCTGCACCGTGGCCAGCGGCACAGCAATCCCGCGCGGCTGGGCCACCAGGACGCCAATCACCTCAGCATCGGCGGGGGCCATGTTGCGCTCGCGCAACGCCCTGGTCAGCAGCCGTGGCGCTTCCCGCTGCCAGTCGCGCTGATCTTCCTCCAGCGCCGGGAACGCCTGCGCATACAGCGTATCGCCGCGCCAGCCAAGGACGACAGGCTGATTGACGATGGTCACGGGGGTGCCGATTGCGGTCTGTTCGTAGAGCTGCTCGATATCTTCGGGGTACATGCGGATGCAGCCGTGACTGGCACGCAGTCCGACCCCGTAGGGACGGTTGGTGCCGTGGATCAGATAGCTGGTCCAGCCGAGCCGCATCGCATGGCGTCCCAGCGGATTATCGGGCCCCGGCGGCACCGCCGCCGGCAGCGGATCACCATTGGCGGCATGTTCGCGACGCACCGAGACGGGCGGATACCAGGTGGGATCGGTGCGCTTACTGATCACCGTGGTGGTGCCCTGCGGTGTGTGCCACCCGACCCGGCCGATGCCGACCGGATGGGTGACCACAGTCTGGGTGCCATCCGCTGCCGGTTCCAGAAAATGGTAGAGGCGCATCGCCGCCAGATTGATGACGATGCCGCGGCGCGGCGCATCGGGCAGCACATGGCGCGTCGGCAGCACGATCTCAGTGCCTGCACGCGGCAACCAGGGGTCGACACCGGGGTTGGCGCGCACAATTTCCTCATAACCGAGATTGAAGCGGCGGGCGATATCCGACAGCGTGTCGTCCGCGCGCGCCTGCACGATCTGAATCTCGCCCACCACACTCTCGGTGGCCGGGTCGAACTCGAAGCGGTGGCTGGCTACCGGTTCAAGCGGCGGCGCCGGCTGACTGAGGTGGCTGCAGCCCTGCAGCAGCGCCAGCAGCACCGGCACCAGCAGCTGGCTACGCCCCGGCCACTGCAGTGACAGCGGGGCTAACAGGCAAGATATGGCGGACATAGCTCGCAGCAGTCTGTTGAGGATTGCCGCCCAGTCAACCACAGTAATGAAAAGCCGGGCAAACGCGACTGTGCGATCTGTGGCCTGCTTATCGGAACCCGCGCCGCACCGCCCGCGGCGGCCTGATCGTCACGCTCGAGAGAGATGACACAAGCTTAACTCGTGGCGGCGTCCGGGCTGGCTCATCATTGGGTCGTTATCCGGATTGTCTCAAGGAGAAGAGCGATGCGTGCAGCAGTGTCAAAATCTGGCGGGAGTCCATGGCGCTGCGCGGGGGCCGTCTGGCTACTGCTGTTCAGTGCGATTGCCTGTGCCGGCGGGAACAGCCGCGTCAGCGTCGATGCCGAGCTGACCGCGCTGCTGGCGCCGGTAGCCCCCGAGCTGCGGCCCGCCGCCGCCCGGATAGCCGGCATGCCGCGACCGGCATTCACCACCGAGGCCCTGCCCAGCCGGCGCGCGGCGCTGCGCCAGTTCGAACAACCGCCTTTGCCCGATATTCCCTTCGAGAAACGCACCATCCCCGGGCCGGCGGGCGCGCCCGACGTGACCGTATATCTCATCAATATCGGCGGCGGCCAGCGACCGGCCATTCTCCATACCCATGGCGGCGGCTATATCGCCGGCTCGCCGGCCCAGGATCTGCCGCGGCTGCAGCGGCTGGCGCAGGCACTCGACTGTGTCATCGTCTCGGTTGACTACCGGCTGGCGCCGGAGACCACCTGGCAGGGTTCGGGGGAGGACAATTACGCGGCGCTGAAGTGGCTGCACGACCACGCCGCCGAGCTGGGTGTCGACCGGCAGCGCCTGGCAGTAATGGGGGAGAGCGCGGGTGGCGGTCATGCCGCGCTGCTGGCGCTGATGGCGCGCGACCGTGGCCAGGTGTCACTGATTTTCCAGATGCTGATCTATCCAATGCTCGACGACCGCACCGCATCCACCCGTGAGGTACCGGCTCCGCTGGGCGAGCTGATCTGGACGGCGGAAGCCAACCGCTTTGGCTGGCGCGCCTTCCTTGGGCAGGAGCCGGGGACCACCGCGGTACCGGCGGCGGCAGTGCCGGCGCGCGCCGGGTCGCTGGCCGGATTACCGCCTGCTTTCATCGCGGTCGGCGGGCTCGATCTCTTCGTGCAGGAAAACATTGCCTACGCACAGCGCCTGATCGCCGCTGGCGTGCCGACCGAGCTGCTGGTCCTGCCCGGCGCATTCCACGCCTTCGACGTGGTGGCGGAGGAGACCGCGCTCGCCCGCCGCTTCAGTGAAGCGCGGGTGCGGGCACTGCGCGAAGCGTTTGCGCAGCGCCCTGAGTAGGGGCGAGCATCAGATGCCAGTGAGCACTTTCTTTACCGTTGGCAGGTGCCGGCGGCTCACCACCGGACCCTGATCGACCCCGGCGAGGCGCACGCGATACTGGCCCGCCTCCACCCGCTCCAGCCCCTGCACATGGGCCAGCGCCACCAGCGCATTGCGATGCACCCGCAGCAATTCCGGCGCGAACTCCTGCTCCAGCTCCTTCAGGGTGTCGTCGATCAGCAGCTCACCACCGGGGTGGATGACGGTGACGTATTTGTGATCGGCGATGAAGTAGCGCGCCTCCTCCACCGGCAGCAGCTCCACCCCGCGCCGCGAACGGGCGCTGATATGCAGCCGGCGGGCAGCGGCCGGGCGCGGCTCTGCCACGCTCTCCAGCTCGGCCGCGCTCAGCCGCCGTGCTTTCTGCAGCGCCTGAGCCAGCTTGTCGCGATTGACCGGTTTCAGGAGATAGCCGATGGCGTTGGCTTCGAACGCATCGACGGCATACTCGTCGTAGGCAGTGCAGAACACCACCGCAGGTGCCTGCTCCCAGCCCGCCAGCTCACGTGCCACGGCCATGCCATCACGACCGGGCATGCGGATATCGAGCAACACCAGCTGCGGCTGCAGCTCGCGACAGGCGCGCAGCGCCTCGTCGCCATTGCCGGCCTCACCCACGACCGAAACGGACGACACTTCAGCCAGCAGGCGCCGCAGTCGTTGCCGGGCCAGTGGTTCGTCATCGACGATCAACACTTTCATTGCCAGTCCTTCTGTACGTCGACGCGGTAGCTCAGTACCGCGCAAAAGCGATCTTCCTCTCGCCGCACCACCAGCCGCGCATCATCTCCGTAGAGCGCGCGCAGCCGATGACCGATATTGTCGAGCGCCAGCTGATTGCCGCTCCGAGATGGCGCCGTTGCGCTCAGCGGATTACTCACCCGGAGCTGGAGGCGGCCATGGTCGTAGACGCCCTCGACTCGCACCTCGCCGCCCGCCGGCAGCTGCTGGATGCCATGGGTAATGGCATTTTCCAGCAGCGGCTGCAGCGTAAGCGCGGGTATCGGCAGCGCTGACGGCAGCCCATCGGTCTGCCAGCG
This sequence comes from Gammaproteobacteria bacterium, assembly GCA_029265075.1. Classification (GTDB taxonomy): domain Bacteria; phylum Pseudomonadota; class Gammaproteobacteria; order Pseudomonadales; family CAMLJR01; genus CAMLJR01. Next base: position 1,083 of record JAJUJZ010000034.1, on the reverse strand, counting down.
CACCTGCAGTCGCTCGCCCAGCCGCCACTGCTCAATCCGCAGATAGCGTTCGCATAGCGCCAGCTCCTCATGCAGCGGCACCTCCACCGTCGCCTCGGCCAGACTGGCGCGAAACAGCGCCGCCAGATCCTCCACTGCCGCTTCCGCTGCCTCCGGATCACTCTGGATCAGGCTGGCGATGCTGTTCATGGTGTTGAACAGGAAGTGCGGCTGGATCCGGGACTGCAGCGCCTGCACCTGCGCGCTCAGTGCCGCCTGCTGGCGCAGGCGCAGCTCGTGCGCGAGATAGAAATAGCGCAGCGCAATCCCCGCCAGAATCGAGGCAATCAGCAGATTGCCCCCCAGCTGCCAGCCGTCCGGGCGCCAGCTGGCGCCGGCGGCCAGCACAGCCGTCAGCCACTGGCCGGCCAGCGTCGCCAGCGTCGTGACCAGCAGGATCCAGCCATAGGCGATGGCGGCAGCCACTGGCCGCGACCGCCGCGCGAAGTGCTGGCGCCCCAGGCACAGGCCACCGGCACTGGTGAGGACCACCCATTGCACGAACAGCGATGTGGTGCCGAAGGCAGACCACGCAAAATCACGTAACCCGTGTGCAGCCACCGTCAGCACCAGCGCCAGCAGCTCGGCCACCAGCACCAGCATCAGGACCGCGAACGGCTGGCACAGATCAGGAATAAACCACTCCGCGCTATCCGTCCCGCGCCGCGCAGCCGCGCTTCTGCCGCGGGCGTTGGTCATGTTCCCTGTCCCTTCCTGCCGGCGAGCCTGGCCAGCCAGACCCTCACCCATTTCGCGCCGGCTGATCAGGCCGGAACCCAGAGAACAAGCGTAGACCAGCACGGCCCTTTCGCCACCGGCAAAGCCGGGCAGGCTGCCCGGCTGATATACTGCGGGCCCTTCAGCATCCATTGTTCACTCTCTTCTTCAGCCGGATCACGACATGAGCGACTCCGAACAGACCATCAAGCCCTGGGGCGGCCGTTTCTCAGAACCCACCGACGCCTTCGTCGAGCGCTTCACCGCCTCGGTCGGTTTCGACCAGCGGCTCTATCACCACGACATCAACGGCTCGCTCGCCCATGC
>JAJUJZ010000086.1 GCA_029265075.1 Gammaproteobacteria bacterium | reverse complement strand
GCGTGCTGCGCCTGTGACATCGCCAGCCCGAAGCCGGGCACGATGACCACCCGCCGGGCTGTCTCGAGCAGCATTGCCACCTCCTCCGGGGACGATGCCTTCACCTTGCCCTGATAAATGTCGTCGGCATTGATTTGCTCACCGCCCGCACCCATGCGGCCGAACAGCACATTGGGCAGCGACCGGTTCATCGCTTTGCACATAATCTGCGTGAGGATCAGCCCGGAAGCACCAACCAGCGCCCCCGTGATGATCAGTGCACTGTTACCCATCACGAAGCCGGCGGCCGCAGCGGCCACCCCGGAATAGGAGTTGAGCAGTGCAATGACCACCGGCATGTCGGCGCCGCCAATCGGCAGCACCAGGGTCAGCCCCAGCACAGTGGCAATCGCCAGCAGTAGCCAGAACACAATAGTGGCTTCCGGCACCGCGACCAGGTAGCCCCCTGCCACCACCAGCAGCGCCAGCAGCACGCCATTGAGCAGCGGCATGCCGGCGAACCCGATCGGCTTGCCGGGAATCAGCTCCTGCAGCTTGGCAAACGCCACCAGCGAGCCCAGCAGCGTCACCGCCCCGATGGCCACCGCCAGCGCCGCTGCAACCAGAATGACAACCAGCTGATCGGCCGGCACCACTGCAGTACCAGTGGCGACCAGCCGGAGGTATTCGGCTGCTGCCACCGCCACCGAGGCGCCGCCGCCAAAGCCGTTGAGCAGTGCCACCAGCTGCGGCATCGCCGTGATGCGGATTTTCACCGCCAGCAGCAGCCCGATGACCGAGCCCAGCAGGATACCGCCGATAATCCAGCGGTAGTCGATGATGTCGCGCGCCAGCAGCGTCGCCACTACCGCTATCAGCATGCCCAGCGCCGACAGCCGGTTGCCCAGCACCGCAGTGCGGGGGCGGGTCATGCCCTTGATACCCAGTACGAACAGCGCAGCCGCCAGCAGGTAGGCCGCCTGAATGAGGGTTTCGCTCATCTACGTCTTCCTTTTGAACATGGCCAGCATGCGGTTGGTGACCTGGAACCCGCCGACGACATTGATCGTGGCCAGCACCACCGCCACGAACCCAAACACCTGCACCAGCCGGTCGGCGCCGCTGCCAGCGGCCAGCACGGCGCCGACCAGGGTAATGCCGGAGATCGCGTTAGTGCCCGACATCAGCGGTGTATGCAGGGTGGGCGGTACCTTGTTGATCAGCTCCACGCCGAGAAAGACGGCGAGCACGAACAGCGTCAGCTGCAGAACGACCAGTTCCATATCAAGCTCCTTGACCCGGGGAAGGTTGCGCGATAGTGAGGCCGAGCAGCTCGCGCAGCCGCGGATGGATGACCTGACCGTCGTGGGTAACCACGGTGCCGGCGATGATTTCGTCCTCGAAGTCGAGCTGCAGCGCGCCCTCGGCGCTGATCAGGTGCGCCAGCGTGTTCTCGATGTTCTTGCCGTACATCTGGCTGGCGTGGAACGGCACGCTTGAAGGCACGTTGAGCGGGCCGAGAATCGTCACACCGTGCTCGACCACCAGCTCGCCGGCGCGAGTCAGCTCGCAGTTGCCGCCGCGCTCGGCAGCGAGATCGACGATCACCGCGCCGGGCTTCATGTTCCGGACATGCTCGGCGGTGACCAGAATAGGCGAGCGCGCACCCGGCACCGCCGCGGTGGTGATGACCACATCCTGCTGTGCCAGCACCTCACCCATCAGCTCGCGCTGCCGGGCCAGAAACGCCTCGCCCTGCGCCGCGGCGTAACCACCACTGCCTTCGGCCGAGCTGGTTTGCAGATCAAGCTCGATCGGCTTCGCCCCCACCGACAGGATCTGTTCGCGGGCCGCGGCGCGCACGTCGTACGCCTCGACCACCGCCCCGAGCCGGCGCGCCGTGGCACAGGCCTGCAGCCCCGCCACTCCAGCGCCCATCACGAACACCCGCGCTGGCTGCAGTGTGCCGGCCGCGGTCATGTTCATCGGGAACATGCGGGGGCTCTGCTCGGCCGCCAATAGCACCGCCTTGTAACCGGCGATCATCGCCATCGACGACAGCACATCCATCGCCTGTGCGCGGCTGATGCGCGGAATCAGCTCCATCGCCACGCCTGTCACCCCGCGCTCTGCGAGCGCAGCGGCGAAACGCGGATTGCCGAGCGGGTCCATGCTGCCGATCAGCAGCTGGGTGGAGCGCAGCAGCGCCAGGTCGCTCTCCAGCTGCGCCGGCGCCTGGCCCGCGGTCTGGACCTGGACGACGATACTGGCTGCCGCAAACCCGGCTTCGCGGGACGCTTCGATCACGGCGCCAGCGGCCTGGTACTGTTCATCCGCATAGCCAGCCGCCGCGCCGGCGCCCGCCTCCACCACGATCTGCAGGCCGCGCTTGCTCAGTGCTGCCACATTGGCAGGCACCAGCGCGACGCGCCGTTCGCCCGCCGAGCTCTCCTTGGGGATCCAGATCTTCATGACGCCCTCATCCAGAGGTTCATAGTCGGCCGGGCACCGATTGTCAGACGGTTCGGCGCAGGAAAATGCCAGTGCCGACAGCAGGTGCCCGGTTATCAGACACAGTCGCAGCAGATGCGTTGCCTGACACCGCTGAGCCGGACGCCACTGCCGCCACAGCAAACCGACGCAGTTATGGACCTGGGTTATCGCCGATTACGTTGGCAGACAGAAAAAACCGAACCCGAACTCCTGCAGGAGCATCGGTCAGCAATCTTGATTGAGATGAAACGGAGCTCTCTGCCGGAAGCGGGCCATTGCGGCTGGCTTTTTCATTCGGCAGAAGCGCGATGGCACCGGCAGCCGGTCAGCGTCCCGGCTGACCGGCTGCCGCGGTCATGGATCAGGCTTCCTGCTGTTGTTTCAGCAGATCCAGCGCCACGTCGACAATCATGTCCTCCTGACCGCCAACCATGCGGCGACGGCCCAGTTCGACAAGGATGTCGACGGTCTTCAGACCGTACTTCTGCGCCGCGACTTCCGAGTGACGCAGGAAGCTGGAGTAGACGCCCGCGTAGCCCAGTGCCAGGGTTTCGCGGTCGACACGCACCGGACGGTCCTGCAGCGGACGCACGATGTCGTCAGCCGCATCCATCAGTGCATAGAGGTCGGTGCCGTGGTCCCAGCCCATCCGCTCGGCGGCGGCGATGAAGACTTCCAGCGGCGCGTTGCCGGCGCCTGCGCCCATACCGGCCAGCGAAGCGTCGACGCGGTCGCAGCCCTCTTCGACCGCCACGATCGAGTTGGCCACACCCAGGCTGAGGTTGTGGTGCGCATGGATGCCGGTCTCGGTAGCCGGATCAAGTACATCCTTGACGGCGCGGAAGCGGTCGCGGACATCGTTCATGTTGAGCGCACCGCCGGAGTCGACCACGTAGATACAGGTCGCGCCGTAGCTCTCCATCAGCCTGGCCTGCTCGGCCAGACCCTGCGGGGTCTGCATATGGCTCATCATCAGGAAACCGACGGTGTCCATGCCGAGTTTACGGGCGTGCTCGATGTGCTGCTTCGACACATCTGCCTCGGTGCAGTGGGTAGCCACTCGAACGACGCGCGCACCCGCCTTGTAGGCGGCATCCAGATCGTGAACAGTACCGATGCCAGGCAGCAGCAGCGTGGCGATCTTGGCGTGGCTGACCACTTCGGCAACCGCCTCGATCCATTCGAGGTCAGTGTGAGCGCCGAAGCCGTAGTTGAAGCTCGAGCCTTGCAGACCGTCGCCGTGCGCCACTTCGATGCTGTCCACTCTGGCCCGATCCAGCGCACGGGCAATGTCCTGCACGTTCTGGATCGAGTACTGGTGGCGAATGGCGTGGCTGCCGTCGCGCAGCGTTACGTCGGAGATGTAAATCTTTTTGCTCGGTTTGAAACTCATGGGAATGCTCCTCAGCCGACCATCGACTCAGCCATGCGCTCAGCCGTGGCCAGCGCGGCGGAGGTCATGATGTCCAGGTTGCCAGCGTAGGCCGGCAGGTAGTGGGCGGCGCCTTCCACTTCGAGGAAGATCGACGTTTTGAGGCCTTTCTCAAACTTGCCCAGGCCCGGCACATTGATCGGCTGATTGGCACCGATGCGGTCGAACTGGACCTTCTGCTTGAGCCGGTAACCCGGTACATAGCTGTTGACGGTGGCAACCATCTGCTCGATGGAAGCTTCCAGCTCAGTCTGATCGGTGTCGTCCGACAGTACGTACACAGTGTCGCGCATGATCAGCGGCGGCTCGGCCGGATTGAGGATGATGATCGCCTTGCCCTTGGCCGCACCGCCCACCACTTCGATGGCGCGCGAGGTGGTCTCGGTGAACTCGTCGATGTTGGCGCGGGTGCCCGGGCCAGCTGACTTGCTCGCGATCGACGCTACGATCTCAGCGTAGTGGACTTTGGTCACGCGCGACACGGCAGCGACCATCGGAATGGTGGCCTGGCCGCCGCAGGTGACCATGTTGACGTTGCCAACCTCAAGATGCTGCTCGAGGTTGACCGGCGGAATGCAGTAGGGACCGATCGCCGCCGGCGTCAGGTCGATAACGCGAATGCCGGGCCTGGCCGCACGCAGGGCGGCATCATTCTTCACGTGTGCGCCAGCCGAGGTGGCATCGAATACCACATCAATATCGGCGAACTCCGGCATCCGGATCAGGCCATCAACGCCCTCGTGGGTAGTCGCCACGCCCATGCGGCCGGCGCGCGCCAGACCGTCCGAGTTGGGATCGATGCCCACCAGGGCGCCCATCTCGATGCGCTTGCCGTTACGCAGAATCTTGATCATCAGGTCGGTACCGATATTGCCCGACCCGATAATCGCTGCTTTCAATTTCTTACTCATATGCTCTCTCCGACGAATGGCCAAACGGATTGGCGCCGGTCAGACCTTGTCTCTAATCGCCTTGCCCAGAGCCAGATAGACACCAATGAAACCGCTGAGCAGGCCGCTAAACAGACCACTGATCCCGTGGCCCAGCGAGTTATCGAAGGCCGTGGCAGGAAAAGGCACCACATAGTGATTCATCAGGAACGCCAGCACCGCAGCCGCGCCGCCGCCGATCAAACCAGCCAGGATGGCCTCTTTCAGCTTGTAACTCATCGTTATGACCTCCCCCTCTCCGTCTTATCGTGCGCCCTGAGCGCAGGAACAACGCCATCCCAGCAGTCCATGGCCGGCCGACGCCGCGGACTCAGCCCTGACGTGTGCGGCAGGGGAGAACGAGGGACCCCTAGATGATACCCTGATCTTCCATGGAAGGAACCTCCCACAGGAGGAAAATTGGACAAAAAATCTCCAGAACCCGGTTTAAGACGTCCTGCCAGTGGAGCGCCCGGTCGCAGTCAGTGACCGCAGGGATCGGCTCAACTTCAGCTCCGATCAGCCGTGCCTTCGTCCCAGATTGTCGCCGGTTCCGTTACCACCTTTGCCAACTATATGATCCGCCTTGTGAATCCGCTCGTCGGACAGGACCGCACGAGCTGCTGCCCGAACCGGTGAGTACTTGCATTTTGCGACGTGTGTCACTACTTTGAGACTCGTTTTGATAAGGGCACGCTGAGCCGAAAGGCCAGTTCGCAAAGTCACCGGTCTACCGAGATGCTCATCTCCACGACAGCGGGGCCGCCGAAACAGTTCTCTGCCGGGCTGCAGCAGTGTCCGCGCGTTTTCGCGTTTCCGGTTCCCTCCGGCCTTCTTTCTCGCGTTCCCTTGATGGTCCCGTTCTGACTCGCTCTGCGAGCAGCGGGCGTGCCTTGCGCATCACGCAGACGAACAACGCGATGAAGATTTTGTTTGTCGAAGATAACGCGGTCGACGCTGCAGTGACTGCCACAGCCATCCGGCGCGAGCAGCCACAGTGTACGATCGACATAGCCTGCACACTTGAGGAGGCGCGCCGGTGCCTGGCGGAAATCTCCTCCTACACGCTGGTCCTCCTCGACCTTAACCTGCCGGATGGCTCGGGTATTGAGCTGCTGTATGAACTCCGCAAACACTGCGACGACGTGCCAGTGGCGGTACTGACCAGCGCCGACCGGGTGGAGGAAGTACAGGTGGCGCTCAAGGCCGGCGCTGATCGCTACATCGTCAAACACAGCCACTACCTGCGGGAACTCCCTGCGCGACTGCTCCAGACCCGGCGCCGCGCGCGGCGGCTGACTGACATCTCGCCCGGACCAATGCGCGTACTCACCGTGGGCTGCAGTCCGGCCGACCAGCGGGCCATGGCCGAACAGGCTGCCTTGTCGTCGCCGCTGCTGGAGTGGCTGCCGTGCGCCTCCGCCGAGGAGCTGCGTGCCGACGCCGACGCCGCCACGGTGGTGCTGATTGACACGGACCGTTGCCGCGATTCGCTGGATGCCCTGATCGCCAGCTGCGCCGACAACGATGTGCCTGCCGTGCTGCTGTCCAGCAGCAGCTCCGCGACCCTGGCGGCGCGCGTCGCAGACCGCTGCATCAGCGAATGGCTGATCAAGGGCGGCGGCATGATCGAGCGCATACCGCTCATGCTGGAGCTGGCCCATCAGCGAGCCGCTCTGGCGCGCGAAAAGCTTGCCCTGCAGACCATGGTCAGCCGGCTCGACCACCTCCTCGCCAGTAACCCCACCATTCTTTACAGCCTGCAGCCGCATGGCGACGGATACATCATCAACTGGGTCAGTGCCAACGTTGAGAAAATCCTTGGCTATGCTCCGTCAGAAGTGACGCAACTGGGCTGGTGGCGCCGGGTTCTGCATCCTGACGACCGTGCCAAGCTGCTGCTGGAAGTGGCCGAAATGCGGCGTCGCCTCGAGCACGATCATGAGTACCGTGTGATCTGTGCCGACGGCACCACGCGCTGGCTGCGCGATCAGCGACGCGTGCTGCTCGATGATGCCGGCGCAGTCATCGAAGTGGTCGGCTCGTGGAATGACGTCACCCTCCAGCGCGAGCGCGAGCAGCGCATTGCGCAGCTGACGCAATTCGATCCCCTTACTGGCCTGTTCAATCGCTGGGCTTTCGAGAATCGTCTTTCGGTGGCGCTCGCCAGCCCCAACAACGGTGGTTCGGTGGGAGTGCTGCTGATCGACCTGGTCGGGCTGCAGGCCATCAACGGCTCGTTCGGCATTCAGGCCGGCGACGACCTGCTGCGCCAGGTCGCGAAACATCTCAACAGCTCGCTGCCCGACGGCGCCGCTGCGGCGCGCACCAGCGGCGACGAGTTCGCGGTGATGCTGACGCAGACAGCGCCCTCCCAGTTCGTGGCGGCCGCTCATGCACTGGCCGAACGGATCGCGCAGGCGGCGGTGCTCGGCGACGGTATCGAACTGAGAGTCGACTGCTGCATTGGCATCGCTGTTGCCACCTCCAGCAGCACAGCTGCAACGCTGCTGCAGCAGGCCGATTCAGCACTCAACCAGGCCAAGCAGCGCGGCAAGGGCGCGGTCGCTCTGTACGAGGCGAAGCTCAGCGCTGCCACACGTCAGCAGCTCCACATCGCCGCCCGGCTCCGACTGGCCATAGAGCAGCAGCAGATCCAGGTGTGGTATCAGCCCAAGGCAGAGGTGGCGTCGGGGCGCATCATCGGCGTCGAAGCACTGGCCCGCTGGCACGACGAGGAACTGGGCACGGTGCCGCCGGACATCTTCATCGCCGTAGCCGAAGCCTACGGCCTGATCCATGCGCTGGGCGCAGCCGTGTGCCGGCAGGCATGTCGCCAGCTGGCCAGCTGGCGCGACAGCGGCCTCTCCGCCATCCAGCTCTCAATCAACATTTCACCGCTGCAGCTGGAGCGCGACGACCTCCCGCGCCAGATCGCCGCTATTCTCACCGAGTGCGACGTGGGCCCCAGCTCCCTGGAGCTGGAGCTGACGGAGAGCGCCCTCATGCGCGATTCAAAGCGCACTGCCCGTCTGCTCAACCAGCTCAAAGCCCAGGGTATCCGGCTGGCGCTCGATGACTTCGGCAAAGGCTATTCATCGCTGGGGTATCTGAGTCACCTGCCCCTGGATGTGATCAAGATCGACAAGAGTTTCATTGCCGGCATTCCATCCAGTCGCCACGCCACAGCCATCACGCAGGCGGTGTTGCAGCTGGGTCAGGCGCTGGGCTATGCAGTGCTGGCCGAAGGGGTTGAAACCGAACAGCAGCTCGACCATCTGCGCCACCTCGGCTGTGATGCCTGGCAAGGCTTTCTGCTGAGTCGTCCGCTCCCACCCGAACAGTGCACGGCACTGCTCACAAGCAGCGGTGCGAACGCTCCGAAAGCACGCGCCGTGCGTCGAGCAGACTAAAGGCGCGATCTCAGGTAAACTACGCGCCTCAATTTCTCCTTGCGCGCGCCTGCTGTTCAGCGGGTGCCGGTTCAATCACACTGGAAAATCTATGGCTCCCCGAATCGTTGTGGTGGGCGGTGGTGCCGGCGGATTGCCGCTGGTAACACGGCTCGGCAAACAGCTCGGCAAGCGTGGTCTTGCCCAGATTACTCTTATTGACGCCAATCTGATCCACGTCTGGAAGCCGCGCTTCCACGAAGTGGCCACCGGCGCGCTGGATGCCGAGCTGGATGCCGTGGACTATCGTGCGCACGCCCGGGAAAACCACTATGAGTTTCAGCTCGGCAGTATGAGCGGGCTCGATCGCGAAACACGGGAAGTGATTCTGGCGCCCATCGTCGACAAGGAGGGCGATCAGGTGCTGCCGGAACGGCGTATTCCTTACGACTATCTGGTCATCGCCATCGGTAGCGGCGGCAACGATTTCGGCACCCCCGGTGTGCGCCAGCACTGCCTGTTCCTCGACAGTAAACAGCAGGCTGATCGCTTTCATCGCGACTTTCTTAATACCTGCATGACCGCCGATTTCAGCGGCAAGCCGGTGTCGATCGCCATTGTCGGCGCCGGTGCTACCGGTGTTGAACTGGCGGCGGAAATACATCACGCCGTGGACCTGCTCAAACTCTACGGTCATCACCGCCTCGACCGCAGCAAACTGCAGGTGCATCTCATTGAAGCAGCCCCGCGCATCCTGCCGCCGCTCTCCGAGCGGGTAGCCAAAGCGGCGCACGAAGAGCTGACCAGACTGGGCGTGCAGATTCACGTCAACACCATGGTCGAGTGTGCCACCGAGAAAGCGTTCATCACCAAGGACGGCAAAGAGATTCCGGGCGATCTGCTGGTGTGGGCAGCGGGTGTCAAAGCCCCGCCGGTGCTGGCAGAGCTGGGGCTGGAAACCAGCCGTGGCCAGCTGGTCGTCAATGACCGGTTGCAGACCAGCGATCCCAGCATCTTCGCCCTTGGGGACTGCTCTGCCTGCCCGGATGGCAATGGCAAGACCGTGCCGCCGCGGGCTCAGTCTGCCCAGCAGATGGCGAAGACCATGGCGCGCAATATGGCCCGCCTGGTACGTGGCGAACCGCTCGAACCCTTTGTCTACAAGGATCGCGGATCACTGGTGTCGCTGTCGCGCTTCGATTCGGTCGGCAACCTGATGGGCAACCTCAAGAGCGGCAACCTCTTCGTGGAAGGGTGGCTGGCCCGCATCATGTACGTCAGCCTCTACCGCATGCACCAGGCGTCTATCTATGGCTGGCCCCGCGCCATCATGCTTATCCTGGGCGGACGATTCAGCAAAATGCTGCGCCCACGCATGAAGCTCCACTGATCCGGTAAAAGCTCCTCTCTGAAACGAACCGGCCCGCCTGAGCGGGCCGGTTGCGTTCTGTCACTACTCAGCGGTCAGCAGCGTCCTGAATCTTCTCACCGCCCCGTTCGATGTCCTCGCCAGCGCCCTGCATCGTATTACATGCAGTTACGGAAAAGACCGACATAACGATCGCTACCAGCATCAACAGCTTTTTCATGACTCGCTCCTTGCGAATGACGTTTTTTTCCAGTTTGGCGATCTCCTCGCCGCAAGTGCTGACGGCCTGCGCGGCAAACCGCCGTGACTCGCCAGCTAGGACCACACTCAGCGGCTGAAATTCTCTCGCCCTCTTCAGTTTGCGAATTGCGGCCTGCCGCCGCGTATATGCCCGAACTAACCCCTGCCGTTGCGGTCGCTATTTCATTCAGAACGGCTGCTGTACAGCCGCGAGCCCGGCCGGCGATGCCGGCGCTTTCCTGGAGTACTGCCATGAAAAAAACGATGGATGTCATCGACGTGCTAAAGCACGACCACGAGGTGGTCAGGAAGCTGCTGGAAGAACTTTCTGAGACCACCAACCGCGCCACCAAGAAGCGTGAGGAGCTGTTCGGCAATATCTCGAAAGAGCTGAAAATTCATACTCAGCTCGAGGAGGAGATCGTCTATCCCGCGTTCAAGAAAGCAAGCAGCTCGTCCGAGACTAACAAGATGTACTACGAAGCCTTCGAGGAGCATCGCGCCGTTGAGGAGCTGGTCATTCCGGATCTTGAGAAAACCGATACCGGCACCGACCAGTTTGGCGGTCGCGTGAAAGTGCTTAAGGATCTGGTGGAGCATCACGTGGAAGAAGAAGAGGAAGAGATGTTCAAGAAGATGAAGGAGGTCTTCGACCGCGAAACTCGCATGGAGCTGGGCCGTCAGCTTCAGGAGCGGCGTGCCCAGCTGCAGTGATGATCAGCTGCCCAGCAGCAGCGCCTGGGCGATAACCGCCAGCAATAGCAGCAGCGCCACCGCCTGCCAGGTCCGGACCGGGTCCCGTTGCGCGAGCGGGCGCTGCTCGTGCCGCTCCAGCAGCGCACTGTTGGGCACGTTGAGATCGTGCTGCAGCTCCGAGAGCGCTGCGTGACGCTGAGCGGGCAGCGGCGCCAGCGCCTTGCGCAATGCCAGATCCACCCATAGCGGGAGGTCTGGCCGCCGCTCCTGCAGTGGCCGATAGCGACGCTCGCGATGCGCCGCCGGTCCGCGATCCAGCAGCGGCTTCTCGAATGGCAGCTCTCCCGTCAGCATTTCGTAGGCGAGGACACCGAGCGAATAGATCTCCGCCGATATGCCGCTTATTTCACCCGTCAGAGTCTCGGGCGCCAGGTAGTCCAGCGCCCCGCCGGGCGGCACCTCGCGGAGCG
>JAJUJZ010000049.1 GCA_029265075.1 Gammaproteobacteria bacterium | reverse complement strand
GTCGCGTTCATTCTGAAGCCGCACCAGCTGCTCACGTTCCGCGACATCGAGCTGCCTGACTTCCGCCTGCTGCGCATGCGCACGCACCGCGGCTGGGTAGAGGCCGGCAACGCGCTCGACATCATGCTGGCGCTGCTGGAACAAAAGGTCGAGAACCTGGCGGACTCGCTGGAGGACATCCACAAACGGCTCGAGGACGTCAGCCATCTGGTGCTGGAAGATGACTCGGCCGAACTGGAAGACGCCATCGATCAGCTGGCCAAGCTGGAAGACAGCAACGGGAAGATCCGTCTCTGTCTGATGGATACGCAGCGCTCGATCTCTTTTCTGCAGCGCCATATCCGGCGCTTCCCGGAACAGCAGGAGACCTCGCGCGAGATCTTCCGCGACATCGAAACGCTGCTGTCACACACCGCGTTTCTGTTCGAGAAGATCAACTTCCTGCTGGCGGCAGCTCAGGGCTTCATCAACATCGAGCAGAACCAGATCATCAAGATCTTCTCGATCGCTGCCGTGGTGTTCCTGCCGCCTACCCTCGTCGCCAGCATCTATGGCATGAACTTCCGCTTCATGCCCGAGCTCAGCTGGCAGCTCGGTTACCCCTTCGCGCTGGGGCTGATGATCCTTTCCGGGCTCGCACCCTACGTCTACTTCAAGAGCAAAGGCTGGCTGTAAGAGATCGCTGCAGAACGCCGCCGGACAGCCTGGATTCACGCCGCCGAGCCCGATGGCTGTAACACGAGCCCTGCCAGCTCAGCTGCACCAGTAATGGGAAAGCGACACACTGACCTGCGGTTTACTGCAACCCCAGCACATCCTGCATCGAATAGAAACCGGCGGGCTGCTGGCTGACCCACTTCGCGGCGCGGACGGCACCATTGCCGAAGGCCAGGCGCGAGCTTGCCTTGTGGGTGATTTCGACGCGCTCGCCGTCGGCGCAGAACATCACCGTGTGGTCGCCGACGATATCGCCGCCGCGGACGGTGGCGAAGCCGATGGTGTCGCGCTCGCGGGCGCCAGTGAGGCCCTCACGACCGTAGACCGCTACTTCGCGCAGATTGCGATCGAGCGCACTGGCTACCACCTCACCCATGCTGAGCGCAGTGCCCGACGGGGCGTCGACTTTGTGGCGATGGTGTGCCTCGACGATCTCGATATCCACTTCATTGCCGAGCACACGCGCGGCGATGTCGAGCAGTTTGAAGCAAAGGTTGACGCCAGTGCTGAAATTGGAAGCCATGCAGGCGGCGATCGGCTGCAGCGCTGCGACCAGCTCTTCCTTCTGTTCCGGCGTAAAGCCGGTGGTGCCGATGACGATCTGCTTGCCATGGGCCGCGCATATGCGAGCGTTGGCGAGCGTTGCCACCGGCGAAGTGAAGTCTATCAGTACGTCGAACTGATCGATGACGGCGGCCAGGTCGTCCACCACGGTGACGCCGTTACGACCGAGGCCGGCCAGCTCGCCGGCATCGACGCCGATCAGTGAACTGCCGGGGCGTTCGATAGCCGCGGTCAGCTCACAGCCGTCCGCCAGCTGAATGGCCTCAGCCAGAATCTTCCCCATGCGGCCGCCCGCGCCGGTGACTGCAATACGAAGTGTCATAGTGGATTCCTCTCGCGCCCCTGCTCTCTGCGGGCGTCTTGCAACTCATTCTGCGGACAGGTCACGAGCGGCTCTGCTGCCGGGCCGCGCGTCACGATGCTGATCGTCAGATCTTGGTGTCATCGAAGAAGCTCTTGACCCCTTCGAACCAGCTGCGCCGCCGTGGCGACTGCTGGCCGCCACCGCCTTCCAGCGACTCCTGCAGCTCCCGCAGCAGCTCTTTCTGATGCTTGGTGAGGTTGACCGGCGTTTCCACCACAACCCGACACAGCAAATCGCCAGGACCGCCACCGCGCACCGGCGTCACCCCTTTGCCGCGCAGACGAAACAGCTTGCCAGTCTGAGTTTCTGCCGGAATCTTGAGCTTTACGCGACCATCGAGGGTCGGTACTTCCAGCTCGCCACCGAGGGCGGCATCGGCGAAGCTGATCGGCACTTCACAGTAGAGATGCTTGCCGTCGCGCTCGAAAATCGGGTGATCCCGCACTGAAATCTGTACGTAGAGGTCGCCGGAGACACCACCCGGTGCGGCCTCCCCCTCACCCGCCAGCCGGATCCGGTCGCCGGTATCGACGCCTGGCGGAATCTTGACCGACAGCGTGCGAGTCTCTTCCACAGTGCCGCGCCCGTAGCACCTGCCACACGGGTCGGGGATAGTCTTGCCCTTACCACGGCAGTTGGGACAGGTCTGCTGGACAGCAAAAAAGCCCTGCTGCATCCGTACCTGGCCGATGCCGCCACAGGTGGCACAGGTGACCGGCGATGTCCCTTTACGGGCGCCACTGCCGAGACACTCCTCGCACTTGACCTGGGTGGGGACGCGAATCTTGGCTTCAGTTCCGCGCACCGCTTCTTCGAGATCGATCTCCAGCGTATAGCGCAGATCAGCACCCCGCTGCGGACCGCCGCGTCGGCCGCCCGCGGCGCCAAAAATGTCGCCGAAGACGTCGCCAAAGATATCGGAGAAGCTGGCACCGCCGCCAAAGCCGCCGCCACCACCAGCGGCGCCGTCGACCCCGGCATGTCCGAACTGGTCATAGGCGGCGCGCTTTTGCGGATCCGACAGGACCTCGTAAGCCTCGTTGGCTTCCTTGAATTTCTCTTCCGCGGCTTTGTCGTCGGGATTGCGGTCGGGGTGATGCTTCATCGCCACCCGGCGATACGCCTTCTTGATATCGGCGTCAGAAGCGTCCCGGGCAACACCCAGGATCTCGTAATAGTCGCGCTTGGCCATCTACAGATACTTTCAATGATGCTCGTTGATTGTCGCCCGCCCGGCACCCGCCGCATCGGACCACTGATCGAGGCACTCTCGGGCAGATGCGATCTGCCTCCAGAGCAATGACGCAGTCAGACTGCGGAAACGACGAGGTCAGCAGGGCGCGCCATACTGACCTCATCGGGTGGCTAGTGCAAGGGTAGCGCACTGCTACCCTGCTGCTTACTTGTCGTCCTTCACCTCTTCGAACTCGGCATCGACGACGTCGTCGCCACCGCCCTGCTGCGCGTCGGTACCCTGGGCGGCACCTGCCTGCTGCTCCTGCTCCTGGGCCGCGGCGTACATCTTCTGCGCCATACCACTGGAGACCTCGGTCAGCTTCTGAGTCGCAGCCTCGATCTTCTCCTTGTCGTCGGTCTTGACCGCCTCTTCTACCTCATTGATGGCAGCTTCGATCTTCGACTTCTCGTCGGCGTCGACCTTGTCACCTGCATCGGCGAGCGTCTTCCGCGTGGCGTGAGCCAGACCTTCAGCCGTATTGCGCGCCTGTACCAGCTCCTCGAACTTGCGGTCGGCCTCGGCGTTCGCCTCGGCATCGCGCACCATTTTCTGGATCTCTTCCTCGCTCAGGCCGCTCGAAGCAGTGATGCGAATCGACTGCTCCTTGCCCGTCGCCTTGTCCTTGGCCGAAACATGCAGGATGCCGTTGGCGTCGATGTCAAAGGTGACTTCGATCTGCGGCATGCCACGCGGCGCCGGCGGAATGTCGGTCAGGTCAAAGCGACCCAGCGACTTGTTCTGCGACGCCTGCTTGCGCTCACCCTGCACCACATGGATGGTAACCGCCGTCTGGTTGTCATCCGCCGTCGAGAACACCTGTGACTTCTTGGTCGGAATGGTGGTGTTCTTCTCGATCAGCGGCGTCGCAACACCGCCCATGGTCTCGATACCAAGCGTCAGCGGCGTGACGTCAAGCAGCAGTACGTCGGTAACCGAGCCTGACAGCACCGCACCCTGGATGGCTGCGCCCATGGCCACCGCTTCGTCCGGGTTGACGTCCTTGCGCGGCTCCTTGCCGAAGAAGTCGGCAACTTTCTTCTGCACCATCGGCATCCGCGTCTGACCGCCGACCAGAATCACTTCATCGATTTCGGAAGCCGACTTGCCGGCATCTTTCAGTGCGGTACGGACCGGCTCCAGCGACCGGTCGACCAGCTCTTCGACCAGCGACTCGAGCTTGGAACGGGTCAGTTTCACCACCAGGTGTTTGGGGCCAGAGGCATCGGCCGTGATGTACGGCAGGTTGACCTCGGTCTGCTGCGCCGAGGACAGCTCGATCTTGGCCTTCTCAGCAGCCTCTTTCAGACGCTGCATCGCGAGCGGGTCACCTTTCAGGTCCATGCCCTGCTCTTTCCTGAACTCGTCGGCCAGGTAGTTGATCAGCGTAAGGTCGAAGTCTTCACCACCCAGGAAGGTGTCACCGTTGGTTGCGAGCACTTCGAACTGCTTCTCGCCATCGACATCGGCGATCTCGATGATCGATATATCGAAGGTACCGCCACCGAGGTCATAGACCGCAATAACCCGGTCACCACCCTTCTTGTCGATACCATAGGCGAGTGCCGCCGCGGTCGGCTCGTTGATGATCCGCTTGACCTCGAGACCGGCAATGCGACCGGCGTCCTTGGTGGCCTGACGCTGGCTGTCGTTGAAGTAGGCCGGAACGGTGATAACCGCTTCCTTGATCTCTTCACCGAGATAGTCTTCGGCGGTTTTCTTCATCTTTTTGAGCACTTCGGCCGAAATCTGAGGCGGCGCCATTTTTTTGCCGTTCACTTCGACCCAGGCATCGCCGTTATCAGCCTTGACGATGGAATAAGGCACCATGCTGATATCTTTCTGGACGACATCATCCTCAAACCGGCGGCCAATCAGGCGCTTGACGGCAAACAGGGTGTTCTTGGGGTTGGTGACTGCCTGGCGTTTGGCGCTCTGGCCGACCAGGATCTCGCCATCATTGGTGTAGGCGACGATAGAGGGCGTCGTGCGGCCGCCTTCCGAGTTCTCAATAACCTTGACCTGGTCACCATCCATGATGGAGACACACGAGTTCGTGGTGCCGAGGTCGATACCGATGATCTTTGCCATTACATCATTCTCCGTAACTGAATCTCTTTCATGTGGCCAATGGCGCCGGATCATCGATCCGCCTCGCCGTGCAGCTTGCCACCGTATATTGGCCCGCCCGCGCGCATTTCAAGGGCAGGCCTGAAAATCAGGCTGTAGCGTTGATGCCAGCGCCAGGAGCCCCCTTGGAAACCACCACCATGGCCGGCCGCAGCAGGCGGCCATTGAGGGTGTAGCCCTTCTGCATTACGTGCAGGACGGTGTTGGGTTCAACTTCGTTGTTCTCCTGGATCGACATCGCCTGATGCAGATCGGGATCGAACGGCGCGCCGGCCGGATCGACCGGCTGAATATTGAACTGCGCAAAAACATCCAGCAGCCCCTTGAGCGTCAGCTCGACGCCTTCGCGGAGCGGCTTGACGACTTCGTCATCCTTGCTGGAAGCGGCGATGGCACGCTCCAGGTTGTCGGCCACGGACAACAGGGCGCCGGCGAACTTCTCCAGCGCAAACTTGTGGGCATTTTCGATATCACGCTCGGCGCGGCGCCGCTGATTCTGCGCTTCGGCCGCCATCCGCAGGGCCTGCTCACGCGCTTCGGTCAGTTCCTGCTGCAGCCGCTCCAGCTCCTCGCTGGCGGTATCAGTGCTGCTCTCTTCTGCCTCAGCCGCGGGGGCTGCCGTGCCCTGTTCCAACTCTTCGTCCAGCGCTGCGTTGTCTGCCGGATTTTTCTGTTCAGCCACCGTGTCTCTCCGTATCTTTTTGCCAGCAAAAGAAAAACCGCCCGGCGCTGGCGCCGGGCTGCCCATGTTTGCAGGGGATATGGGGGTTGGTGGAGCGAATTCAAGCGCTGTGGTGCAAGATTCTCAAGCCCAGCCGCCGCACCAGAAACATACTCAGCAGCGGCGCAGCGCAGCGCTCAGCATCCTTGCGGTGACGTCGACGATCGGGATGACATGGTGATATGCCATGCGGGTCGGACCGATCACGCCCAGCACGCCCAGCCGCTCATTTCCGACCTGGTAGGGTGCCGTCACTACGCTGAAGTCGCCCAGTACTTCATAGCCCGCTTCATCGCCGATAAAGATCTGCATGCCATCCGCCTTGATGCAGCGGTCCACCAGTTCGAGGATGTCCCGCTTGCGCTCGAAGGCGTCGAACAGATCCCGCAGCTTGTCGATATCGTCAGCGCTGGCGTAATCGATCAGGCTGGCCTCGCCGGTAACGACGTAATCGCGCGCCGTCTCGTCTGCCATATGGTCCTCCAGCGACTGCGCCGCCAGCTCCAGACTGGCCTCCAGATGGGCATCAATGCTGGCCTTGTCGGCCTGCATGGCATTGACAATCGCCTCGCGCACGTCGCGCAGCGGTTTGCCGGCGAACTGGTGGTTGATGAGGTTGGCGGCCTGCACCAGTTCTTCACGGGTAAAACGGCGCGAGGGATGGATGACGCGGTTCTGCACTTCGCGCTCATTGACCACCAGGATCACCAGCACGCGGTTGTCCGACAGCGGCAGAAACTCGATCTGGCGCAAGGCGACGTGGGGCAACCGCGGCAGCGTGACAAGTCCTGCCTGCGCGGTGATGGTAGCCAGCATGCGAGAGGCTGTCTGAACCAGCTCGGCCGACGACTTATCGGGGTGCAGCTCACGCTGCAGCGTACTCAGGGCGTCGGGGCCGAGCGGCCGCATGGTGATCAGCGAATCGACGAAGAAACGATAGCCATGCACCGTCGGCACCCGTCCGGCCGATGTGTGCGGCGACATGACATAACCCTGCTCCTCAAGATCAGCCATGACGTTGCGGACCGTCGCCGAGCTGATCGGCAGGCCGCTGTCTTCCAGCAGCGTCCGCGAGGAGATCGGCTGACCCTCGACGATATAGCGCTCCACCAGCGCTTTGAGCAGCCGCTGAGCGCGCTCCGATATCAGCTGTTGAGCCATTTCGCACTTCCCCGTCGCTAACTGCGCAGATTGTAGCGCTTTTCCTGCCTTACGGGAGCGCAGCCGACGCTTGCCACCTCCACCGCACTACTGTATAAAAACCCATGCCTCGATTGCGCCGGAGCTCATACCATGCTGGTTCATCTCAGCGTCGACAACTTCGTCATCGCCGACCATCTCGAAGCGGAGCTTGGCTCCGGCATGACCGCCATCACCGGCGAGACCGGGGCGGGCAAATCGATTCTGCTGGGAGCGCTGGGCCTGACCCTGGGCGACCGCGCTGACAGCAGTGCCGTGCGAGCCGGCTGCGAACGCGCCGACCTGCACGCCACCTTCGATATCAGCCAGCTGCCCGCCGCACGCGAATGGCTGGCCGAGCGCGACCTCACCGCCGGTGACGAGTGCCTGCTGCGACGCGTCATCACCCGCGAAGGCCGGTCGCGTGCCTACATCAATGGCCGACCGGCCACCCTGCCCGATCTCAAGGCCCTGGGCGAGCTGCTGGTCGAGATTCACGGTCAGCATGCGCACCAGTCACTGCTCCGCAAAAGTCACCAGCGTCAGCAGCTCGACGGCTTTGCCGGCTGTGAAGCGCTCGCCGCTTCGGTGCGGCAACTGGCTACCCGCCATCAGCAGCTGTGCCAGCAGCTGAAGCAGGCGACCAGCATGCAGGATGAGCATGACGCACGGGTCCAGCTGCTCAGCTATCAGGCAGCCGAGCTCGACGAGCTGAATCTGGAGGAAGATGAGCTTACCCGCCTGGAAGCAGAGCAGAAAGAGCTCGCCAACGGCGAACAGATTCTGCGCCACAGCCAGCAGGCGCTGGCACTCTGCAAGGAAGGCGAAATCAATGTGCTGTCGATTCTGCAGCAGGCCGTTCGCTCGCTGCAGGAAACCGGCTCACAGCAGAACGCACTGGTGGAAGCGGAGCAGATGCTGGGCAGCGCACTGATTCAGGTCGAGGAAGCGAGCCGCGAGCTGCAGCGCCACCTCGACAGCTTCGAACTCGATCCGGCCCGCCTCCAGGAAGTGGAAGCACGACTCGGCACCATCTACGACATCGCCCGCAAGCACCGGGTAACGCCCGCCGAGCTGCCCGAACTGCACCAGCAGCTGCAGACTGAACTCGACAGTATCACGGGGGGCGCCGCCAATATCGAGCAGCTGCGGTGTGAACTGGAGTCGGTGGAACAGCAATATCGCGAAACGGCCGGCGAGCTCTCGCGTCAGCGGCAGGCGGCGGCTGCTCGCCTGGAGAAGCTGGTTGCCAAACAACTGAAAGCACTGGCAATGGGCAGCAGCGACTTCAAGGTCGCCCTGACGGCTCGCCCGGATACGCTCCACCCTGCCGGGCTCGAAGAGGTGGAATTTCTGATCAGCACCAACCCGGGCACGCCGGCGCAGCCGCTGGCGCGCATTGCTTCGGGTGGCGAGCTGTCGCGTATCAGCCTCGCCATTCAGGTGGTCACAGCACAGAGCTGCCGGGTTGCCACCATGGTGTTCGATGAAGTCGACGTCGGTATCGGCGGCGCCACGGCAGAAGTTGTCGGCCGCCTCCTGCGTGAGCTGGGTGCGCGTTCACAGGTGCTCTGCGTCACGCACCAGCCCCAGGTGGCGTCTCAGGCTCATCACCATTTCAAGGTACAGAAGCACACCGGCAAGCAGCGTACGCATGTAACCCTGCAAACACTTCGGGATGAACAGAAGGTGGAAGAAGTGGCCCGTATGCTGGGCGGCGTTACCATCACTGATCAGAGCCGGGCGCATGCGCGGGAGATGCTGGCTCTGACTCAATAACGCTTGAATCGGTTAACCGCGACTTTTCAGGATCAGGCCTTCGGCGTTGCTGCCGCCCCCTTGCGGCGGACGTAAAGCACCAGGCTGTGGTCGACCAGATCGAAGCCGTGCTCCTCGACAATCTCGCGCTGACGCCGCTCGATCAGTTCATCGTAGAACTCGACAACCTCACCGGTATCCAGACAAACTATGTGGTCATGGTGCTCGTTGGTCGCAAGCTCGAACACGGAGTGACCCGATTCGAAGTTGTGTCGCGCCACCAGACCGGCGCTCTCGAACTGCGTCAGCACCCGATAAACCGTGGCGAGTCCGACATCCTCGCCCTGCTCCATAAGCATGCGATACACATCTTCCGCGCTCAGGTGCTGGTTTTCTGCCTCGGCCTGTTCCAGTAACTGCAAAATCTTCACGCGCGGCAAGGTGACCTTGAGCCCCGCTTTGCGCAACTCGTGATTTTCTGCGGACATAATGTGCCTCGCCCCCCTTCGCGTTGACCGATGACGTGCGCTATTATCCCACGTCGCGGTTACTTCTGGAAATTCACAAAAAATGCTGAAATTCTTTGTTGCACCGACGCTTGCGCTGGTGCTTGCCGGCTGCAGCACGCTCGAGTTTCCGTTCGTCTATCGGATCGATGTCGAACAAGGAAACATTCTTACCCAGGAGATGGTCGACCAGCTGAAGCCTGGCATGAGCAAAAGCCAGGTGGAGTATGTCATGGGTAGCGCGCTGCTGCGGGACACCTTCCATGAAGACCGCTGGGATTACGTTTACACCCGGCGCGATGGCCGCACCGACGAACGCACCCGCCACCGGCTCAGCGTCTTCTTCGAGAACGACCGGCTGGTGCGCCTGGCCGGCGATTACCGGCCCGGCGGCGAGCCGCCTGCCACCCAGATCCGCTGACCTCAGCCCTGGCGCGCCGCCCGTGCGCGCCGCACTTCCTTCGGATCAGCAAGCAGTGGCCGGTAGATCTCGATCCGGTCCCCATCGCTGACCACCTGATCGCGCTTCGCAACCTTCCCGAACACGCCCAGCCTGAGATCGTTGAGATCCAGCTCGGGAAACTGCTGTGCAACGCCGGATTGCACTACCGCCTCTTGCAGCGTCGTGCCCGCAGGCACCCTGATCGCGCGCAGAAAATGCCGATCCGGCAGCGCGTAGGCTACCTCGACGGTAATCTGTTCAGTTGCCGTAGACATGATTTGCCCGACGCACCAGCGCGTCTACCATTTCGTTTGCGATACCGTGAAAAATCGGCTTGGCTGCCAGGCCCAGCAGCCGCCCCCCCGCCATTTCGAACTCGAGATCGAGACTTACCTTGCAGGCTCGCTCAGCCAGCGGCTGGAACTGCCAGCAGCCCTGAAACCGTTTGAACGGTCCCTCCACCAGCGTAAGCTCCACGCGATGTGGTGGCATCAGCCGGTTGCGGGTAGTGAAGCTGTAGCGCATGCCGGCCTTGGCCAGGTCGAGTCGCGCCTCCATCAGCCCTTCTTCGCGGCGGAGCACTTCGGCCCCGACGCAACCTGGCAGATAGTCAGGATAGGATTCAACATCGTTGACCAGCGCGTACATCGCATCCGCGGAGTGGCGGACCAGCGCGCTGCGCGAGATTAACGTCATGCATTACTCCTTGGACCCCCGCAATCAGCCAAGTGACTGCCAGAGCTGGTAACAGCCCGCAATCAGAATGACGATCATCGCGGGCGCTGCAATATAACGCAGGACGCTGCGCCAAATCACATAAAACCCGTGCGACTCGGTATAAAGCTCGTCTCTGATGCCTTCGCCACGCATGCGGAAACCGACAAAGAGCGCGATCAGCACCGCGCCAAGCGGCAGCAGCAGGTCGGCGGTAAACAAGTCGATCCAGGCAAACAGACTGCGTCCGCCGGGACGTACATCCGCCCAGCGGCCAAACGAGAGAATACTCACCAGTCCGCCCAGCCAGGCGATTACCGCCGGCACCAGCGCCGCCAGTGGCCGACGCCACTTCCGGCGCTGCACCAGCCAGGCGGTGACCGGCTCCAGCAGAGCCACCGTTGACCCGAGCGCAGCCAGCGCGACCAGCGCAAAAAACAGTGAGCCAATCAAAGCCCCCTGCGGCATCTGCCCGAACACCAGCGGCAGCGTCACAAACATCAGGCCAGGGCCATAACTGGGCTGCAGATGCTGATCAAACACCAGCGGAAAAATCGCAAAGCCAGCCAGCAGCGCCACCACCATCTCAATGACGACCACCGCGAGCACCATCCGCGGCAACGAGCGCCGGTCCGGTGCGTATGCACCGTAGGCCATCATGGCGCCCATGCCGATACTCAGCGAAAAGAACGCCTGCCCCAGTGCTGCCAGTGCACCATCAGCCCGGAGATCCACCAGCCGGGAGGCGAACATGAACTCGGCGGCACTGGCCGCGTCGCCGAGGCGCACGCTGAAAAAAACCACCACCACCAGCAGGATCAGCAGCGCTGGCAGCAGCCAGCGCGCCAGCGTTCCCAGGCCGCGCCGCACGCCCAGCGCCACCACCAGCCAGGTGGCTGCCATGAATACGCCGTGCAGAGTCGCCTGTTTCCAGAAATCGCCCAGCAGGGCGCCGAACTGCCCGCCGACTTCGCGGGCCGACAACGCTTCAAACGAACCGCGCGCCAGTGGCGGCAGATACGCCAGCAGCCAGCCGCCGACCACACTGAAATAGGAAAGAATGATGATGGCAGCCAGACAACCCAGCCAGCCGATCGCCCGCCAGCCACGCCCGGCGGCCGATTCGAGCGTCACCAGCTGCATGGTATGGATGGGGTCGCCGCGACCGCGCGATCCCAGCAGCAGTTCCGCCAGCAGCACCGGCGCCGCCACCAGTACCATGCTGGCGAGATAGATCAGCACGAACCCGGCACCACCATTGGCGCCCGCCAGGTAGGCAAACTTCCACAGGGTACCCAGCCCGATCGTGGAACTGGTAACTGCTGCTACAAAGGTCCAGCGGCTCGTCCAGCCGCCATGCACTGTCTGTCGGTTAAGGGCCATCTGCCGATGGGCTCTCCCAAGTCGTTGTCAAAAAAAGGACTCTGTCAGCTGCGGCCGTGTTCAAGCCACCGACCCGGACCTATAATGGCCGGCCATTCGCGCTCCATCGGTCAGACCATTTCAGCATGAGCAAGCAGAAGCACAACAATACCATCGCCCTCAATAAGAAGGCGCGGTACGAGTATCACCTCGACGAGAAAATCGAGGCCGGCATCGCCCTGCAAGGCTGGGAGGTCAAGAGCCTGCGTGCCGGCAAAGCGCAGATCACCGACAGCTACGTACTGCTGAAGAATGGCGAGGCGTGGCTCATTGGCGCCCTCATCACCCCCCTGGACACGGTGTCGACCCACTACGTCGCCGACCCGACCCGCACGCGCAAGCTGCTGCTCAGCCGGCGCCAGATCGACCACCTGATCGGCGCCACCCAGCAGAAAGGGTATACCTGCATTTGCACCGCGCTCTACTGGAAAGGCCATCTGGTCAAAGCCGAAATCGCGCTGGCCCGAGGCAAAAAACTCCACGACAAGCGCGAAACCGAGAAAGAGCGCGACTGGAACCGTGAAAAGCAGCGGGTCGTCCGCGAGGCCGTCAAAGCCTGACCCCGCATCAGCAGCAAAACCGCTCACAGCCGCGCTTGAAATCGCCCGCCATCGGGGCCATATTCAGTCATGGCATCGGATGATGCCATGTTAGCTCTCTCAGGCAGGGAGCACGGGGATGCGGAGTGAGCGCAACGCGCCGCATCCCCAGCCCGAATAGGCATTAACACCGATTTGGAGAGCGTCGCAACAGCTGCTAGACTGCGCAACAACAAGAGATGGCGGATGTTAAACGGCGTCCACCGCCGCCACCTCTAACGGACGGACGCCAGCGCCAGTCGGCGCGTCCAGACCTCCTTCGGGGGCGATTTGGATTCGACGTTGGTTACGAAACCTGCGGTGCATGTCGTGATGGCAGCCAATCACGTAAATCCAAAGCTGCAAACAAATAGTCGCAAACGACGATAGCTACGCTCTGGCGGCCTAAGGGCCCCAGCAGTTGGTGACCGACACCAGATAGCGAAACCAACTGTCATCTCATCTGGTTAAGTGCGTGGTCTGCCCGGAACCCCGCATCGAAAATCTACGGGATCGCTCTCTTCGCCCTGCCCGCCGGGTAGATGAGGGTTAAAACAATAGACGGGGACTAAACATGTAGAGCCAAAGGCAGAGGACTAGCGGACGCGGGTTCAACTCCCGCCGCCTCCACCAATACACGAAGGCCAACCGTTCTCGGTTGGCCTTTTTTATTGCCTGGACCTGCGTACCCGCGCGGGCTCCGGCGAACTCTCTCGGACTTCCCAGAACGGCCAACCAGCCCGCCTCGCGCCGGAATCCGCTCTCTCCGGCCAGATATTCTCTGGCACCCTCACCCGCCGAAATGGGCGAAGTCCGTGACCGGAGAATTCTACGCCCTTTATAATCAATGCCTTATTATCGGACTTGACGACAGGTTTGATTGGAAAACTGGTTGGGCGAAGGAAACAGCGCGCTTCAAATCTTCCCAACCAGAGGCAGCGAGCGGCTGGTCAGGGCATCCAGGGCCAGGTGACTCAGGCAGGCGGCACCGCCCACCAGAAGGAAACCACGCACGAGTTTTTCAAACCATCGTCCGGCGCCCACTGGTACAGCTTGCGCATCCCCGCCACCAGGCCGGCCGCCACCACCACGCTGTGAAAGAATTGCCGATGATGGGGATGGACCGCCGGTTCGATCAGGTCCGGCAGTTTGCCTAGCGCCGCCCCGATTGCACCGGCCGCCAGCGGGTGATGGACGCCGGTCGCCCGGTCAGGGTTGTCGGTCGCGCAGGCCGCAATGCCAGCCACGGCGCCCGCCAGTTGATGTGTCGCTCCATTTGCCATGGTGATGCCTCGTTGGTTGTTGATACCTTGCCGATTTAGTCATCATCATTTTGATGATGTCAACAACCAGTACTGACACCCATGCAGCATCAGCACTATGATCGTGCTAATTTTAAGCACAACATAAGGCCACGGGTTTGACAGGTGAGCAGATGGGGGCAGCCCTACTAGATGACATCAGCCAGGCGCAGCAAGAGCGATTGTTCCACATCGACTTCAAGCTGCGATTTCTGGGCGCCGTAAACCGTGCTGACCTGGTCACCCGCTTCGGCATCAAGGCCGCGGCGGCTACCCGGGACCTATCCCTCTATAAGGAGCTGGCGCCCAAGAACCTGGAATACGACACCAAGGCCAAGACCTACATCCAGTCCGATCACTTCAAGCCGATATTCGACTATTCGCAAAGCCAGGCACTCGCCGCACTGTGCTACGGACTCGGCGACGACTACGTGGGCACGCACCGGCCACTGATCAACGCCGAGACACCGACTCAGCTCAACGCCCCCCAGATAGACACTCTGGCCAAGGTCAGCCAAGCCATCTATCAGAAGCGAGCGTTGCAGATCCAATACCGCTCCCTGTCCAGCGGTCTGACCTCCCGTGAAATAGTGCCCTTTGCCCTGGTGGATAACGGCTTACGCTGGCATGTGCGCGCCTATGACCGCAAGCGCGAACGCTTCACTGACTTTGTCATCAACCGCATCGCCAAGCCCAAGCTGCTGAGCGAATCCACGATCCCGACCAACGAGACCAAAGAAGCGGACATTCAGTGGAACCGCATCGTTGAGATGCACCTGGTGCCGCACCCGCGCCTGGAATACCCGGAAACCATCGAATACGAATACGGCATGCAGAACGGCATGCTGAAGGTAAACGTGCGTGCGGCAGTGGCGGGTTATGTATTGCGGCGCTGGAACGTCGACTGCTCGGAGAATCACGCGCTGACGGGCGCCGAGTACCATTTGTGGCTCAAAAACCGGCAAACGCTCTATGGCGTTGAAAATCTGTTCATCGCACCGGGCTATGCCGAGGGCACTCAGGATGCGCAGGCATCCCAGGGCATGGAGGCTGATTAGGGGGGGGGCCATATGCTAAAGCTCGAAGACATCAAAAAAGACGCTCAAGTCCGCGGCATACAAGGCGATGAGGTGGTACGCATCGTCCAGGTGGAGCCCGTTGGCGACAGCGCGCTCACCGTCTACTACAAGGACAGCCAGGGCCGCTTGGCCGAGCAAATGCTCTTCCGTTCGGACGAATCTCGCCTTGAGCTGGCACAGGCAGGCCGCCCCTGGGCCTTCGATGCGCCCGGTGCAGAGTTCAAACTGGGATTGGAAGCCTACCGGATTTCTCAGGCCGCCCTTTTCGATCCCATGATGGCGGTCCACACCTCCAATGTGGAGCCGCTGCCGCACCAGATCTCCGCCGTCTACGAATCCATGCTGCCCCGGCAGCCGCTGCGCTTTGTGCTGGCGGACGACCCGGGTGCCGGCAAGACCATCATGGCCGGCCTGCTGATCCGCGAGCTGCTGATGCGCGCCGATGCCAAGCGCATCCTCATCGTTTCGCCCGGAGGGCTTACCGAGCAATGGCAGGACGAACTGCTGGAGAAATTCGGCGTCCAATTCGAGATCTTCAGCCGAGAGAAACAGGAACAGTGCGCCTCCGGCAACTACTTCGACGAACAAAACCAGCTGATCTGCCGGCTCGATCAACTGTCGCGCAACGAGGAGTACCAGGAGAAGCTTAAGAACACCGAGTGGGACCTGATCATCGTCGATGAGGCCCACAAGCTCTCCGCCAACTACTTCGGCAACAAGGTCAACAAGACCAAGCGCTTCCAGCTCGGGGAATTGCTCGGCTCCATCACCCGCCACTTCCTGTTGATGACCGCCACGCCCCACAACGGCAAGGAGGAAGACTTCCAGATCTGGCTCTCCCTGCTGGACGGCGACCGTTTCTACGGCAAGTTCCGCGAGGGCGCCCACAAGGTGGACGTCTCCGACATGATGCGCCGCATGATCAAGGAAGAGCTGCTCAAGTTCGATGGCACTCGCCTGTTCCCTGAGCGCTTAGCCTACACCGCCAACTACGAGCTCTCCGATGCCGAAGCGGCGCTCTATGCGGCCGTCACCGATTATGTCCGCAACGAGATGAACCGGGCCGACAACCTTGACGGCAAACGCCGAGGCACCGTCGGTTTCGCCCTCACCCAGCTGCAGCGTCGCCTGGCCTCCAGCCCAGAAGCCATCTATCAGTCACTCAAGCGTCGCCGCAAACGACTCGAATCACGCCTGGAAGAGATGAAACTGGTGGCCCGTGGACACAGCGTCCAAAACGGCATCGCCGAAACTCTGGGCGAATACGCCGTCAAAAAGAAGATCGACCTGCCCGACAACATCGACGAGCTCGACGAAGAACTGAGTGCCGAGGAGTACGAACTCTACGCCGACCAGGTGGTCGACCAGGCCACCGCCGCCGAGACCATTCCCGAACTGGAGGCGGAAATCCTGATCCTGAAGGACCTGGAGCAGCAGGCCCTGGGCGTAGTCCAGTCCGGCAACGACAAAAAGTGGGAGGAACTCTCCCACCTGCTGCAAGACCGCCCGGAGATGTACACCAACAGCGGCACTCGGCGCAAACTGATCATCTTCACCGAGCACAAGGACACCCTTAACTACCTGGTGGGGCGCATCGGCGGCATGCTGGGCAAGCCGGAGGCGGTCATCACCATCCATGGTGGCACCAGCCGCGACGACCGCCGCAAGGCCCAGGAAGAGTTCCGCAACAATCCGGATGTACTGGTGCTGGTCGCCACCGACGCCGCCGGCGAAGGCGTCAACCTGCAAAACGCCAACCTGATGGTCAACTACGACCTGCCCTGGAACCCCAACCGGCTGGAACAGCGCTTTGGCCGTATCCATCGTATCGGCCAGACCGAGGTCTGCCATCTGTGGAACCTGGTGGCCAGGGAAACCCGGGAGGGCGAAGTCTTCCAGAAACTCTTCGACAAGCTGGAAGTGGAAAAGCAGGCCCTGGGCGGCAAGGTGTTCGACATCCTGGGCGAGGCCTTTGAGAACAAGTCTCTCAAGGATTTGTTGATCGAGGCTATCCGCTATGGCGAGTCCCCAGAAGTCAAAGACAAACTTAACCAGGTAATCGAGGGTGCGCTGGACACCGAGCACCTGCGGGAGATCCTGCGTCGCAATGCCCTGGTCGAACAGCACATGAGCCTGGAAGACCTCTACGCGGTCAAGGAGGAGATGGAAAAGGCCGAGGCGCGCAAGCTGCAGCCCTACTTCATCCGCGCCTTTTTCACCGAGGCCTTCCAGAACCTCAATGGCGAAATGCGTCCCCGCGAAGCCGGCCGCTATGAGGTGCGCCACGTGCCCGCCGCCATCCGCGAGCGGGACCGGGTCATTGGCGAGTCCCGCACCCCGGTACTGAAAAAGTACGAGCGCATCTGCTTCGAAAAGCAGTTGGTCCGGGTGCATGGCAAACCCATGGCTGACCTCATCCATCCCGGCCATCCGCTGATGCACGCCACTACCGATCTGATCCTTTCGGCCCACCGCGGCAAACTCAAGCAGGGCGCCGTACTGGTGGATCCGAATGACGACGGGCTGGAACCCAAGGTTCTGTTCATGATTGACCACAGCGTCCGCGAAGGCATTTCTGAAAAAGAGAGCGACAAGCCGCACATCGCCTCGCGCCGCCTGCAATTCGTCGAGATCGACAGCCAGGGCAATGCCTACCACGCCGGTTGGGCGCCTCACCTGGACCTGCAACCCATCGACGACTACGACCGGAAGCTGGTTCAGGACATCCTCGACGCCCCCTGGATCAACGCCAACCTGGAAGGTCTGGCGCTGAACCACGCCTCGCAGCACCTGGTGCCGGAACACTACCAAGAGGTCAAAACCCGGCGCGAGCGTCAGGCCGACAAGGTGCTGGCGGCGGTCAATGAGCGCCTGGTGAAGGAAATCAACTACTGGTCCGACCGCTACATCAAGCTCAGCGACGACGTCGCCGCCGGCAAACAGCCCCGCATGCAGCCGGAAATGGCCCGTCGCCGGGTGGACGAACTCACCGAGCGTTTGGCACAGCGCAAGCGCGAACTGGAAGCCATGAAAAACGTGGTCTCCAGTACGCCGGTAGTGATCGGCGGTGCCTTGGTGATTCCCCAGGGCCTGCTCGCCCAGCGCAAGGGCGAAACCACCTTCTGCGCCGATGCCGAAGCACGCTCCCGTATAGAAAACATCGCCATGCAAGCAGTGATGGAGATCGAACGCAGCTTTGGCCATGAAGTGAAGGACGTCTCCGCCGAAAAATGCGGCTGGGACGTCACGGCAAGACCGCCGGCGAACCCTGATGGCTCCATACCGCCTGACCGCCATATCGAAGTCAAGGGCCGCGCCAAGGGCCAGAGTACCATTACCGTCAGCCGCAACGAGATCATCTATGCGCTGAATCAGGCGGAGAAATTCCTACTGGCCATCGTGATTGTCGACGGTGACAGCCATGAAGGGCCCTATTACATCCGCAATCCCTTTACATCCGAGCCCGACTTTGGCGTGGCCAGCAT
>JAJUJZ010000025.1 GCA_029265075.1 Gammaproteobacteria bacterium | reverse complement strand
TGCTGAGCGCAGGCAGTCTGGCTGGCAGCCTGAGCTTTGGGTTCATGGCCGACCGGTTTGGGCTCAATGTCACGGCCAAATGCTATTTCCTCTGTTTCGGCGTCCTGATCGCGGCGTTCTCCATCATTGGCCCGCAGGCGACTCAGCTCTATGCGCTGGCACTGGCTACCGGACTGTTCATGTCGGGTGCCATGACCAGCCTCTACTCGATCGCACCACTGGTGTTCGAGCCGAAGGTGCGTGCTTCGGGCATTGGACTGGCGATCGGTGTCGGGCGGCTGGGCGCGACGCTGGGTCCGCTACTGGCCGGCTTTGCGCTCAACTTTGGGCTGGAGCGCGCGCTGATCTATCTGCTGTATGCCCTGCCGCCGCTGCTGGTGGTGGCGCTCATCTCACCGTTGCTGCGGCGGCGCACGGCGCCTGTCGTGGAAAGCTTTTCCTGATGGCTGCGGGCAATGGCGGGAGACATGAGATATGACTGAGCAGGCAGAAAAACAGGCAGTGGGCCTGAGAGCGGAAAAACCACTCCGTTCGATGGCTGCGACCACTGCCGAGCGGTTGCGGCTGCTGATTCTGCAGGGTGTGCTGTTCCCGCACGAACATCTGGGCCAGACGGAGCTGGCCAGACGGTTCGGCATGAGCAAGGTGCCGGTGCGCGAGGCTCTGAAGCAGCTGGCTGCGGAAGGACTGGTGCGCCACGATCACAACCGCGGCTATTTTGTGGCGCCGCTGTCACGCGGCGAGGCCGAAGAGCTGTACCAGCTGCGGCGCTGGGTTGAGTCCGAACTGCTGCGCACCGCGCGCTGGCCGGACGCCGCGGAGCTGGCTGCGTTGCGCCAGCAGGTGGAGCACGTCTGCCAGCCCTGCGAACCGTCGGAGCGCGCCGCCTGGTTCGAGGCGCTGACCGCGTTGCGGCGCGCCATCCTCGAGCTCTCCCCAAAGCGGACGCTGTTGCGCGAAGCACTGCGCCTCTGGACGCTCACCGACCGCTACCGCGCATTATTGCCTACCGACAAATCGACCGCCGCCGAGCGCGCGCTGGTCGACGCACTGGCGGCCCGCGATCGCGATGCGTTGCTGGCCGCCTACCACGCCGACCGGGACCGCATCGAAGCCGCAGTGCGCGGGGCCCTGGAACGGCTTCCGCATGAAGATCGGGCCAGGCGCTTCGACGA
Source organism: Gammaproteobacteria bacterium (assembly GCA_029265075.1). GTDB lineage: Bacteria > Pseudomonadota > Gammaproteobacteria > Pseudomonadales > CAMLJR01 > CAMLJR01. The sequence continues at coordinate 27,400 of JAJUJZ010000025.1, read as the reverse complement.
TGTGCTCAGTCACTGAGAAATAATCGCGCTGCTGTCTGGGCTGATTACCGGGCGGGCGAGCACAGGGGCGAGAATTGTTGCGCGGGAACATGGCCGGCTGAGCTGTAGCCCGCGGCGTGTGTGGCGAGCTGTCATGCCTCGATGGGCGCCGGCAGCAGCGCGGGCGCCTGCCGGCTCAGCAGCCAGCTGGCCGGGGGCTGATAGTGCTGCGCCCACTCGATGAGACGGGCGGGCGGCATCGGGCGGGCGATACCAAAACCCTGCGCCAGCGTGCAGCCCGAGCGCAGCAGCTGCAGCCCCTGCGCTTCGGTTTCAACGCCCTCGGCAATCACGCGCAGTCCAAAGGGCCGGGCCAGCCCCATGATTCCTTCGACGATGGCAAGGCTGGCGGTTTCGTCCAGCATTTCGCGGACGAAGCGCTGGTCGATCTTGAGGGTCTGGATCGGCAGCCGCTGCAGGTAGGCCAGCGACGAGTAGCCGGTGCCGAAATCGTCAAGGGCGAAGCTCACGCCCAGCTGCCGGACCTCGTGCATGATCTGACATACGGCATCTATATCGTCGAGTGCGGTGGATTCCAGCACCTCCAGCTCCAGCAGATGGGCCGATACTTGCAGCTCCGCCAGCAGTGCCGCGAGCCGCGGGGCGAAGTCCGGCTGCTGCAGGTGGTTGGCGGAAATGTTGACACTGACGGGCAGCTGCAACCCGGCGGCCCGCCACTCGATGATCTGCAGCAATGCCGTTCGAATCACCCAATCGCCCAGTGGCTGGGTGAGGGGGCCGCCATCGAGCGCGGGCAGAAACTCGCCCGGCGGAATGAGACCGTGAGCGGGATCATTCCAGCGCAGCAGTGCCTCGGCACCGACCACCCGGCCCGATGGCAGGTCCACCTTGGGCTGATAGTGCAGTTCGAGCTCGCCATGCTGCAGCGCATCTTCCAGCCGCACCCGCAATAGCTGCAGGGCCTGAGCCTGGCGGTCGAGCTCCGGATCGAACAGGAGGTAACGGTTGCGGCCCCCCTGTTTGGCCAGATACATCGCCTGATCGGCATGGCGCAGCAGGTTTTCGGCATCGGCGCTGTCGTTGGGAAAGAGCGTGACGCCGATGCTCGCGGAGATCGACACCGTGCGGCCGTGGCGCAGTTCAAACGGTGTTTTGAGTGCCGTCAGCAACCGGTCGAGTGCCTGCTTGCCGCTCTGCACATCGCCCAGTTCGGTGAGCAGCAGCGCGAACTCATCGCCGCCCAGCCGCGCCACGGTGTCGGCTTCCCGCAGTTGCGCCCGGAGCCGTTTCGCTACCTGCACCAGCAGTTCATCACCGGCAGGATGGCCGTAACGGTCGTTAACAGGCTTGAAGCCGTCGAGGTCGAGATAACAGACCGCCAGCAGCTGGTTAGTGCGCTGACTGGCGGCCATGGCCTGCTGCAGCCGGTCAGCAAACAGCGCACGGTTGGCGAGACCGGTCAGCGGATCGTAGTGCGCCATCCGTTCCAGTCGTTGCTGGTGCAGTTTGAGATCGGTGATGTCGGTCAGCAGCAGGACATAGCGGGTGATCCAGCCGTCCTCATTGCGCACCCCGGAGACTGTCACCTGCAGGTCGACCGCACTGCCATCACGCGAGCAAATCGTCAGTTCATGCCGCCACGCCTGACCTGCCAGCAGCGACGGCATGATGGTAGCGGGATCGAGGTCATCGGCGAGACCGAGCGTCAGGAGGTCGCGACCCAGCAGCTCCGCACTGGTAAAGCCGGAGAGCCGCTCGAACATCGGGTTGACATGCAGGATGAAGCGCTGCTCGTCGATGATGACAATGCCCACCTGCGCATAGCGGAACACGTCGGACGTCAGGCGCAGATGGGCCTCATGCGCTTTGCGCTGCTGTTCTGCGAGACGTGCGTGCGAATTGTCGCTGGCAAGTGCCAGCAGCCCGGTGCGGCCGTCCAGCTGAATGGGCACGGCACGAAACTCCAGGCTGAGCCGGCGGCCATTGCGTAACTCCAGCTCCACCTCGCCGGCGGTGGGCCGGCCCCTGCGCAATGCCCGTTCGTTGTCGGCACAGAGGGCGTCAATCGTTGCCGGCGTCAGCTGCCCGGATTCAGTCAGCGCCTCGCGGACCAGCCGTCCTTCCAGCCGCTCTTTCGGCAGTTTCATCCAGCGGCACAGCTCGGCATTGCAGGTGAGGTAGCGACCCTCTTCGTCAATGATCCAGGCGGCCATCGGCAGGGTGTCATAGAGGGTTCGCAGCAGCGCCCGCTCTTCCGCATAGGGGCTGACCCGCAGACGCGTGACGGCCCGCCGCAGGTGGCGAGAGAGGGTATCGATCCATGATCGGGGCTGCCACCTGGGCAGCCTGGAGTGTGGCTGCATGCCGGTCCCGTTGCTGCGATGATGCATTTTTAGGCACTGTCACTGCGCGGTGGCCCTGGCCGCCGGGGAGGAGGCCGCAGGCGTCTGTGACCGTGCAAGGACGAGTCGATACTGCAGATCTGTCTGATCAGATATAGCTCAAAGCGCGGGGTAAGCAAGTCGGACCGCTGGTGCGGTCCGCAATGCGAACTCGCTGGCACCGTCACTTTTCGGTGCGGTGCAGCTCCTGAATGGTGGTGATGGGGCAGTCGCGGACGATGCCGCTGGTGCCGCGGACGACCAGTTTGTCAAAGGTCGTCAGATTGCCGGTCGTGGTGCTGAAGCCAATGGTTTCCGCAGTACGGAGATTGTCACAGCGGGTCATCAGCGTCAGCAGGTAGCGGGAGGCAGGGCCAGTCTCGATGATCACATGGCGATCGTCGAGCGACTGCCAGCCGTTGATACGGTACTGCTTGATGTCACGTACTTCCTCGCCCGTGGTATAGCCGCGCTCAGCCAGCAGGGCGTCGATGTCAGCGGCCTCGGGCGTGCCGGCACAGCCGACCAGCAGCGCGGTCAGGCCGGCGCACAGCAAAGTCCGAAGTGATCGGTTCATGACTGCTCTCCTGCAACAGGATTCTCTTCCGGTGTGGGCGCGGCGCGCCGCTCGTCCTCTGGTTCCGACAGCGCCGCTTCTTCAAATGCTTCGTTGCGCGGGTCGATGCCGGCCAGCACCGGGGTGGTGGCCGGCATGGCGGCAACGAAGTGCTCCTGTTCCGCCAGCGGCAATGGCTTCACCTGCGTGATCCAGTAGCGGCTGAGCGGCACCAGAGCCAGTAATATTACGCCATTCCCGAGAAACAGACCGCTCGGTCCAAAGAGTGTCATCATCAGGGAGCCCAGCGCCGGTCCCAGACAGGCGCCGATGCCATAGCTGAGGAGCAGGCCGGCGCTGGCCGCCACGATTTCGCGCGAATCCATGCGGTCGTTGACCATGGCGACCGCCAGCGGATAGAGCGCGGCAGTCAGTCCCATGAACAGACCGGTACAGAGCAGCAGCAGCCGGTAATCCTGTTCGCCGAACAGTGCGGTGCTGATGCTGGCGAGCGCAGCACCAAGCGCCACCCACATCAGCGCATGCCGCCGTTCGACGCGGTCACTGATCCAGCCCAGCGGCCAGGCGAACAACATCGCGACGATAACCGCCAGGGCCATGAAGATCGACAGCTCCCCCAGACTCAGCGCGATCTGCGTCGCATAGACCGGTCCCAGCGCATAGAACGCATTGATGACCAGGCCGGAGGCCAGCGAGGTGATCATGCCCAGCGGCACCAGATGCAGCAGGCGCCGCAGCGGCAGATGCTCGACATGCTCGATGGAGGGCGCCTGCACCCGCGTCAGCGACAGGGGGATCAGCGCGATGATCAGCAGAATGCCGGCGAGCGTGAACGGCGCGAAGGTCAGCGGATCACCGATATTGATCAGCAGCTGCCCACCGGCGGAGGCGATGTAAAACGCAATCTGGTAGATCGCAAACAGCGTGGCGCGGTTGCTGTTGGTCGCACGCGCCGAAAACCAGCTCTCCACCACCACCAGGAGGCCGGCCATCGACAGTCCGCTGATCACTCGCAGGCCGGCCCACCAGATGGGCTTGTCAAGGTACGGGTAAAGCAGGGCGGCGGCAGCGGTGGTGGCGGCGAAGACCGCGAAGGCGCGGATATGTCCGACGCGGCGGATAACGCGATCCGCGTAGAGCGTGCCGATCACGAAGCCGATGAAATAACAGAGCAGTACCCAGCCGATGATGTTGGTGGTGGTGCCACTGCCACTCAGCCGCACGCCCAGCAGCGTCATCAGGAAGGCATTGCCGCTCACCATCAGCAGGATGCTGAATAACAGGGCCGACAGTTGAGCGAGCTGCAGCCTCACCTCACCTCCTTTAAGCAACCGGAATCTGATCGATAGACTGACGCGGCTGGCACCCGTTCCGGACGCCTGGTCTGGGCCGCACGGTCAGGTACGGTCGGTCAGATAGACCGGCGAGGCCGCCTGGGAGAGCGGCCCCGCCGCGCTGTCAGCGCAGCAGCCGCTCCAGACCGCGCTGCAGCTCGTCGCGCGCTTTCTCGCGCAGCTGCTCCTTGCGCTCGTCGACCTTGCCTTCCAGCTCCTCGCGCTTCTCGCCGAGGCGGGTCTGGGCCAGCAGGTCCTTGACGTCAAGCTTCACCTCGGGGTCGCTGAGCGTGCCGCGCAGCTTGATCGGCACGGTGAAGCCGGCCAGCTCGCTGAGCGGTTCGCCGCCCTGACCCTCCAGCGTTTTCACGACGGCGGCGTCGAGATCGGCGCGCAGCTCATCCGTTACCAGATTGATGCGCCCTTTCGAGGCCAGCCGCAGCAGGGGAGACTGGGCATCCAGCGCCGGCCATTGCACCAGACCCTGGTCAGCGGTGAATGGCAGCACCAGCTCGGTGAAGTCGGTTTCAGCCACGGCGTCGGTACGCGGCTGGCCACGCAGCAGCGCCATGGCGTTGCGCAGCTCCTGCGCGACGTTGATGCCCTGCAGCGCGCCGTCGCGAATGCGGAATTCACCGCTGCCGCTGAGGCTCCGTCTGATCTGCTCTGGCTCCAGCCCGGTCAGGCTCAGGTCGGCCTGCAGCGCAGCCGTGCCCCGCAGCGGTGCGGAGGTCATCCAGGCGCCCAGCAGATCACCAATGCTGATGCTGCTGAGCGCCACCTGTACCCGCGTCGCCGGCAGCGGCTGGCTGGCATCGAAGCGGAGCGTCAGCCGCTGCTCGCCGCCATAAAGGCGCGCGGTGAGCGGATCGACGGTCAGCACGCGGTCGCGCAGTGTCAGGGCAGCGTTGATCTGCGCCAGTGACAGCCCGGCGGCGGTAAGGCGCTCCGCCCTGACGGTGCCTTTCGCCGCCAGCCCGTCCATCCAGCTCCACGGATCTTCCGTCCCCGCTGGAGCCGGCGCCGGGTCGCCGCCACTGGCCGGAGCCGAGGTCTCTGACTCGGGCGGCAGATAGCGGTCGAGATCGATGGCGTCGATCTTCAGATCGAAGGCAACGTCAGTGATGTCACCCAGACCGGCTCGCAATGACCCGGTGAGCTGCGACTGGTCCAGCGCGAGCTGCAGTGCAGACAGTGCCACGCTGTCTGCAGTGGCTGCCAGTTCGGCACTGAAGCCGAGATGAGTGAGTGCGCTGGCGTCGGTGGTCGGCGGCAGCTCCACCCCCAGCGCTGGCAGTTCCGCCCGCGGCGAGAATGGTGCTACCGTCAGCGTGCCCCGGAAGGCCGGTGCGTCGATGATGCGACTGCCGTCCAGCCGGGCCCCCAGCTCAATGCCCCCCACGCCGGCCTTGAGGTCGCTCACGCGCAGCTGCTGCTCAGCCAGCTGCAGATCGAGGGCGGTGGTGAGCCGCAGTGGGACCGCCTCCGCGGCGTCTGCAAGCTGCACCTTGCCCTCGAGCTGCAGCACCGGCACCTGCAAGTGTTCGGTGGTGGTCGAGTAGCTGCCGTCGCCGGTGAGGCGGGTGGTCAGGCGGGTAAAGGGCAGCTCGGCGCCACTGGCGTCGAGCTGCATCACCAGGTCGCGCCATTCGAAGCGGGTGAAATCGCCACTCACCAGCAGTTCGGTGTCGAACGAAACCGTTGCCGCGAGGGCCGGCTCGGTGCCGGTCACCTGCAGCGCTATCTCCAGCGGCATCCAGCTGTCGGCAGCAAAAGCGCCGGTGCGCAGATCGAACGGCGCTACCTGCAGCTGCTGCCCGGTGGTGGCGTCGTGCCACTGGACGGTGCCGTCGCTGATGCGCACGCCTTCGATCGCCAGCGCCATCGGCTTTTCGCCGCTGGTGGGTGTGTCGTCGGCAGGGGCGGCGGGTTCGTCCTGTGCCAGCCGCTCCACGATGTCGTCCCAGTTGGTGCGGCCATCGGCAGCCACAGCAAGTGCAATGGCTGGCCGTTCCAGAACGATCTCGGAAACCCGCAGCTCGCCGCTGAGCAGCGGCAGCAGCGCTACACCGAGCGACAGCCGATCGATTGCCACCATCGGTTCATCGCCGAAGCCGGCCGCGTTGCTGAGGTGGACGTCCTCGAGTGCAACGCCGAGTGCCGGCCACAGCGACCAGCCGATTTCCCCATCGATGATCAGCTCACGCCCCAGCTGCTGCTCGGCGGCGCGCGCAATGGCAGGTTTGAAGCGGTTGAGGTCAACAGTTGCGACCACCACTATCACCGCTGCCAGCAGCAGGATGATGAGGGCGGCCAGACCAATCAGAATGCGTTTTGCCGGCGTCATGCAAAGCCTCGTCAAAGCTGTGTCCAAAAACGGCTGTGCCGTCAGGAGAGCATGCCACAGCAGACCCGGCCTTGCAGTGACGCAGGAGACAGCCGGTGGTTACATCTCGCCGAGATCCGTCTGTCCGATGAGACGCGCCAGTTCGGCCAGCCGGTTGGCATAACCCCACTCGTTGTCATACCACGCGTAGATTTTGACCTGAGTGCCATTGGTGACCAGCGTTGACAGCGCATCGACGATGCTTGAGCGCGGGTCGGTCCGGAAGTCGACCGAGACCAGTGGCCGCTCTTCATAGCCGAGGATGTGTTTGAGCGGACCTTCAGCTGCCTCGCGCAGCAGGCTGTTCACCTCGTCGACACTGGTGGTGCGCGCCACCTCGAACACGGCGTCGGTCAGTGATGCATTTGCGACGGGAACCCGCACCGCGTGACCGTCGAGCCGGCCCTTCAGGTCGGGAAAGATTTCGCCGATGGCGCTGGCCGAGCCGGTGCTGGTGGGAATAAGACTGCCGAGGGCACTGCGTGCGCGTCGCAGATCCTTGTGCGGCGCATCCAGCACCGGTTGCCCGTTGGTAGGGCAGTGGATGGTGGTGATGCTGCCGTGACGGATGCCCAGCGCCTCATGGAGCACTTTTACAAGGGGGGCCAGACAGTTAGTGGTGCAGGAGGCGGCGGTCACGATGCGGTGCCGGGCCGGGTCATAGTTGTCGGAGTTGACGCCCAGTACTACATTGAGCACATCCGGCTCTTTGACCGGCGCGCTGACCACCACCCGCCTGACGCCCTGTTCCAGATAACCGCGCAGCAGCTGGCTTTTGCGCATCTTGCCCGAGCACTCCAGCACGATATCGCAATCGGACCAGTCGCCCTCGGCAATCGTGCGGTGTCCGGTGAACGCGACCCGCTGCCCTTCGATAAACAGCGCATCGTCCTCCGCCAGCACCTCTTCCGGCCAGCAGCCGTGTACCGAATCGAACTCCAGCAGGTGAGCGAAGGTGGATGGATCTCCGCCCGGATCATTGATCCGCACGAAGTTGAGGTCCGGCCAGTGCCAGCCAGTGCGCAGCGCCAGGCGTCCGATGCGACCGAACCCGTTGATACCTATCCTGATCGTCATACAGCATTCTTCCTTATGAATACTTTGAGATGAACGGCCGGCACTGCCGGCATCGTCACCGCGATGGTAATGACAACGTTGCCATGTTGGTAGTGATGGTGCCCAGCGGCGTCTGCTGCCAGAGGACGTTCAGCCCGCTCAGCTGCGGAAAATGGTCCAGCAGCGCAGGCGTCAGCCGGTCCAGCGCCGCCACATTCGAGCACTCAAAAACATAGAGTGCCCTGAAGTCCGGCGCCACGGCGGTCGGTGATGGTGGTGCAGCGCCAGCGGGACGCTGCCGGTCGCGATTGTCATAGACCACCAGCAGCGGCGACTGCACCCGCATGGTCTGCTGCTCGCACCGGGCGGCGGGCGCCGGGCCGACCAGCTCCTCACCTGCGCGCAGTGTCTGCACTACCTCCTGCAGCCGGGCGCGTTCCTCGGCGGACTCAGGGCGATGATCGAACCCCAGCACCGCCCGTGCCGGCACTACCAGTTCTGCCTGCAGCTCCGTTCCCTGCAGCGTCAGCCAGAGTGTCGCAGCGGCCTCGCTATGTTCGCGAGCGGTCTGGCAGCCCAGCAGCGCAGCCGCGAGCGCGGGAACGCACAGCCGCAGAACCGAAAGCGGGAGGCTATTCACGATGGGCACCTCTCGTGTGGCGGACCGGAGTGGCAGGGCGTGACACAGAAAGGACAGCGCCCGCCCGGCGCGGTTCGCAGTTAGCTGGATCTGCAGGGGCTTGCCTGCAGCGAATGAGCTGGACCTCTGCTGGGTTTCCGGTTTTGTCCCGTGGCTGCGGGAAGTCCGGCGAGGCGCGCCCTGTCACATTACTGTCATACTCTTGTCTTTAAATGCGGGCACACACGCATGAGCCGTGCGCTGAGGCGCCAGGGTAGGAAATGGACGGAAAAACTGTTCTGATCGTTGATGATGAAGCACCCATCCGGGAGATGATCCGGGTGGCGCTTGAGATGAGCGGTCTCGACTGTCTGGAAGCAGCGACAGCGCAGGAAGCGCACGCGGCGATCATCGATCAGCGGCCCGATCTGGTGCTGCTCGACTGGATGTTGCCCGGTACCAGCGGTATCGAACTGCTGCGTCGTCTCAAGCGCGATGAGCTGACCCGCGATGTACCGGTCATCATGCTGACCGCGAAGGGTGAAGAGGACAACAAGATCCAGGGGCTGGAGGTCGGCTCCGACGACTACATCACCAAGCCGTTTGCGCCGCGCGAAATGCTCGCCCGGATCAAGGCAGTGCTGCGGCGCGCTGGTCCTGAGGATGGCGAACAGCCCATCGATGTCGGCGGGCTGCGGCTCGATCCCGCGGCTCACCGCGTGTTTATCGAGGAACAGCCAGTCGACATCGGCCCCACCGAGTTTCGTCTGCTGAAGTTCTTCATGACTCATCAGGAGCGGGCCTATTCGCGCAGCCAGCTGCTGGATCATGTCTGGGGCGGCAACGTCTACGTCGAAGAGCGCACCGTGGATGTTCACATCCGGCGGCTGCGCAAGGCGCTGCAGACCGAGACAGCGGACTACGGCGCACTGATTCAGACGGTACGCGGGACTGGTTATCGCTTCTCCACGACGGGCGCGCTGGTCTGACCCATGCGGAACCCCAGCTGGCGCACCGAGCTGACACTGCTCGCCGCGTTGCTCATGGCAGGGCTGCTGGCCGGCGGGCTGCTGGGCAGGCCGGCGCTGGGCGCTGCGATCGGTGCCACGCTGTTTGGCCTGCGCGCCATCGCCAATCTGCGTTCACTGCACACCTGGCTTACCCAGAACGTCGATAGCGAACCGCCCGAAGCGCGCGGTCTCTGGGGCGATCTGTTCGACGCGCTCTACCGCCTGCAGCGACGCGGCCGCAGTGAACGCGAACGGCTGCGGCGGCTGGTCGACTATATGCGGGAGTCGTTCTCGTCGCTGCCCTATGGCGCGGTGATGCTCGATCCCGAGGCCAATATTGAGTGGAGCAACCGCGCCGCCGAGCGCCTGCTGGGACTGCGGTATCCGGAGGATATGGGCCAGCAGCTGCTCAACCTGCTGCGCTCGCCCGAGTTTGTCGCCTATTTTGAGGCGGAGGACTACAGCAAGCCGCTTGAAATGGCCTCGCCGGCACAGGCCAGTCGCTGGCTGGAAATTCAGCTCACTTTCTTCGGCAAACGCTCCCGCCTGCTGTTTGTGCGTGATGTGACGCAAACTCATAAGCTGGAAGCGATGCGCAAGGATTTCGTTGCCAACGTCTCGCATGAGTTGCGTACGCCGCTGACCGTCATCAGTGGCTATCTCGAAACCTTTGCCGACAACCCCGATCAGCTGCCGCCGCGTCTGCACCGGGCTGTGGATCAGATGCTGCAGCAGTCACGGCGGATGGAAGGACTGATTTCCGATCTGCTGCTACTGTCCCGGCTTGAGACTGTGCCGCAAAAAGAGGAGCAGGTGCCGCTGGCGCTGCGCCCCCTGCTGGAAGCGCTTGCGGACGACGCACGCACGGCAACCAGCGGTGAACGCACCATTACCATCGAGGCCGACGACAGCCTGTTGCTGGTAGGGCAGGAGGATGAGATTCGCAGTATCTGCGCCAATCTTGTTTTTAACGCCGCGCGGTATACCCAGCCCGGTGGCCGTATCATGTTGCGCTGGTATGCCGACCTCGACGCCGGTTACCTGCAGGTCGAGGACGATGGCTGCGGCATCGCACCGGCGCATATTCCGCGGCTGACGGAGCGTTTCTACCGGGTCGATGACAGCCGCTCCATGGATACCGGGGGCACCGGGCTTGGCCTCGCCATCGTCAAGCATGCGCTGCTGCGCCATCAGGGGCGCCTGCACATCAGCTCCGAGCCAGGAAAGGGCAGTTGCTTTACCTGTGTCTTTCCGCGCGAACGTCTGGTTACCCGCTAGCCGAAGCGGCAGCGCGCCCACCTCCGTTCAGCCGTAACCATCCTGTATATCGGTCGCAACCGGTTCCGGTTCTGTCTTCCCGTCCTGTCTTCTGCCTTTTCCAGCGTCCCGACGGGTATTGCAGCATCCAAAGCTGTGCCGCTAGCCGGAGCGCGTACATGCTGGATACGTGAGGTTTTCCGCTTAGCCGGAGAATAAAAGCTGAGAATTCTGGTGGCAGCGGAGCCGTTCATCGAACTGTCATAACTCTCCACTAGAGTTGCCATCGACGCCAAGTCACCTTTACCTCTACACCAGGAGAAACGGATGAACCTTAAAGCGATTCTGCGTGGCACCGTTGCTGCCGCTGCCATGGTCTCAGCAGCAGCTGTCAGCGCTGCCGAAGTGGATCCCGCCCTGCCCAGCTACAGCAAAGCCAGCGGCGTGTCTGGCAACCTGTCCAGCGTGGGCTCAGATACTCTTGCCAACCTGATGACCCTGTGGGGCGAAGAGTTCAAGCGCTCGTATCCGAACGTCAACATTCAGGTTCAGGCTGCCGGTTCGTCGACCGCACCGCCCGCCCTTACCGAGGGCACCTCCAGCATGGGCCCGATGAGCCGGGAGATGAAGGACAACGAGATCGAAGCATTCGAGCGGCGTCACGGCTACAAGCCGACCGCGGTGCCGGTCGCCATCGACGCGCTCGCCGTCTTCGTCCACAAGGACAACCCGATCAAAGGGCTGACTATCGCTGAAGTCGACGCCATCTTCTCCTCGACGCTGCGGTGCGGCGCTGACGCTTCGGTAACTCGCTGGGGCCAACTGGGTCTGGAGGGCGCGTGGGCCAACCGTGATGTGCAGCTGTTCGGCCGCAACTCGGTGTCGGGCACCTACGGCTATTTCAAGGAAAATGCGCTGTGTGACGGCGACTTCAAGAACAACGTCAACGAACAGCCTGGTTCGGCCTCGGTCGTACAAGCCGTTTCGACCACCATTAACGGTATTGGCTACTCGGGTCTGGGCTACAAGACTTCCAGCGTGAAGACCGTGCCGCTGGCTGTCAGCAATGGCAACTACATCGATGCAACTGCAGAGAACGCCATCAGCGGCGACTACCCGCTGTCGCGCTTCCTCTGGGTGTATGTCAACAAAGCACCGAACAAGCCACTGCCGCCGCTGGAGCGTGAGTTCGTGAAGCTGATCCTGAGCAAGGAAGGCCAGGAAGTCGTCGTGAAAGATGGTTATGTGCCACTGCCGGCCTCGGTTGCCGAGCGGGTCCGCAAGGAGCTTGAGCTGTAAGGACGCCAGCTGGCAGGGCAGGGAAGCCCCGGATCTGAATCCGAGCTTAAAAGCCGCGGCCCAGCCGCGGCTTTTTCGTCTGGCCGCAGGCCGGTTTCTGGTCCGCGGCAACCAGCTTTGCCCCGACAGGCCGCCCGGCAGTGCCCTGTAACAGAGCTGTCACATTTGCGTCATAACATGCGCGCCAATGATCCATTCCTGCCGAGATGACCATGGAACGCGCGCACGCCCCCAGTCCCCTCCCGCAAATCGACAGCCGCGCCCGGCTGCGACGCTTCAAGGATCTGGCCGCAGGCTGGATGGTGAGCGCCGGTGGCATGAGTGTGCTGGTCGCCATCCTGCTGATTTTCTTCTATCTGCTCTACGAAGTGCTGCCGATGTTCCAGGGGGCGTCGGTGGACCCGGTGACCCGCTACCCGGCGGCCGCTGCGGTGGCGGACGAGGGCGCTGCGGCCCCGCTGCTGCTGGCGATCGAAGAGCAGGCGGAAATCGCCGTGCGACTCGACGAGAGTGGTCGCGCAGCGTTCTTCAGCGTTCAGAACGGCACGCCCCTGCGACAGGAACAGCTGCCGCTGCCGGCTGGCACGAAAATCACCAGTTTTGCCATCGATACCGACGCCAGCCGCCTGTTCGCCGCGGGGCTCAGCAATGGCCAGCTGGTGCTCGCACGCCACGATTACGAAATCAGCTATGACGCCGCGGGCGTGCGCAGCATGGCTCCCGCGCTGGTCTACCCCTACGGCGACACACCGCTGGAGCTGGGTGACAGTGCCATACAGACGGTAGCGGTACGTGATGCCAGCAAAGGCCTGATGGTAGCCGCAGCGATCGATGGCCGGCTCGAGGCCCGTCAGTGGAGCAAGACCCGCAATTTTCTGACGCAGGAGACCCAGCTCAAGGAGCAGCCGCTGCAGTTACCGGCGGTCGACATTGCGCCGGATTATCTGCTGATCTCTCCCGACCAGCGGCTGCTCTATGTGATCGCACGCAGCGGTGATTACCGGGTGCTCGATGTGCGCAACGAAACCCTGCTGGATGGTGGCCGGCTGCTGCGCAGCGGTAAAGTCACCGAGGTGAAGTTCCTGCTCGGTGGCGTATCGCTGATGGTGGCGGACAGCAATGGCCGTATCGCCCAGTGGTCGGTGGTGCGACGCGGCGGCGAGTCAGAGCTCACGGAGATCCGCAGCCTGACACTCGGCAACGGCGCCGTGCGCCACGTCATTCCGGAGCATCGCCGCAAGGGGCTGATAGCGGTCGACGGTTCTGGCCAGCTGCGTCTGCTGCACACCACGGCCGAGCGCGAACTCCTGCGGCAGCCGCTGGAGGGTGCGCCAGTGGCGCTCGCCATTGCACCGCGGGCCAACTTCCTGCTGGTCGAGAATGCAGCGCGTGAGATGCAGCTCTGGTCCGTCAGCAATCCGCACCCGGAGGTCTCCTGGTCGGCGCTGTGGAACAAGGTCTGGTACGAGAACTACCGGGAGCCGGCTTATGTCTGGCAGTCCTCTTCCGCCAGTGAGTCTTTCGAACCCAAGTACAGTCTGACGCCGCTCGCCTTCGGCACGCTCAAGGCCGCCTTCTACGCGATGCTGCTGGGCGCGCCGCTGGCAATCTGCGGCGCGATCTTTACCGCCTATTTCATGGCGCCGCAGCTGCGCAGCAAGGTCAAGCCGCTGATCGAGATGATGGAAGCGCTGCCTACGGTCATTCTCGGCTTCCTTGCCGGACTGTGGCTGGCGCCATTTGTCGAGCGCCACCTGCCGGGCATGTTCGCGCTGCTGCTGTTCATGCCGGTGGGCGTACTGCTGGCGGCGTTTGCCTGGCGGCAATTGCCGCTGGGCCTGCGCCGCCTGGTGCCGGACGGCTGGGAACCCGTGCTGCTGATTCCTGCGGTGATTCTGGTGAGCTGGGGCACCATCGAGCTGAGCGGGCCGCTGGAGCGCACCTTCTTTGCCGGCGATATGCGCAGCTGGCTCACCAACGATCTCGGTATCACCTTTGATCAGCGCAATGCGCTGGTGGTCGGCATCGCCATGGGCTTCGCCGTGGTGCCCAATATCTTCTCGATTGCCGAAGACGCCATCTATTCGGTACCCAAACACCTCAGCTATGGCTCGCTGGCTCTCGGGGCAACGCCCTGGCAGACGCTGGTGGGCGTGGTGCTGCCGACGGCCAGCCCCGGTATCTTCTCGGCGCTGATGATCGGCATGGGACGCGCGGTCGGCGAAACCATGATCGTCCTGATGGCCACCGGTAATACACCGGTCATGGAAGCCAATATCTTCGAGGGGATGCGCACCCTGGCGGCCAACCTGGCCGTCGAGATTGGCGAGACTGAGGTCGACAGCACCCACTACCGGGTTCTGTTCCTGGCCGCCTTCGTGCTGTTCGGTTTCACCTTTATCGTCAACACCATTGCGGAGGTGGTGCGCCAGCGCCTGCGCCGCCGCTACAGCGTGATTTGAGGAGCCCGTGATGAGTCTTGCACAGCAGAACCGCCCCTCTGTCCGCGAGTGGATCAAAAGCGGCGAACCGGTCATCTGGCTGAATGCTGCGGCCGTTACGATCAGCGCGCTGGCTGTCATTGCGCTGATCGTTCTGCTGGCGGTGCGTGGCTTCAGCCACTTCTGGCCGAACGATGTACTGCAGGCCACCTATCAGCTGCCGGGCCAGGCTGCAGTGCCGGTGATGGGCGAACTGGTCGAGTCGGAGGAAGTGCCGGTCGAGCAGATTCGCGGTTCCGGTATTGCCTACGACGGTGACGCCGCATTCCTTAAACGGGATCTCATCAAACGCGGTAACCGCGACCTGAGTGGCGTCGATTTCGGCTGGTACCTCGATACCTATCTCACTGATATCAGCAAGCCGGCCGAGGTACTGGTCCTGGAGCGGCGCGAGTGGGGTAATTTCTACGGGCGGCTGGTGGCGGTGCAGGAGCAGGGCGAGTCTGTCGTCGATGTCGCCGCCAATGCGCAGCTGGCGCAGCAGGAGCTCGCACAGCGGCTGCAGCGCGCCACCGATCTGTTTGAGCAGATCCGCAACATCGAGCGTGGCGAAATCGGCTCCATCAACTACGCCATGGAGCAGCTCCGCCTGCGTGGTCGCGCGCTCGATCTGCGGGCGGATGAAATGACCGCAGCCGCAATGACGGACGCTCGCGCCGCCATCGCGGAAGAGCGCGCCGCACTTGATCAGCAGTATGAAGCGCTGATGGCGCAACTGAGCGAGCTGTATCAGGCACTTAATCGCGATCAGATTGCGGTGGCGGCTGTCGATGGCCGTGAAGCCGTGATCCCGCTGGCGAAAGTGGTGCGCGCTTATTACCCCAACAGCATGAGCACCTTCGATAAGCTCGGCTTCTATTTTGCCAAGCTGTGGGAGTTCTTCACCGATGAGCCGCGCGAAGCCAATACCGAAGGCGGAATTTTTCCGGCCATCTTCGGCACAGTCATCATGGTGCTGATCATGTCGGTGCTGGTAACCCCGCTGGGGGTGATTGCTGCAGTCTATCTGCGGGAATATGCGAAGCAGGGCCCGCTGACCCGGATCATCCGCATCGCCGTCAACAATCTTGCGGGAGTGCCGTCGATTGTTTACGGGGTGTTCGGTCTCGGCTTCTTCATCTACATCGTCGGCGGCAACATCGATCAGCTGTTCTTCCCGGAAGCGGCGCCAGCCCCGGTATTTGGCACGCCGGGCCTGATGTGGGCCTCACTGACACTGGCGCTGCTGACGCTGCCGGTGGTCATCGTCGCTACCGAAGAAGGGCTGGCACGCATCCCGCGCAGCCTGCGCGAAGGCAGCCTGGCGCTCGGCGCCACCAAAGCCGAGACGCTGTGGCGCGTGGTGCTGCCGATGGCCAGCCCGGCCATGATGACGGGGCTGATACTGGCGGTAGCGCGTGCAGCCGGTGAAGTAGCGCCGCTGATGCTGGTCGGTGTGGTCAAGCTGGCGCCGACGCTGCCGGTGGATGGCAACTTCCCCTTCATCCATCTGGAGCGCAAGTTCATGCATCTCGGCTTCCATATCTTCGACGTTGGCTTTCAGAGCCCCAACGTGGAGGCGGCACGGCCGCTGGTCTACGCCACGGCTCTGGTACTGGTTGTGGTGGTGGCGCTGCTCAATATCAGTGCCGTCACGCTGCGCAACCGGCTGCGCGAGAAGTATCGCGGTCTGGATATGTGATGCAGGAAGCCGGATAGTCAACGTACAGCGACAGGTGAGCGGAGCAGCTCAGTTTCTACAGGAATTTTTATGGCAACCGATACCAGCAAGACACATGCGATGGATATCTCGCAGCTGACGCGCACGGCCGCCCGTCACGATCTGGAGCAGGAAGATGTCTGCCTGCAGGTCGACCAGCTGAGCCTTTTCTATGGGGCCAAGCAGGCGCTGTTCGATGTCAGCATGACCATTCCCCGGCAGCGGGTCACCGCCTTCATCGGTCCCAGCGGCTGCGGTAAATCGACGCTGCTGCGCTCCTTCAACCGCATGAACGATCTGGTGGATGGCTGCCGCATCGAGGGGCAGATTCTGCTGCATGGCGGCAATATCTACGACCGTCGTGTCGATGTCGCCGCCCTCCGGCGGCAGGTTGGCATGGTGTTCCAGAAACCCAACCCGTTCCCCAAAAGCATCTTCGAAAACGTGGCGTATGGCCTGCGCATTCAGGGCATCAACAAGAAGCGCGTGCTCGACGAAGTGGTGGAACGCTCGCTGCGGCAGGCCGCGCTCTGGGATGAAGTAAAGGATCGCCTGCACGACAGCGCGCTGGGCCTTTCCGGCGGCCAGCAGCAACGCCTGGTCATTGCCCGCACCATCGCGGTGGAACCGGAAGTGGTGCTGCTCGACGAACCTGCTTCAGCGCTGGACCCGATCTCGACGCTGAAGATCGAAGAGCTGATTCACGAGCTGAAGTCGAAATACACGATCGTTATCGTTACCCACAACATGCAGCAGGCGGCCCGGGTGTCCGACTACACCGCCTTCATGTATATGGGCAAACTGATCGAGTTCGACAGTACCGACAAACTGTTCACCAACCCTGCCCAGAAGCAGACCGAAGACTACATTACCGGCCGCTACGGCTGATGGAGACGTGCACATGATCGACAAGGATATGCACACCCAACATATCTCCCAGCAGTTCAACAGTGAGCTGGACGATATCAAGACCCGCATGCTGGAGATGGGCGGTCTGGTGGAGCGTCAGGTGGCCGACGCCATCACCGCCGCCACCACTGGCGACAGCGGGCTGGCGGAAAAAGTGCTCAAGGGCGATTCCAAGGTCAACACCATGGAGGTGGCGATCGACAAGGAGTGCGCCCTCATTCTGGCGCGCCGGCAGCCGGCCGCGAGTGACCTGCGCATGGTGCTGGCGATCAGCCGGGCGCTGAATGATCTTGAGCGGATGGGCGATGAGGCAAAGAAAATTGCCGATCACGCGCTGGGTATGATGGAGGCAGGTGACCCGCCGCGCGCGGTGGCTGAACTGCGCCATATCGGCACTCGCGTGATCGCCATGGTGCGCGACGCGCTTGATGCGTTTGCCCGGCTCGATGTGGAGCAGGCGGTGCAGGTGGCACGCGAGGACAAATCGGTCGACCTCGAATACGGCACCGCGCTGCGTACGCTGGTTACCTATATGATGGAAGACCCGCGCAGTATTTCGTCAGTGCTGCACGTGATGTGGGGCCTGCGCTCACTGGAGCGGGTCGGAGACCACGCCCGTAACCTCGCGGAACACGTGATTTATCTGGTACGCGGTATGGACGTGCGCCACGTACCGGCCGATGACCTGGAAGCCAGACTGGGCGATCGCCGCTGATTCTCGCGGCACTCCCTTTCCTCCTGCGTCCATGTCGTCATCCCCTCAGCGGCAGCGCGCCCGCACGCGTTACAGCACCTCCGCAGGCGTCGTGATCGCCGCGAAGGCGGGGATCCGGTGACGCACTTCGCCGAGGCGGCCGGTGTTTACAAGCCCACCGGTGCGCCGGGGCCGAGCGGCCAGCCCAGCGCGATCCAGATCACGAAGAGCAGCGACCAGCTCAGCAGGAAGGCGATCGAAAACGGCAGCATATTGGCGATCAGCGTGCCGATGCCCAGCTGGCGGTCATAGCGCTGGGCGAAGGCCACGACAACCCCGAAATAGGGCATCAGCGGCGTGATGATATTGGTGCTGCTGTCGCCGATCCGAAACGCCATCTGTGTTGCTTCCGGCGAGACGCCCAGCAGGTAGAACATCGGCACAAACACGGGCGCCAGCACGGCCCATTTCGCTGAGGCGCTGCCGATCAGCAGATTGATCAGCGCGGTCAGAATCATCAGCCCGATCATCAGTCCGGTCAGGCCGGGGTTCAGGGCGCCCAGTAATTCCGCACCGCGCACTGCAACGATAGTGCCGAGCTGGCTCCAGCCAAAGTAGCTGACGAACTGGGCGGCAAAGAACATCAGCACCAGATAGGACGCCATCGTCGCCATGTGTGTTTCCATGCCGGTGACGGCATCGTCCAGCCGCTGATAGCTGCCGCTGAAACGACCATAGACGATCCCCGCAATAGCGGCATAAAAGGCGATAACCGTTACCACCCCGCTCAGCAGGGGCGAGTCGACCAGCGCCGGTTGCTGCGGATTGCGCAGCAGGCTGTCGCTGCCCCAGCTGCCCGCCACCAGCAGTGCCAGGAACAGCAGCGTCCAGATACCAGCCGCTCGCAATCCGCGCCGCTCTGCTACGGTGAGGGGCTCATCGCCTGGCGCCTCGGTACTGGCGGCAAGGCGGGGCTCCACCAGTTTCTCCGAAACCAGCGTCGCCACCACGCTAAGCACGAACGCCGATACGAGGCTGAAGTAGTAGTTACCGGCAGCATTGACCACATAGTCGGCTGCTACCAGATGCGCCGCTTCGGTCGACAGCCCCGCCAGGATCGCATCGATGGGACCTACCACCAGGTTGGCACTGTAGCCACCCGATACGCCGGCAAAGGCGGCAAAGATACCGGCCAGCGGAGGTCTGCCAGCGGTGGCGAAGAGAATGCCGGCCAGCGGAATCAGCACCACGTAACCGGCATCGGCCGCGGTATGCGACAGCATGGCGGTGATCACCACCATGAAGGTGAGCAGACTGCGGGGGGCCGACAGCACCAGCAGCCGCAGCAGCGAGCGCAGCAGACCGGAGTGTTCCGTAATGCCGATGCCGAGCATTGCCACCAGCACGGTGCCGACCGGCGCAAACTGCACAAAGTTGCTCACGGTGCTGGTCAGCATCCAGTGCAGGCCGGCCTGACTCAGCAGGCTGCGTGCCGTGACACTGGTCCCGTCTGGCAGGGTGGCGTTCAGGCCGCTGAGCGCGGCCAGCCAGGAGATGGCCAGCATCAGCAGGCAGAGCCAGACGAACAACAGGGTAGGGTGGGGCAGGCGGTTTCCGGCGCGCTCGATCCGGGTAAGCGCGCTGGTCAACAGATTGGATGGCATAGATCTCTCCGTGGCAGCCGGGAGTGTAGCAGTCGCTGACGGACGCGTTGCACGCCGGCGCTAGCTGGCGACCGCCACGGGCAGCGGCCAGTGGTTGCTGTGACGCGCCGGGTCGAGTCCGGCTTCAGCGAGCAGCGTGGCCCGCATGGCCACCGGATCGGTGAGCCGCTTGACCCGCTGAAACAGAGCAACCGCTTCCGGATAGCCGCGCTCCAGATAGCTGAGCCACTGTTTGACCGGGTTGAGCGCATGGCGCAGTGGCAGGGTGGCGACGCTGGTAGCGAGCTGTTCCAGCAGCAGCTCTGCAATGCGCGACCAGGCAAGCGGTGCCTGCGACTTGCCTGCAAGGTCCGCCTTGAGCTGCGCAGCGAGATCGGGCCGCGCCAGCGCGCCGCGTCCGATCATGACATCGCTGCAGCCGCTTTCTGCGCGCGCACGCCGGCAGTCGGCTGGCGACCAGATATCGCCGTTGATGAAGATCGGGAGGGAGTGGCGGGCGCGGGCCGCGGCGACGCGATCCCAGTAGGCAGGCGGGCGATAGCCATCGCGCCGGGTGCGGGCATGCACGGTTAGCTCATCGGCACCGCCACTGGCGGCAGCGTCGGCAATCTCATCGAACTGCGCCTGATCCTCGAAGCCGAGCCGTACCTTGGCAGTGACCGGGGTTGTGGCAGGGACTGCCTGACGCACGGCTTCGACGATGCGGCAGATGCGGTCCGGTTCGCGCAGCAGGATGGCGCCACCGTCGTTGCGATTGACCAGCTTAGCGGGACAGCCAAAGTTGATATCGATACCGGCGGCACCGAGGGCTGCGGCGCGGCGCGCGTTGAGCGCCATGAACTCCGGCTTGCCGCCCAGCAGCTGCAGGTAGACGGGCACGCCGGCAGGGGTGCGCGAACCGTGGTGCAGCTCGGGGCAGAACCGATAGAAAACGCGGCGCGGCAGCAGCTGGTCAGTCACGCGGATGAATTCGGTGACACAGCGGTCAAAACCGCCCAGCCCGGTCAGCCGCGCCCGCATGGAATGGTCGACTACCCCCTCCATCGGGGCCAGCACGATACGCATCGGTCAGATCCGGCAACAGCAAAAGCCTGCCAGTATACCGGCCCTGGCTGCAGACGGGGGGCGCCGGGTGGCCGCGCAGGTCAGGACCCAGGTTTGAGCTGACCTTTTCGGGCGGCCAGCGCTTTTTCTCTTAAATCAATCGTTTGCAGATCCTTGAGGTCGTCGTCCTCAAGGCCGTTAGCCGCGTAATAATGCTCCAGCGTGGAGCGCCCGGTGTTGCGCCGGTCAGTCTGCCGGCGGTCCTGATCTACCGGAACGTCACTCTCGCTGCGGCGGTTGCGTTTGCGGGAACGGCGGTCGAAAAAAAAGTTCTGCACGGTCAACCTCTCGATCAGTGCGACTGGGCGCCAGTGGGGCATTCAGCGGTAAGCGAACCTTGGACCATCGCGACCGTGGTTTATCTCCTGCAGCTGAGCGATGTGCGAGCCACATCAAAATTTAGCCGTGGCCCTCCGCTGATAATGCGTGCTGCCCTCAGCAGGGTCTCGGTAACGGATTACCTTCGGAGCTCTTCATGGACGCCGCTCTCACTGGACTGCTGGCGCGCTGCTATCCCTTTCAGGACACCAGCTGCGAAGAGGTCGCTGCGCTCTGTCGTGCGAGCACGGTGCTCAGATTTGCAGCGGGCCAGCCGGTACTGGTCTCGCCTGATGGTGGCTGTCGTGCTGAGCTGGCGGTATTTCTGCTGCGGCAGGCGGAACGTGAGGCGTGGCTGCCAGCGGGCGCCTGAACCGGTATATCCAAACCGCCGTTACTGTTCCAGGGGAGGTGGGGTGCGCTATGCTCGTCCCTGATGCGCTCCATCATAACAGTAACGATCGGAGGAATAAGGTGGCGAATCAGCAGGTACAGACGAATGGCGGTAACGCATCGCTGCAGCGCTTTGCGGGCAAGGTAGTCGTCGTGACAGGCGGTGGCAGCGGTATCGGCGAGGCGGCCGCGCGCCGGATCGCGGCTGAGGGCGGTAAGGTGGTCGTTACCGGCCGGCGGCCGGAACCGATCGAGCGTGTCGCCAGTGACATCGGGGGTCTGGCTGTGACGGGCGATACAACCAGCGCCGAGCATTGCGAAGCGGTGATGGCGGCAGCGGTCGAACGGTTTGGCGGGGTCGACGTGCTGGTGGCCAATGCCGGCGCCACCGAGTTTGGCAGCGTCGAATCACTCGATCTGGATGGCTGGCGCGCCAACTTCGACGTCAACCTCAACGGTGCCATGCTGATGGCCCGGCATGCCATCCCGCGACTGCGCCAGCGGGGGGGCGGTGCGGTGGTACTGGTCGCCTCCATGGCAGCGCTTTCGGGTGCACCGTCGGGAGCGCCCTATCTGGCGAGCAAGGCCGCCATGCTGGGACTGAATCGCTCGATTGCCGTGGACTACGGTCCCGAAGGCATCCGCTGCAATGTGATCTGTCCCGGCTGGGCGCCCACCGACATGACCAAAGAGACACTCGCTACCCTTGCTGAAATGCGAGGCAAGACAGCAGAGGCGTTCTTCGATCAGATTACCCGGCCGATTCCATTGCGGCGCATGGCCGATCCTGCGGAAATGGCATCTGTCATTGCATTCCTCGCCTCCAGTGACGCCTCGTTCATGACTGGTGCAACGCTGGTGGTGGATGGTGGTGCGTCGCTGATCGATGGTTCGACCGCTGCGCTGTTCCCGGAGTGAGTGACAGCGATCCGCGCAGATCCGTCTGGTTGGGGGTGGCGTCGGTGCTGAGCTAAAATAGCAATATCGCCGATGCCACTTCACCTGAGGAATGCGCATGGTTCGCAGATCCAACTCTGCACCTGTCGACAGGACCTGCCGCAAGTTTCTGAACGCTGCGGAACAGCTGTATATCAAACATGGCTATAACGGCACGACCATTCGTGCCATTGCCGCCCGCGCGGAGGTTAATCTCGGAACGCTCCACCATTACTGGGGCAGCAAGGAAGCGGTATTCACTGAACTGTTCGAACGGCGCTTTCGGCCGCTGCAGGAAGCGCATCTGCGACGGCTCAGGGAGATCGATGAGGCGAGCCGTAAGGGCAAGCCGGTGGATGTACGGGAAGTGGTTCGCGCACTGATCGAGCCTACCTTCTTCCTTCACACCACGCCGCGCAAGGCACAGATGTTTCACCAGCTCTACGGTCGCGTGCTGAGTGATCCCGCGCCGGAAATGGTGAGGGTGATGAATGACATCTTTGCCGAGCCGGTCGAGCTGTTCATCAAACTGCTGCAGCAGGCGCTGCCGGATGTGTCCCCTGCAGAGTTTCGCGTGCGGCTGAACTGCGTGATGGGAGCGTATCTGTTTCAGGAAGCATTTCAGGACCGGATCGAACGCTTCGTACCGAGCGTGGAAGCCGAGGAGGCCGATAAGGCGGGCTGGATCATCGATTTCCTGGTGGCAGGGCTGCTGGCTGAGCAGTCGGCCGGTGCACAGTCGGGCACGGCTGATCGCGCCGGCAGAGCATCGACGCCCGCTGACACCGACAGCTGAGCGGCGCCACGACTTCTCACCGGACTTCCCGTTGCTGTGGCCGCTCTGGTCAGTGCGGCGCGGTCAGAAATTCGACAATCAGGTCCAGCTCCTGATCGGTGACGTCGCCACGTGTAATGGGCGGCATCGCATTAAGGCCGTGACGCACCACATGGCGCACATACTCGGCCGGCAGGTCGGTACGTTCATTCAGGATGGCACGTTCGTTACCGAGCCGGCGACTGAGAGCCATGGTGCCGAGTTCGCCCGCGGCGTGGCAGATGGCACATTTGTCGGTGTAGAGACGCTCTCCGCTGACCGGCTCAGCCAGTGAGACGTTAAACGTGAGCAGCGACAGCAGCGTGACCGGCAGAACGTATTTCATCGCTTCTCCTCCCGGAACCGGCGCGGCCAGATGCCGGATTTGCCCGGTGACAGAATGCCATTCGGATCGAGCAGATCCTTCACGCGCTCATTGAGCCGCAGCAGGGCGTGATTGTTGAAGTCATATGTCTGCGCGATGGCGTCCATGTAATCGATGTGCGTGCGATAGGCGCCGTAGCCTGCCCGGTGTGAATCGTCGATAAGCGCCCTGAACAGTTTGCGCGCACGATCGGTCATGTCTTTATTGTCGCGATCGTAGATCACCATGTTGACATTGGTGGCGTAGCGCTCTGCCAGCGTAAAGCCGCTGTAGAAGTCGATTCCGAACTCATCGTAACGCTGCCTGGTGCGCAGATACTGTTCGTAGATCTGCTTGCCGTCGAGCGGCATGATCGGGGAGAAGTCGGTGTGACCTCCGCGTCCGCCATGCCAGTTGGTCACGTTCAGAAAAAAGACAGTCGGCACATGCACGGCAAACTTCGGTACCGGCTCGCCCTGATGCCACCAGGTTTCGACAAACTCCTGTTTTGAATGCGGTGCGAATGCCGCCTTGATGAGTTCGGCCTGCTGCCGCAGCATGGCAGGGTGACCGAACAGCCGAATGCTGAAGTTCCAGAAGCCGATGTTGTATTTTTCCATCATCTTCTGAACGATGTCGTCCGGAATGGCGCCGTCGCCGTCATACCACTCCTTACGCTGCGAGAAGAGCGACGCGACCCGAATCGGTGTGCCGATGGTGACGTGACTGTCGAGGATGCGCCGCAGACGCAGCTCGGCCAGTACATCGACACCCCAGATGATGTCCTCGGGCTTCTGGAAATCGTATTTCAGGGTCAGCACGGCCTCGGGTGCCGGCATCAGCCACAATCCCATCTTCGACACCACGCCGAAATTGGACTGACAGAACATCTGATCCCAGCCGGGACCGAAGCCGTTGCGGAAATTCTGCCAGGTGCGGCTGTTGTTCATGGCACCGGCACCGGTGCGCACCACCTCGCCAGTCGGCAACACCACCTCCATGCCACAGATCTGCGACGCGTGTTCACCGTAAGGCGTGTAGCCCGCGCCGCGATCCAGCGCATTGCCGACGACGCTGCCCCAGGCCTGGCTCGGCAGTGACATCCACAGCGGGATCTCCTGCTCCTGCAGATGATTGTAAAGATCATAAAACCCGACGCCCGGTTCGATCAGGCAGGCCGCCTGTCTGGGGTCGACATCGAGAATGCGATTCATCCGGCTCAGGTCGAGTACCACCGAACCACTGAGGACCGGGGCGGCGCCGCCATAGCCCAGGTTCTTGCCGCGCGACACCGTCCAGAGCGGGACTCCCTGCTCGTTGGCAATACGCATTACCGCCTGCAGCTCTTCGAGGCTGCGCGGTGTTACCGCCGCCGACGGCTGGTGCGTCGTACTGTCCGCCGGCGCATAGAGGTCGCTGTAACTGGCCTGGTCGACTGCACTGGTGAATACCGCGTCTTTGCCAACCGCACGTTCAAAATCACTCAGTGCACGGCTCAGTGCGCGCTCGTCTATCTGCGGGGAAAGCTTTGCCGCCATGACTGTTCCTCATGCGGGCAGGGGCCGCGTACGGCCCGAACCATTGCCTGGTTGAAAACGTTTATTGCGCCGGTGCCAACCTTGCGATGTGCGGACCGCTCAGCGCCCCCACCCAGATCTCCTCGCCGAGACTGAGCGCCACCGTAGTGGAATGGACTGCGGCTTCGTCACTTTTGTAGACCTCGGTGGTCTGCATGGTGTCCGGATCGATGGCCAGCACCGTGAAGCCGGACGTGCAGCCTTCGCTCTTCACAACGCAACTGACCAGAGATTGTGGGGTGTTGTCCTGACCTGTGATCAGCAGCGTGCCGTCAGTCCCCCAGCGCAGGTTGTCCGGCATGAAGTCGACCGAAACGGTGAGCGGCTCGACCTGGCTGTCACCGAGCGGGAAACGGTGCAGTTTGCGTGCCGTCCAGGAAGCGACGTAGATCGCATCGCCGTCGGCAGCGACTTCGATACCGTTCGGGCCAGCGAGGTCGGTGCCTTCGACCTTGCTCCAGCCCTGTTCCGGATGCCAGCGCAGCACATGGCCGCTGATGCCGCCGGAGAGCATCTGCTTCTCGCCGTCAGGGTGTGATCGGTCGAACATGTTGGTGACGACGAAGCCGCCATCATCCAGCGGCGCCACACCATTGGTCATCACGGTCGAAGGCAATGGCACGCAGCCAACCCAGGTGAGTTGCGGCGTCTCCGCGTTGACGTCCAGTTCGAAAATTTCGATCGCCTCGCGGCCGCCGTGGTTGACGGCCAGCACCTGGTGGCGACCGTCGCCGCCTTTCCGCACATTGATGCCGTGTGGCGCGGCAACCGACATGTCTGGACGGCCGGGGCATTCGGCGAAGGCGGGGTCGCTGCCCCACTGCACATTAGCCGGGAACAGCTCATGCAGAGTGTGGTCGTCGCGGCTGATGGCGAACAGGCCCCCGTGCTGACCCTCGGCACCGGGCTTTGCCATTGAACTGACGACAACCCAGTTGCTGTCAGGTACGGCGACCAGATCTTCCGGCAGGCCGGGGCCAGCGATCAGTGACAGCGACCAGTCGGCGCCATAAGCGACAGCGGAAACGCCCAGCAACAGGGCGGCAACGCTGGATAACGGGCGTGACAATGTGGAGCGGGTGCATTGAGGCATTAGTATTTTTCTCCCTCTGCGATCCGCCCGCCGGCGAATCGGTGATTATCATTTTTCTGCACCGCTCCAGTATACAGCCGTATAGGCCATGCGCAACCACTGCGGTGGCGGCTGGATTTTCATTCCGCTGGGAGATGACGGGATCAGTCTGGTGTGTGACGGCCTCGCCTGGGCGCATGAGCCTTTTGTCGTACCCGGGAGCGCAATACCAGGCCTGAAGGAGTGACGGGGAGTATGGGCGCCGGGGGCGGATCGTCGAATATCTCCGTGCAGACGACGTTCCGGATAGCTTCTGTCTGAAGCAGACGAGGCTGCATCGTCGTCGCGCAGGCGACAGCTCCCACGTAGTTTTTGCGAAGGAGAAGGGGCTACATCGCCATCCCCGCGCAGGCGGGGATCCAGAGAGTGCCTGGATGCCGCCTGCGTGGAAAAGAAGGTGGCAAGGGCGGGAGTACTGGATTACACCTCGGCGGGGGCCGGTGCTCGCTGCTCGGCTGCGATCAGCTCCTTCATCACGTTGCGCATCTGTACCGGGCCGACATCGGCCGTGGTGAGTACCTCGGTGCCGGGCTTGATGTCGATGATGCGCTGCTGCGCTTCGATCATTTCAAGGTCTTCGGTAAATGCCCGCTGCGCCAGCGCGAACATCTGCTCGGCCATCTCCTCGGTGCCGCCGCTTCTGTGCGGGCCCCAGCTGAAGAAGTAGCGCGAGGTCTTGTCGGTGAGCGGCGTCACTGCCTGGCTGGTGAAGGAGGCGCTGATGGGCGGGGTGGTCGGCGGCGATGTGCGATCGGCCGGCACGGCAGCGTTGGGGTGAATTTCACTCGCCATCAGCAGCACGCCCGGCGCCAGGAAATCATAGGTTGACCAGTGTGACGTCTCGTCATTATCCAGGTTGCTGATCTTGCGAATACCCGCATCGGGTTTGCGTGCTTCGCCGTTCAGCATCCAGCGGGACACCCGGATGCCGCGCGGCAGGCGCTCTACCCGGGGGCGCTTCTGGGCAAACGCTTCGGTTGCGCCGAAGCTGTTGGCGTGCACATAGCTGAGGTGCGAGAAGTCGGTCAGATTGTCGTTGATCAGCAGGTAGTTGGCCTGGTAGTCCATGTGACCCGAACGCAGAATCCAGTCGGGATGATCGAGACCGACAGCGGGCGGTATCAGCGCTTCATCCGCCAGCGCAGGATTTCCCATCCAGACCCAAACCCAGCTGTGCTTCTCGACCACCGGGTAAACAGTCACCCGGGCAGCGCTGGGAATCTTGTCCTGGCCGGGGATCTCGATGCACTGGCCGCGCGGGTCGAACTTCAGGCCGTGGTAGAGGCAGCGGATATTGCAGCCATCTTCAATGCGGCCGCGCGATAGCGGGGCGAAGCGGTGGCAGCAGCGGTCCTCCATGGCAATGGGACGACCGT
>JAJUJZ010000144.1 GCA_029265075.1 Gammaproteobacteria bacterium | reverse complement strand
GCTGGGTCCCGTTGAGCCGGGCTTCTACGAGATAGCGTAACAGCTGCGCGTAGACACGGGAGCGGCCGAGCGCGCCGCTGTCGATGACGCGCTCGGCCAGGGTCTGCAGTTCGGACGGTTCAGCGGGCTGGCTCATGCGCCTTGGGCTGCTCTCGAAGCTATATAGAAGGACGGCAATCAGGAATGGAGCCGACCCGCTGTGGAGAGGGCGCGTCCGGCTCAGGGCAACCATCATAGAGGGTTCTGCCGTGTGGCACCAACGGTGAGACCGACAAAAGCACAACCGTTAACGTTTCGTTAACGTTAATAAAACAGTTTGGAAACAGTAGGTTAGGTGACATCCCCGCGAGCCGTCCGAATAATGGCTCCAGGTTTGTTGTGGGCCTGTGGCGCCCGACCTTTGGGGATGTATATGAGTAAGCTGTTGCAACGCGACCCGGCCGGCGCCGGCAAAATTCTGACCGCTGCCCTGCTGGCCGCGCTACCGACGGCTGAGGTGCTGGCCGAAGGGCACCGCACACCACTGGAAGAGGTGGTGATTTACGGTACCAAGATTCCGCGTCACCTGACCCATCTCACGCAGTCGGCGACGGTGGTCGATGCGACCACCATTGATCAGCTCGCTTTCACCGACGTCACCGAAATCCTGCGCCGCACCACCGGCATGGAGTTCCGTCAGGCGGGCGGCGTGGGCCAGTACAACGCGGTCAAACTGCGCGGCCTCGGCTCCGCCAACGTGCTGGTCGTGGTTGACGGTGTGCGGATCAATCAGGCCAGCAGCGGCAACGTCGGCAACCTGATCGGGCAGCTGGACCCGGCCATGATCGAGTCGGTGGAGGTGCTGCGTGGACCGCAGGCGACCCTGTACGGGGCCAGCGCGACCGCCGGCGTGATCGCCATCACCACCAAGGGTGGCGCCGAGCGCGATGGTCGCGCCAGCGTGGAAGCCGGCTCGCTGGGCTGGCGCAAAGGCAGCGTATCGCTGCGCGACCGGACCGAGGCGGGCGCAGGCCATCTCAGCTACGCGGCCAACCTGTCGGTCACCGACAGCGACGGCGTGCATCGCCACGAGTTTTTCGAGGACCGCACCGCCCAGCTCAAGCTCTCCTACGAGACCGATAGCTGGCAGGTGGGTGGCTCCTATCTCGATGCCGACAACGAGTTCGGCTATGCCGAGCTGGTCGAGGCGTGGTGCTGCCAGACCAGCGCGTCCCACTGGGCCTACCAGGTACCCGATCCGCAC
Source organism: Gammaproteobacteria bacterium (assembly GCA_029265075.1). Taxonomy (GTDB): domain Bacteria; phylum Pseudomonadota; class Gammaproteobacteria; order Pseudomonadales; family CAMLJR01; genus CAMLJR01. The sequence continues at coordinate 3,589 of JAJUJZ010000144.1, read as the reverse complement.
TCCTACAACACTGGCCGGCAGAAGGTCGCCACCGTCTGGGGTGAAATGACCCTGCGCGAGGGGCTGACCCAGCGTCTGCAACTTGCCTCCACCTATAACCGCACCACCAGCCACGACCGCGATGACGGCCTGCTGGGCACCCGCATCGCGACGGTCGATGGGGTCGTGCCGGGCGCGCAGGCGGGTGATCTGCTCTACATCTACGACCACAACCGCGGCCCGAACTTCAATGGCCTGTCGCTGACGCCGCTGGCAGTGGCGCCCTACGACCGCATCGATACCTGGTACGAGGATCGCAGCCGCCAGGCGGATTACCAGCTGCTCTATCAGGGTCGGCAGGTCGATCTGCTGGCCGGTGCCGAATACCAGTGGCAGGAAGCGCGCCACGGCGGCAGCTACGGCGCGGGCAGTGATTCCGACTGGGTCGCGTCGATCTATGTGAATGGCGACTGGCGGCTGTTCGACAGCCGGCTGGTACTGTCGGCCGGCGCCCGCTTCGACGAATACGATAGCTGGGGCAACGAGACCACTGGCAACGTCGGTGTGGCGTGGCTGCTGACCCCGCAGCTGACGCTGTTCGGCAACGTCGGCACCAGCTTCCGCGCCGCCACGCTGAGCCAGCTGTTCGATCCCATCTACGGCGACTCGTCGCTGTCGCCCGAATCCGGCGTGACCACCGAAGCCGGGCTGCGCTACAGCTCCAGCGACGATCGCTTCGCGGCCGATGTGGCCGTGTGGCGGACCGAGATCGACGACGTCATCTTCTACGACTACTCGATTCCCAACCCGGCCACCTTCGGCGGCTTCGGTCGTTTCAACAACGGCGCCGAGGCGCGCACCAGCGGCGTTGAAGCCAACTGGCGGGTGCAGCTGATTGATCATCTGGCGCTGGAAGGCAACTACACCTACACCGACAGCCGCGAGCGGCCGGTCGGCGGCGACTGGGCGCGCACGGTGCAGATGGCTCGCCACAAGGGCAATCTGGGCCTGACCTGGAGCACGGCGCGGTTGACGACAGGGGTCAATCTCTACTATCAAGGCCCCCGCCTGCGCTGGGCAGGTGACGTGGAGATCGACGAATACATCCGCACCGACCTGTCGGCGCGCTATCAGCTGACGCCGGCGCTGAGCCTCTCACTGCGCGTCGAAAACCTGTTCGACAGCGAGATCGTCGAGGGGCTCGGTTACGAAGAGCCCGGCCGGTACACGGTGGTCGGCGTCGACTACAAGTTCTTCTGATCAGCCTGTTTTCACAGGCCCCCGCCGTGGCAGGGTGGGTAACGTAAGTCACGGAGCACAGCCAGCCGCTGTGCTCAGGAGGTAGTGAACGCGTGTTAGCACTGGGCCTGTGGCTGCTGGGCGGACTCGCCGCAGTGGTGTTCGCCGCGGCGGCGGGACGCTGCGCCTGGCAGACGCTGTTGCCGCTGGCGGTGGGCTTCGGCCTCATGGTGGCGGCGGCCGGCTGGGCGCTCGATCCGGTCTGGACCGGCGCGACGCTGACTGCAGCGGCGCTGGCTGCGCTGTTCGACCGCCTGCCAGCGCCGCTGGCGGCACTGCTCGCCGGGCTGGCGGCTGGCAGCTGGTTGCTGATTCCGGCGGCGCTGTCGGCAGCCTCCCTGCTGCTCGGCCTGATCGCTCTGCTGGCGGCGCTGTACGCCTTGCGGCGAGCAGGCCGCGATCCGCTCTTTGCCGCCCCGGCCCTGCGTGACGAGGCGCTGCTCATCGTGCTGGGGCTGGCTTCTGTGGTGACTATCGCCGAGCCGCTCGCCGCCGGCTGGGCTTCTGCTGCCAATCTGTACGGCGGCGTCAATTCGTCAGCCACGACCCCTGCGCTGCGCTGGCCCCTGCCATTGCTGCTCGTCGCGCTGCTGGGCGGTGCCCTTGTTTCAAACTGGAGACGTCGATGAATCTGTTGTGGGTACTGGAAAACGGCCTGTTTGCGATTGGCCAGTTGCTGCGGCTGCCGGTGATGGCGCTGCTGTGGATCTGCGTGCTGGCGGTGGTGGCGATGGCTGGCTGGTCGCTGGCCGAACTGGTGCGGCGGCGTCGCGAACGCCTCGGCATGAACATCGAACGCTGGCTGCGCGCCGGGCCGGTGCTGACCGCGGACGCCACCCGGCGCGCCGAGCTGACGCCGGCACTGCGCGCCTTTGTGGAGTCGCTGCAGGAGCAGGCGCGCAATGGCGCGCTGGATGAAGAAGTGCTGGCGCACGCGGTGATGGAGAGCGAAGAGCGGGCGCGCACCATCCTCAACGGCCCGCGCCTGCTGGTCAAGGCGGCGCCCAGCCTGGGGCTGGTGGGCACGCTGATCCCGATGGGCGGCTCGATGGCGGCGATGGCCAACGGCAACCTCGCGGCGATGGCGGGAGAAATGGTCGTCGCGTTCACCACCACCATCATCGGCATCGCCTGTGGCACCGCGGCGTTCGTCATCCTGATGGTGCGGCAGGGCTGGCTCAGTCAGGCGCTGCGTGAACAGCGCTTTGTCGCTGAGAAGGTGCTGGGCGAGCTGGGAACGCCGCAATGAGCCGCTTCCTGCGCAGCGCCGCGGCGGAGGAGCTGGAGGACGATCCGCTCGCCGGCGTCGCCAACCTGTTCGACGTGTCGGTGGTATTCATCGTCGGCCTGATGATCTCGCTGTTCTCGGTCTACCGGATGGGCGACCTGATGGATGCCGACTCCGACATCACCATGGTCAAGACCGGCAAGGACGGCCAGACCGAGCTGATCGTCAAGAAAGGCACCGAAATCGAGGCCTACAAGATGACCGCCGACAGCATGGCCGGCGATGGTGAGCGGCTGGGTACGGCCTACCGGCTCAGCAACGGCCAGATCATCTACGTGCCGGAAGTGCCGGCCGCAGCGGGAGCGGGTCAGGACACGCCATGACGCTGATGAAGTCGCTCCTGCGCGGTGCCCTCGGTGCACTGCTGCTGCTCTTGATACTGCCGCTGCAGGCGGCCGAGCGGGTCACGCTGACCTATCTGATGTCGGACGGGCAGGTGCCCGGCGTCAACCTGGCCTTGAAGAAAGTGCTCGCCGAGCGGCCGGAGCTGCGCGACCAGGTGCGGCTGCAGTTCGTTACCGAGTCGGTCATCGAGCGGGTCGATGCGGCAGCGATCGTCGCCAGCGACGTGCTGGTGCTCGACATGATGAACCAGGCCATGCTGGACCGTTTCAACGGCGAGCATCAGATCGATCTGATCCGCGCCATCGCCAGCCGTGGCAAGGTGCTGGTGGTCGGCAGCGGCACCGTGCCCAAGGAGTATTTCACCGAGCAGGGCGCCCACTTCGACGAGCGCGCCCAGGCCTACTGGCAGCACTCCGGCCCGGCCAACCAGCTCGGCCTGCTCAAGCAGGCGCTGACGCTGGCCGGCGTCAGCGGTCTGGTGTTGCCCGAACCCGAGCCCAGCCTGGAGTTCGGCTACTACTATCCCGGCGACGCCCGCCGCAGTTCGCAGGGGCGGGTGTTTGCCGACTGGGCCAGCTTCGATGCCTGGCGCCGCCAGCAGCCGGGCTACCGGCCGGGCGCCGTCGAAGTGGCGGTGCCGTTCTACAAGGCGAGCTATTACGGCGGCGAGACCACCGT
>JAJUJZ010000139.1 GCA_029265075.1 Gammaproteobacteria bacterium | reverse complement strand
CTGTGACCGGCTGCGCCGAGGATGAGGCTATGATTGAGGCGGTGCACCGGGTTATGGTGCGCGATCCGCGCCGCAGTGACGATCTGGAAATCAGCGTCAGGGCTGATGCCACCGGGGTCCAGGCACAACGCCGTACCGGGGGGCTGGATGACGCGCGAATAACCGGCGCGGCGAGGGCTGGGCGTCGCCTGCCCGCGGGGCTGAGCGCCCTTCCATTGAAAGCGCCCGCTAATGCCCCAATAAACTGCAGTGACTTTTCGATGGAAACGATGAAATGGAAACGATGAATTTGATTGAGCTTTGTCATCTGGACGAGATCGCGGAGGGTACTTCCCGCGGCTTTGACACCAGCGGTCGCGGCCGCGATACCGTCTTTCTGGTACGACAGAACGGCGAGCTGTTCGGCTACCGCAATGCCTGCCCCCATTACGGCACCACGCCCATGGCCTGGCGTAAGGATGCCTACCTCAGCGGCGACGGCAGCCGCATTGTCTGCGCGGCACATGGTGCACAGTTCGATATTGCAACGGGTGAATGCCTGCAAGGCGCCTGCCTGGGCCAGTCGCTGACCCCGGTCAGGCTGACCATTACCGACGATGGCCGCATCCTGCTGGAGCAGGACGCGCAATAGCCGCTGCCGGCCAGCTGCTGCACCCTTCTCTCCCCGTTTCCCCTGGCTTTCCACCTGCAGCATCCACTCATCAGCGCAGGTGACAGCTGCCATCAGCAATCGCGACTTCTGCTATTGGCCCAGCCGTTTTATGGTCTGGTTATCGACCGCAGGCTCCGGCGAACTCAGCGCCGGGGTGCCGGCGTCGACGTGCAGGCCGCTCAACGTGATGTCGCGCCCTGTATTTCGGCTTTTTGAAGAGGATAAGAGCATGAAGATTATCGGACCGGACGCCCTCGTATTCGGCGTCGACGATATCGCTGCAGCCAGCCAGTATCTGATCGATTACGGTCTGCAGGCAGTGGACGCCGGTCCCCATGGGGGTCGTTTCGAGGCACTGGACGGCACCGCCATCATCGTAACCCGGCAGGACGACCCCAGCCTGCCGGCCCCGCTGCCGACCAACGCACCGTTGCGCAAGACCATTTACGGGGTTGCCGATCAGGCCACCCTGGACGCGATCGCCGCAGAGCTGAGCAAGGATCGGGAAGTGCGCCGGCTGGACGATGGCAGCCTCGAAAGTGTGGACGATATGGGCTTCGCACTGGGCTTCCAGATCACCGTACGCCGGCCGCTTGACCTGCCCAGTGAGCGCGTCAATGCACCCGGCGACCACGCCCGCCCGGTCAACGATGTGGGGGTGGACGAAGACCGCGTCATCATCCCGCGCAGCCTCTCCCACGTGGTCTACTTTGTGCCGGATGCCGCCAAAGCCGAGACGTTCTACGTCGAGCGGCTCGGCTTCCGCTGCACCGACCGCTTCATCGGCACCGGCCCGTTCCTGCAGCCGGCTGGCACACTGGACCACCACACGCTGTTCATGATCGAGACGCCGCCCTTCATGCTGGGCTGTGAACACTTCACCTTCCATATGGGCGGCCCGTCGGAAGTACTGCTGGCCGGCACCCGTTTCGTCAATAAAGGTTACGAATCATTCTGGGGCCCGGGGCGTCACAAGTTTGGCTCCAACTGGTTCTGGTACTTCAACAGCCCGTTCGGCTGTCACGTGGAGTACGACGCCGACATGGACCTGCATGACGAGGAGTGGGAAGCCCGTGAAGCGCCGATTTCGGCCGACGCCTCGCAGGCCTTCCTGTTCCAGTACCGAGAGAAGTGGATACCCGGTGGCGACCCGCAGTAAGACTCTGGCAGGAGAGATGACATGAGCAGTTCCGTTAATAAGATTCTGATCATCGGCGGCGGCTTCTCGGGCATGGCAGCCGCCATCCAGTTTCGCAGACAGGGGGTTGCCGTCGACATCGTCGAAAAAAACCCCAACTGGCGAGCCTATGGCGCCGGTATCAGCATCGGCGGCGCTACGCTGCGTGCGCTGCAGACACTGGGACTGCTCGAGCAGTTCAGGCAGCACGGCTACGTCGGTGACGGACTCGAGATCTACGACGAGCACGGTAATTTCCTGGCACGACTTACTACACCGCCGCCCGCGGGCGCAGACGTGCCAGCCAGCGGCGCCATCATGCGGCCGGTCCTCAGCGACATCATGGCCGAAGCCTGCACGGCGGCCGGCTGTCACGTGCGGGTCGGTACCACCTGCACCGACATCCAGCTTCATGCCGACCGGGTCGCTGTCGCCTTCAGCGACCAGACGAGTGACAGTTACGATCTTGTAATCGGCGCCGATGGCCTGATGTCCCAGACGCGCGAGCAGCTGTTCCCGGGCGCTCCGCGCCCACAGTTCTCGGGCCAGGGCGTCTGGCGCGCGGTGTTTGAGCGTCCCGATCACATCCGCTCCACGGTGCTGTGGCACTCGGAAGAGAAACAGATGAAGATCGGCGTCAATCCGGTCTCGCCGACGCATATGTACCTGTTTCTCAACGATACCCGCGCCACCAACGAGTTCATTCCGCCGGAGCAGCAGCCGGAGCTGCTGCGCGAGATGATGCGCCGTTTCGATGCGCCCGGTGTGCAGGCCCTGGCGGATCAGATCGGGCCTGACTCACAGGTGCTGTATCGCCCGCTGGAAGGGCTGCTGATGCCGCTGCCCTGGCACCGTGGCCGCGTAGTACTGATCGGCGACGCCGTTCATGCCACCACGCCACACCTGGCCATGGGCGCGGGCATTGGTATCGAAGATGCGATCGTACTGGCTGAGGAGGTAGCAGCCCACAGCGATCTGGAGGAAGCGCTGGTCGCCTTTGAACAGCGGCGCTGGGAGCGCTGCCGGCTGGTGGTGGAAAACTCGCGGCGGCTCGGCGAGATCGAGATGGCCGGCGGTGATCAGCGCGAGCACGCCCGTCTCATGCAGGAATCCATGATCGCCATCGCTGCACCTATCTGACCCAGACTCCATCTTACCTATGAATCACGGCTCCGCGCGGGCCGTGATTCTTTCTTCTATATTTTTTCTGCTCCCCTTCCGACTCCCGGACTGTATCACGTGTTGCAATTAGCACGGGCATCATGCGGAGCAGTCACTCCCCCGGGCATCGCGACCCAGCCTGCAGCTCAACCACAATCCGGGCCATATTTCCCACGCCGGCAGCCGAGGCTGCCTCGATATATATCATTTGTTACGAATTCGCATCCATGCTCATGGACAGAGCTTCTGACCTTACTGAGGTGGTGCCAGGCCCAGGCCTGGCGTCAGGCCCGCCGGAGGCCGGAATATCATCTGTTATGTAAATCAACGATTGAACGGCATTCTTCCGCCTGCGGAAGAACGCGGGAGAACTGCACGCCAGCCACGCAGCAATGCCTCAGCTCCAGCCGAACGCCGGATCCCGCTGCACCTCGCCCTCAACTAACAGCTGTTATTGCCTTCCCGAACCGTTCGGTTATAGGATTGGCGTCAAGCCTGCCTTCGGGCAGGTAGCGCTACTAACGATAACGAAATTACAGGTGCACACATGGAAACGACGTCAAAGTCTCGTTGCGACACTCAGCCATCCCTCTACCGGCCGATACAAACCACCGTACGCAAGACACTTCCGGCAGCCATCCTTGCGCTCTCGCCGGCATTGCTTATGCCAGGCACGGCGCTGGCCCAGCTGGAAGAAGTGGTCGTCACTGCGCAGGGTCGCCAGCAAAGCCTGCAGGATGTTTCGGTCTCGGTCTCGGTGGTCAGCGGTGACATGCTGAAAGAACAGGGCCTGATGGACCTGCAGAACCTTGCGGGTCGCGTCGCCAACGTCAAGATTAATACCGGCGGACAGGTCAACACGATCGCGGTCCGGGGCATCGGCTCGGGGGAAAACCCTGGTTTCGAACAGGCTGTCGCCACCTTCTCCGATGGTGTCTATCGCAGCCGGTCACGCGCAACCCGGGCCGGGCTGTTTGATATCGATCGGATCGAAGTGCTGAAAGGCCCGCAGACGACGTTCTTTGGTGCCAACGCCAGTGCCGGCGCGCTCAACATAACGACCCGTAAGCCGAGCGATCAGTTTGAAGCCAACCTGACCGCGATGTATGAGTTCGAGCACAGTGAATACAACCTGGAAGCCGGAGTCAGCGGCCCGCTCACGGATAACCTGAGCGCGCGCCTCGCCGTACGTACCCACGGCATGGATGGCTGGGTCGACACGCCACACGGCGACGGTCCGGAGGAGGACGCCCAGCAGGCTCGCCTGTCGTTCAACTGGCGCCCCAACGAGAGCTGGACCAGCGATCTGCGATTTGATTACGCCCGTTCGCGTACCGACACTTTCTCACCGTTCGAAATCGTCGGCTGCCCGCCGGGATCAGAGTTCCCCATGTCCAACGTGTGTAGCGCCATCCTGGCATCGCACCCGAATCTCGACGACAAGCTGAACTACAAGAGCATCAATCCGCGCGGCACCTATCAGGACTTCGATTTCTTCGAGGTAGCCTTCACTAACGTCTGGGACGTCGGAGCCGGCAGCATCCGCTCGATTACCGCTTACTCGGATATGGAAGTGCAGACACGCTCCGCGCTCATTCCGGCACGCTATGCCGGTGCCGTCGGCGGCTACGATCCGTTCTCCAACGAAGCTGGGGAGGAGTACGAATTTTTCAGCCAGGAGGTGCGGTTCGAATCGGCAACCGGCGGCTTTATCGAGTACATGGTCGGCGCCTACTACTCCAAGGGCGAGCTGACGTACAATAACATGTCGAGCTTCAACTTCGCGCCATTCGGCGCGGTTATTGAAGGTGCATTTGGTTTCGACTTCCCTGATTTCGACCCAGGCACGGCGATGAGCGGTCGTCAATGGTCCAGCCAGGACGACGAGATGCGGTCGGTGTTTGCGTCAGTCACGCTCAACCCGGCGGACTTCGTTCGCGTCAATCTCGGTGCTCGTTACACCGAAGTCGAGAAAGAAGGGTTCCGTCGTCTGCGCGGTGGTTATGCCGAGAATTCGCGCATGAGCACCTTTGTGCCGTTCCCCGATACGGTCTACCCAACACCGAATGGGCCGCTGCCGGCG
>JAJUJZ010000210.1 GCA_029265075.1 Gammaproteobacteria bacterium | reverse complement strand
GCCAGCCGCAATAACCGTCCCCGCAAATAGGTAGCATTTCCTTGTCCCAGGCTCACAATAGTAAATCCGATCGGCGCGACTCCCCCCTGACCCAGTTTCTTGGCGTGTTCCGCTACAGCCGGCGCGCGGTAGAGCTGGTCTGGACCACCTCGCCCGCGCTTACGCTTGGCCTCGCGCTGTTTACCATCCTGGCCGGTATCCTGCCAGCGGTGGCGGCCTACCTCGGTCAGCTGATCGTCGACGCGGTGGTGGCAGCGATTGCGGTCTATCAGGAAAGCGGCACCATCGACAGCGGCCCCGTGCTGACACTGGTGGTGTACGAAGCGCTGGTGATCGCGCTGCTTACCGGCTGCCAGCGCGGCATCTCGGTGATCCAGTCGCTGCTGCGGGCGCTGCTCGGGCAGAAGGTCAACGTGATGATCCTCGAGAAGGCGCTGACGCTGCAGATGGCGCACTTCGAGGATTCCGAGTTCTACGACAAGCTCACCCGCGCGCGCCGCGAAGCCTCGTCACGCCCGCTGAGTCTGGTGAACCGCACCTTCGGCCTGATTCAGAACGGTATTTCGCTGGTCAGCTTCGGGGTGCTGCTGGTGCAGTTCTCGCCGTGGGTGCTGCTGATCCTGGTCGCCGGTGCGCTGCCCGTGTTCATCGCCGAGACCAAATTCTCTGGCGACGCCTTCCGGCTGTTCCGCTGGCGCTCGCCGGAGCGGCGCATGCAGATGTATCTCGAGACCGTGCTGGCCCGCGAAGACAGCGCCAAGGAGGTGAAGCTCTACCAGTTGGGGCCGCTGCTGCTGCAACGTTACCGGGACATTTTCGACCAGCTCTACAGCGCCGACCGCAACCTCACCCTGCGGCGCGATTTCTGGGGCTTCGTGCTCGGCCTGATCGGCACGCTCGCGTTCTACGGCGCCTTCGCCTGGATCGTGCTGGCCACCATCGCCACCCGCATCACCCTCGGCCAGATGACCATGTACCTCGCCGTCTTCAAACAGGCGCAGTCAGCGGTCACCGCCAGTCTCTCGGCCATCAGCGGCATGTACGAGGACAACCTCTATCTCTCGAACCTTTACGAATATCTGGAGCAGCCGACGCCGGCCGTGGCCGGCACCGCCACGCGCGGCCCTGATCCCAGCGACGGCATCCGTTTCGAGCAGGTGAGCTTTACCTATCCCGGCAGCCGCCTGCCTGCGCTGAAAAATATTTCGCTGCACCTGCGACCGGGCACCAGTGTCGCGCTGGTTGGTGAAAACGGCTCGGGGAAAACCACGCTGATCAAACTGCTGGCGCGCCTCTATGACGCCGACAGCGGTCGCATCCTGATCGACGGGCTCGATGTGCGGGAGTGGGATCCGGAAGCGCTGCGGAGCCGCATCGGCGTCATCTTCCAGGATTTCATGCGCTACCAGATGCTGCTCGGCGAAAACGTCGGCGCCGGCGACGTGGAGCACTTCAGTGACGAAGAACGCTGGCGGCGCGCGGCAGAGAAGGGGATGGCGCAGTCATTTATCGAGACCATGCCCGAGGGATACCAGACCCAGCTGGGCAAATGGTTCAAGGATGGCCGCGAACTGTCTGGCGGGCAGTGGCAGAAGGTGGC
>JAJUJZ010000118.1 GCA_029265075.1 Gammaproteobacteria bacterium | reverse complement strand
GCGGCGCTCGCCACCTTCGCGTGCGCCAGCGCTGACAGTTTCGGCACGCTCCTGCTGGCCGGCCTCGGCATCGGGGTCGCTGGTGCCGGGTTCCCGGCCGGCGTGAGCTATGTGGCACGCTTCTATCCGCCAGAGCGGCAGGGGCAGGCACTGGGCCATTTTGGCGCCGGTAACGTCGGGGTGGCGGTGACTGCAGTCGGTGCCCCGATGCTGCTGCTGACGACCAGCTGGCAGACCGTCACGGTGATCTGGGCCAGCGCGCTGATGCTGCTGGCGCTGCTGTTCTGGCTGCTCACCATGGCGGGGCCAGCGGAGCCGGTACGGACAGAACCGGTACGTGCCCTGCGGCAACAGCTGCACGTGTTGCGCAACGTGCAGGTGTGGCGCTTCTCGCTCTACTACTTCTTCATGTTCGGCGGGTTCGTCGCGCTTGCCCTCTGGCTGCCGCATTATCTGATGGGCGCTTACGGCATCGAGCTGCGCACGGCCGGCATTCTGGCAGCCTGCTTCGGTGTACCGGCGAGTCTGTTCCGCGCCTATGGGGGCCGTCTGGCCGATCGCTACGGCGCACGCTCGGTGCTTTACAGCGTACTTGGCATCGCCGTGCTGTGTACCTTTCTGCTCTCCTATCCGCCCACTACCTACATCATCGAAGGCGCGCGCGGCGCGGTGACCTTCCGCACGGCGGTGGGGCTGGTGCCCTTCGTCTTCGTGCTGGTCTTTCTCGGCTTTGCCATGTGCGTCGGCAAGGCGGCGCTGTTCAAGGACATTCCGCGCTACTATCCCCATCACATCGGCGTCGTGGCCGGGCTGGTGGGCATGGTCGGCGCGCTCGGTGGCTTTCTGCTGCCGCTGGCGTTCGGGGTGCTGAGCGATCTCACCGGTATCTGGACCAGTGCCTTTGCGCTGATGTTTCTGATCGCGGCCACTGCACTGATGTGGATGACAGTGGCCGTGCGTCAGATGGAAAGCGCTGCGGCGCGCAGTCGGGAACCACAGGTGGTGCCGGAGCTGCCGGAGCTTGCGGGCTTTGGCGAACCGGGCATCGCGCCGCCGCCGCGACGGACGATAGTACTTACTGACTGGCGGCCGGAAGACCCGGTCTTCTGGCGTGATGTCGGTCGCCGCATCGCTCGCCGCAATCTCTGGATTTCCACCTACAGCCTGCTGCTGTCGTTCGCGATCTGGATGATCTGGAGCGTGATCGTGGCGCGCATGCCCGCCGTCGGTTTCCAGTTCAGCTCCGCCCAGCTGTTCTGGCTGGCCGCGGTACCGGGCCTGTCCGGCGCCACGCTGCGGATCTTCTATGCGTTTCTGGTGCCCATTTTTGGCGGCCGGCTCTGGACCGCGCTGTCGACGGCGCTGCTGCTGATTCCGGCCTTCGGCATCGGCTATGCGTTGCAGAATCCCGACACGCCTTATCTCATTTTTCTGGTACTCGCACTGCTGTGTGGTTTCGGCGGTGGCAACTTTGCCTCGTCGGTGGCTCACGTCAGTTATTTCTTCCCCAAGAGCGAGAAGGGGAGTGCGCTGGCGCTCAATACCGGTCTTGGCAATGTCGGCGTCAGCATCATGCAGCTGGTCATCCCGGTGGCCGTTACTATGAGTCTGTTTGGCGCGCTCGGTGGTCAGTCACAGATCGCCAGCGATGGCACCCGACTCTGGATGCAGAACGCCGGCTTCCTGTGGGTGCCGTTCATTGTCATCGGCGTGCTGGCGGCCTGGTTTGGGATGAACGACATCGCCAGCGCCAAATCGTCGTTCGCTGATCAGGCCGTCATCTTCGGTCGGCGCGATACCTGGCTGATGAGCTGGCTCTATACCGGCACCTTCGGCACCTTTATCGGCATGTCAGCGGGTTTCCCACTGCTGAGTGCACTGGTGTTCCCCGAAATTGATGCCCTCCGGTATGCCTTCATCGGACCGCTGGTCGGTGCATTATCACGTGCCGCCAGTGGCTGGATGGCCGATCGGCTCGGGGGCGCACGGGTCAGCTTCTGGGTATTTGTGGTGATGATCTTCGCAGTGCTCGGCATGATCTGGGCACTGGAAATGAAGAGCTTTGCCGGCTTCTTTGCCATGGTGCTGGCGCTCTTCGTGGTCAGTGGGGTCGGTAATGCGTCGACCTTCCAGATGGTACCGCACATCATGCGCAGGGTGATCGGCGTCGATGGCGCCAGTGCTGCAGAACAGCCGGGTCTGACCATTCAGGCGGATCGCGAATCGGCCGCCATCACCGGCTTTATCTCGGCGATCGCCGCCTATGGTGCGTTCTATATTCCTAAGGCCTACGGCACCTCCATCGCCAGCACTGGCAGCCCGGACGCCGCGTTATGGGGATTCGTGCTGTTCTACCTTTCCTGCGCCATCGTCACCTGGCGCTTCTATAGCGGACCGAGCGGTCTGTTGTCGCACCGCCGGTCGCCTGCGCCGGAGGCGGCCGGAGCCGGACCTCGCTCAGCTCTTGAAGGGAGTCAGTGATAATGAGTCATTTTCTGGATCGCCTTACCTTCTTCCGACAGCCACGCGAGAGCTTTTCCGGCGATCACGGCATTACCACCAACGAGAGCCGCGAGTGGGAGGATGCCTATCGCAAGCGCTGGGCGGCGGACAAGATCGTGCGCTCCACCCACGGCGTGAATTGCACCGGCTCCTGTTCGTGGAAGATCTACGTCAAGGGCGGCATTGTTACCTGGGAAACGCAGCAGACGGACTACCCCCGCACCCGCCCGGACCTGCCCAACCACGAACCGCGAGGTTGTCCGCGTGGTGCCAGTTACAGCTGGTATCTCTATTCCGGTACCCGGGTCAAATATCCGCTGATCCGCGCGCGCCTGCTCGAGGCCTGGCGTGAATCTCGCGCCACCATGACGCCGGTCGCCGCGTGGCGCGCCATCGTGCAGGACCCTGAAGTGCGGCGCAGTTGGGTAGCCCGCCGTGGTCGCGGGGGCTTCGTGCGGGCGGGCTGGGATGAGGTGGCCGAGCTGATTGCAGCAGCCAACGTTTACACCATCCGGGAATACGGCCCGGACCGCATCGCCGGCTTTTCCCCGATTCCGGCAATGTCGATGATCTCGTACGCTGCCGGTGCGCGATATCTGTCGCTGCTTGGCGCCAATATGCTGAGCTTCTACGACTGGTATTGCGACCTGCCGCCATCCAGCCCCCAGACTTGGGGCGAGCAGACTGACGTGCCGGAGAGTGCGGACTGGTATAACGCCGGCTTTCTGCTGGTATGGGGCTCCAATGTGCCGATGACGCGCGCGCCAGATGCGCACTTCTACAGTGAAGTGCGGTATCGCGGCGCCAAGAGCGTGGTGGTCGCACCGGACTATAACGAGGCGGCCAAGTTCGGCGACATGTGGCTGCACCCGAAGCAGGGCACCGATGCCGCACTGGCACTGGCTCTGGGCCATGTCGTGCTGCGCGAGTTCTTTATCGAACGTCAGTCTGCCTATTTCAGCGATTACACCCGGCGCTTCACGGACTTCCCGGTGCTGGTGCGGCTTGATGAGCAGGACGGGCGGCTGGTACCGGGTCGCTTTCTGCGTGCTGCGGAGCTGCCGGATGGGCTGGGTGAAACCAATAATCCTGACTGGAAACCGGTGGCGTTTGACGAGCTGAGCGGTGAGCTGGTGGCGCCGGTCGGTTCGGCCGGCTACCGCTGGGGAGAACAAGGAAAATGGAACCTCGAAGAACGCGATGGCCGGGGCCGGAACATTCGCGTCCGGACAACCCTGGCCGGCGTGCATGATGGTCTGGTGTCGGTAGCATTCCCTTATTTTGGAACGGTGGCGCCGCACGATTTCATCGCCACCAGCCACGAAACGGTGCTCGAGCGGGCCGTGCCCTGCTGCAATGTCACGCTGGCAGATGGCAGTGTCGTTCGTGTTGCCACGGTATTTGACCTGCTGGTCGCCAACTACGGCGTTGACCGTGGCTTCGAGGGCCCCGGCGCCGTGGCACGCGATTACGACAGCGACGCGCCATTCTCCCCGGCCTGGGCGGAGAAGGTGTGTGGCGTGCCGCGGCAGGCAATCATTCAGGTGGCGCGGGAGTTTGCGGATAACGCCGACAAGACCCGCGGCCGCTCCATGGTGATCCTGGGGGCCGGCCTCAACCACTGGTACCACATGGATATGTCTTATCGCGGCATTATCACGCTGCTGGCGATGTGTGGCTGTATCGGCCAGTCCGGCGGCGGCTGGGCGCACTATGTGGGACAGGAAAAACTGCGCCCTCAGACGGGCTGGTTGCCGCTGGCGTTCGGCCTGGACTGGACAAAGCCACCGCGACAGATGAATGGCACCAGCTTCTTCTATGTCCACACCGACCAGTGGCGTTACGAGTCGCTGCGCGTGGACGACATTCTGTCGCCGCTGGCGCCTCCCGGCCCATGGGACGGCTCGATCCTTGATTACAACGTGCGGGCCGAACGCATGGGGTGGCTGCCCTCCGCTCCGCAGTTCGATATCAACCCGCTCGAGCTGGGGCGGCGGATCGCGGAGAGTGGTGCCGATCCGGCGCAGTACATCACGGAGGCGTTGCAGAACGGTACCATCAGATATGCCAACAGCGACCCCGATCATCCGCGCAATTGGCCGCGCAACATGTTTTTCTGGCGCTCCAACGTGCTGGGCGCCAGCGGCAAGGGACATGAATATTTCCTGAAACATCTGGTGGGTTCGCTGCATGGTGTCGTCGGCAGTGACGACGAGCGCAGCGGCTTGCAGCGACCGAAGGAAGTGGTGTGGCACGAGCAAGCGCCGGTCGGCAAGCTCGATCTGATGGTGACGGCGGACTTCCGTATGTCCACTACTGCCATCTATTCTGACATCGTGCTGCCCACTGCCACCTGGTACGAGAAGCACGACCTCAATACCACCGACATGCACCCCTTCATCCATCCCTTGACCGCAGCGGTGGATCCGGCCTGGGAGAGCAAGAGCGACTGGAACATCTTCCGCATCATCGCCAAACGCTTCTCCGATATCGCACCGGAGGAGCTGGGGATCGAACATGATGTGGTGACACAGCCGATCCAGCACGACTCACCGGGTGAGCTGGCGCAGCCCTACGACCCGCTCGACTGGACCCAAGGTGAATGTGAGCCAGTTCCCGGCCGCACCATGGCCAGCGTGCATCTGGTCGAACGTGACTATCCGGCGACGTTCGCGCGCTTCACGGCGCTTGGTCCCAACCTCGAGCAGAGTGGCAATGGCTCCAAGGGGCTCAGCTGGAGCGTCGAAGAAGAGGTGCGGCATCTGGCTGCGCTGAACGGCAAGGTGCCGGACGGGCCGACGGCCGGCCGGCCGCGGGTGGATTCCGATATCGACGCCTGTGAAGCGATTCTGATGCTGGCACCGGAAACCAACGGGGCGGTGGCAGTACGTGCCTGGGAAGCGCTGGAGCGGACCACCGGTCGCAGCCACCGCCACCTGGCGGAAGGTCGCGAAGAGGAGAAGATTCGGTTCCGCGATGTGGCGGCGCAGCCGCGCAAGATCATCTCATCCCCCACCTGGTCGGGCATCGAGCACGAGGAGATCTGCTACAACGCCGGCTGGACCAACGTGCATGAGCTGATTCCGTGGCGCACGCTCAGCGGGCGGCAGGAACTGTATCAGGATCATCTCTGGATGCGCGCCTTTGGTGAAAGTCTGGTGACCTGGCGGCCGCCGATCGACACTCGCACTGTCAGGCAAGTGATCGGCCGCCTCCCGAACGGTAATCCCGAAATTCAGCTCAATATCCTGACGCCGCACCAGAAGTGGGGGATCCATTCCACCTATACCGAAAACCTGATCATGCTGTCGCTCAACCGGGGCGGGCCGACGGTCTGGATCAGCGAGGAAGATGCAGCGCGGGCTGCTATCGAAGATAACGACTGGATCGAGGTGTTCAACATCAACGGTGCGCTGACGGCGCGCGCCATCGTCTCGCAGCGCATCATGCCGGGCTCGGCCATCATGTATCACGCCCAGGAAAAGCTGACCAATGTGGTTGGTTCGGAAATCACCGGGCAGCGCGGCGGCATCCACAACTCCGTCACCCGTATCAACATGAAGCCGACGCATATGATCGGCGGTTATGCGCATCTCGCATACGGCTTCAATTACTACGGAACCGTGGGCGCCAACCGCGACGAGTTTGTGGTGGTGCGCAAGATGAGTGCTATTAACTGGTTCGACAAGGCCGCTGACGACAGTGTCAGCAGTGGTGCCGGTGCGGCTGACTGGGGGAGTGGCGGCAAGGAACGCACGCAGACGGCCAGCCATCCGCAGGGAGGTCGCTGAGATGAAAGTACGCGCGCAGATCCCGATGATCCTCAACCTCGACAAGTGCATCGGCTGTCACACCTGTTCGATTACTTGCAAGAACGTCTGGACTAATCGGGAGGGAATGGAGTACGCCTGGTTCAACAACGTCGAGTCGAAGCCGGGTGTCGGCTATCCCAAGGACTGGGAAAATCAGGACCGCTGGGCAGGTGGCTGGGTACGCAGAAAGAACGGCCGCATTCAGCCGCGGCAGGGTTCGAAGTGGCGCATCCTGGCCAAGCTGTTTGCCAACCCGCATCTGCCCGAAATCGACGACTTCTACGAGCCGTATACATTTGAGTATGAGTGGCTGCAGAGTGCACCCGAACTGCAGGCACAGCCGGTCGCCAAACCCCGGTCGCTGATCACGGGCGATACGATGGAAAAGATCGAGTGGAGCGGCAACTGGGAGGATATGCTCGGCGGCGAATTCAGCAAACGTTCGCAGGACTACAACTTCGACGGCATCGAGAAGGAGATCTACGGCCAGTTCGAACAGACGTTCCTGATGTATCTGCCGCGTCTGTGCGAGCACTGCCTCAACCCCTCATGCGTGGCATCGTGTCCGTCGGGGGCGATATACAAGCGCGCGGAAGATGGCATTGTCCTTATCGACCAGGAGAAGTGCCGCGGCTGGCGGATGTGTGTTTCGGGATGCCCGTACAAGAAGATCTATTACAACTGGTCCAGCGGCAAGTCAGAGAAATGCATTTTCTGCTATCCGCGTGTCGAGACCGGACAGCCGACAGTCTGCTCGGAAACCTGCGTCGGTCGCATTCG
>JAJUJZ010000106.1 GCA_029265075.1 Gammaproteobacteria bacterium | reverse complement strand
GCACTGCGGGTACGCTTACAGCACCTTGAAATAGTGGATCCGGTTCGCGCCCGGCAGTTTCTCGGCGACACCAACAAAAAGGTAACGGCCGAGCCAGTCATGGGGTCCCTCCGGCACGTCAAACTTGGGCGCCACCCGCATATAGTAATCATCCTCGCTTACTGGTTCGTTACGTGCCATCTTTTCGGCAATCTCCGGTGTTTTGGCCCAACGGTAACCACGGCTCTGCAAATAAACGATGGTGCCGTCGTCAACCTCCAGCAGATAGCGCGCATCAAAATCGATGACGCCATTGGGACGAACCAGTGGCCAGTCGCCGCCACTCATGGGGACCACCCGGCCACGAATGTTCGGACCTTCGAAGGTACCCGATTCCGCATACACTGCAGCCCGTGTCGCGCCCTGGCTGGACGGACGCAGGAAGAATGCCTGCGACAGCTTGATGCTGACGGTGAAGGCGTATTCACACTTTGGTGCAAACGGATGCTGCTCGATCATGCATGGTCTCCTGCAGGTTCAGCCGCTTCACGCGCCATATTGCGCCCGGCCAACAGGTAGTGGATGCCGCCCCAGATGTAGAACAGCGCGGCGATAAGGAATGCCTGACGCAGACCGGCTGCCATCGCTTCCCGGCAGACGGTGGTGGCCGCAGCGGCTGCGTCCATGCACTGCTGGGCACCGCCCTCGAGCTGGGTGCCGGTAAACCAGTCGGAAAACGCTCCGATCAGCACCGGCCCGAGACCGAGCGAAATGCCGTTCACCACCAGCTGATAGATGGCAATGGTCGAGGCGCGCGTGCGCGCGGTTGCCAGATTCTGGACAAACGCCATGCCGGGGCCGTAGTGCAGCAGCAGGCAGGTGCCAGCCACGACAAACAGCGGCACAGCAAACGAAAACTCGGGCGCGGTGAAGGCGAAGTAGTAGAGCGGTGCGGCCAGAATGGTGCCGATGGCGGGAATCCAGGCATACCAGCGCAGATCCCTGCGGCCGCCCCGGTCAGCCAGTCCGCCACCCAGCAGCAGACCGCCACCGACTGACACCAGCGTCACCAGCCCATGCGTGACACCCGCCTGGGCCAGACTCAGATCATAGGCCCGCATGAAATAGATCGGCAGGAAACCGCCGATGCCATGCAACCCGATGCCCGCCAGCGTGCCACCTGCCATCGCATGGCAGAAAGCGCGGTTGCGGGCGAGCGCAGCGGCCAGCTGACGCAACGACTGCACGCTTTGCTCTTTAGTCTTCTCGAACAGGCCTCGCATCGGCTCGCGCAGGGTCATCCAGATCAACAGTCCCACCAGCACGCCCGGCGAACCGATGATGAAAAAAGCCCAGCGCCAGCCTAGTTCCTGGCCGATCCAGCCGCCGGCAATGGCGCCCACTGCGCCACCGAATGGTACGCCCAGCATCATGATCGACACGGCCATCGCGCGCTTGCGTGGCGGGAAATAATCGCCAATCAGGGATGATGCCGGTCCCATGAACCCGGCTTCGCCGACGCCAACCCCCACCCGGGCCATCAGCATCTGCACGAAATTGGTGGCGAAGCCACACACCACCGTCATGACGGACCAGGCAGCTGTTGCCACCGACAGTATCTTCACCCGGCTGTAATGCTCTGCCAGCCGTGCGAAGGGAATCCCAAGCACCGAGTAGAGCAGCGCAAAACTGAGCCCCTGCAGCAACCCAAGCTGGAAGTCATTGAGGCCAAGTTCGGCCCGGATGGGCGCGGCTACTGCCACTATCACAAACCGATCTGCGTAATTGAAGAAGCAGATCAGAAACAGGATAAACAGGACATAGCGACTGTAACGCCGCGATGCCTGTGTTTCCGCTGTAGCCGGCGTGTTCCCTGGAATGGTGGTCGTACCTTCTGCCGATGCGCTCATCGTGCCCTCATATCGTTGCCGGGAATCGGTTGGTGGGCGAAGCGGCCGGCTCAGCCGGCCGGCAATTTATAGTTGTAATGACCACTCTCACGCGCACTGGCTGGCACCCAGGTACCGTGGAATGTCGAACGTACCCGCACCGGCAGCTTGAACAGCGCCACCGGTCCTGCCGCCAGATTGCGGGCATCCAGTACTGCCAGATCGCTGCGATTTTCCGCCACGCGCGATACCGGCACCAGCAGCCAGCCATCGTCCGCCGCCGCGTCCGGAGCGCGCGGTACGAACTGTGCCTCCTGGACGTGATCGCCCGGCCCCGGTTGCCAGCGATCGAGTTCACCAGTGGTTACGTCGACGCGTCCGATCGCGCTGGATCCATCCGCCGACCGCGCACAGATCACATAGCCGTAGCGATAGGGACGACCGTGGAACCGATCATCAATCTTAGGCATCTCGCACGGAGTATCCAGCAAGCGGCGGCGTGTGAAGGCGTCGCCGGGCTGTCCCATGTCGAACGTGAGCCGTGTCAGGAACGGCGGCACCGGCTCGGTTTCCTCCCCTTCCGGCGTCGGGAAGAACGGGAAGCAGTTGCCATCATAGAGGCAAAGGTCGAGATGCAGCAGATCGCCTTCGCGGAAGGCGTTCATCATATGACCGGCACTGCAGACGGGGCCACGGAACCAGCGAATCTCTTCCGCGTTGCCATAGCGCGGCAGCACCGCCACGTGCATCTGCTCATTCGGGTGCCACTGGTAGAACGGACCACCCTTTTTCAGCACTTCGACATCAGTGATCAGCGGGAAGAAGCTGAAAATCACCCACTTATCGGAGATGGCGAAGTCGTGCACGTTCGCCGCAAACGGCATTTCGAACCAGATTTCGTTCTGCAGCTTGCGATCACGGTCGAACAGGTAGTAGACAATGTCGCGGGTACCGTCACCTTTCGCCTGATACGAGAAGCCAAGCAGCTCGTCGGTGACAGGATCCACCTTCGGGTGCGCAGTGAAGCTGACAGAGCGAATGGCACCGTTGAAATCGTCAGTGCCAATTGTTTCCAGGGTATCGGGGTTGATCAGGTGCGGCAGTCCATCTTCTTTCAGTGCGTAGAGATGACCCGCATGAAACATGGACGACGTGTTAGCCGTGTTCATCGAGACATCGGCCACTGACGGATCATTGGTATACCGGTTCCGGTAACGACCGAACAACGCCCGCCGCGCCGCTTCCTGACGCTTAAAACGTTCGGTGCGTACCCAGCGGTTGCGGTAATCAACGTGGCCCCGGTCGAACCGGAACATGTGGATAACACCTTCCCCATCGATAAAGATGTCGTCGGTGCGACCCGAGGGGTACTGTCGGTCAGCGCCCACCCGATAGAGCGTCCCTTCCAGCCCTTCTGGCAGCCGGCCGCTGATCAGCTCAAGGCCGCTGATCGTGGACTCGCTGCGAACCGGCGCACCGAAGCCTCGGTACAGTTCGATATCCGGGAAGCGAATTGGCTCAACCATGGATGCTCTCCATCTGTTTATTCATTAAGAGGACAGGCTTGACGACGCGCCCGGCAGTAAAATCGCTGAGCGCCTCGTCGATCTGTTCGAACGGATAGCGGGTAATCAGCCGGTCGATGGGGAAACGCCCTTCACGCCAGTAGCGAATCAGCAGCGGGATCGTTCGTTGCGGATCTGCATCGCCGCCCAGCACGCCGCGCAGCGTGATACCGCGCTGCAGCATCCGCGCCAGCGGTGCCACCCACTCTGAACGCGGCGCCGTTACGTAACCGCCGATCCCGCGCATCGCAAGCATCTCGACCATCGCATCGAACAGGGGCGCTGCCGATGTGGTGTTGAAGACGAAGTCGACGCCTTCCGGCTCCAGCGCTCGTACTGCCTTGACCAGTGCTTCCGGCGCCGGCGCAGCAGTCGCATCGATAATGTCAGTGGCGCCCAGCTCGAGCGCCAGATTCAGCCGCTCTTTATTGGTATCGACGCAGATAATGCGCAGGGCCCCGGCCAGCCGCGCGGCCATTACCGCGCTCATCCCCACCGCACCGACACCGAACACGACCAGTGTCTGGCCCGGCCGTAGCGCAAATGTCTCCAGCACGGTACCGGCACCGGTGATCACGCCACACCCCATAGGCGCCAGCACGTCGAGCGGCAGGTCTGCGGCCACTTTCACTGCGGTCCGCGGCGACACGAGCGCATGGGTTGCAAAGGATGACTGCCCAAAGAAATGCGAATGGATCGGCTCGCCAGCTGCAGTAATGGCAGTGGTGCCATCCGCGCGCTTGCCACCGAAACAGCGCTGCATCGCCTCGTTGCAGTAGCTGGGTGTGCCCTGCCGGCAATTGCGACAGTGACCACAGGAGGAGCCGCTCAGTACCACATGATCGCCTTCGGCGAAGCCATCGACACGACTGCCAACCGCTTCCACTACCCCGGCGCCTTCGTGTCCCAGCACGATCGGCAATGGCGACAGAAAGCCGCTATGTGCATGCAGGTCGGTATGGCAGATGCCACACGCCACCAGCCGTACTCGCAGCTCATCCGGACGCAATTCGCCCAGTGTGGCTTCCGCCAGCTCGGGCACAGCCGCGCCTTTTCGACTGATTGCCGCTAAGATCTCCACGTTCTGCTCCTGAAAAATCGCTGAGTGAATGCAGCCGCTGGCATTCAGGAGCCCGCTTTGCCCGGGCGCTCCTTCAGCAGTCGCTCGCCTTTCCAGGGCACCTGATCCATCGCCGTCCAGGCGTTGACGCTCAGGTTCTGGAACAGCCAGCGGCCGTCACGACGTACCACCACATCATTGCGAGTGCCGATGCCGAACACGAAATTGGTGCCGTAATCGACGTTGAACTGCAGAATCTGGAAGAAACAGCGAACCGCCACAGTCTCCGGCTCGCGCGGCTCCATGATGAAATGATTCATCACGTGCTGACGGCCATACCACCAGTTCTGGCGATCATTCCAGAGCGCCTGCAAATTCTTCAGAATGGCCTCGTGCCCCTGCACGCGCCCCTGCCAGAGATGATCGAACCAGGCATCCTCGGTAAAGCACGAGAGTGCCATGTCCGCATCGGCGAGATCGATGCCCCAGGCGTAGCGCGCGTAGAGCTCCTGTATCTCCAGCCGGTCTTCCGCAGTGAGTTTCCAGTTGTGTTCAGCCATCTGCTGTTCCTCTCGTTATGGTTATCGACGGCACCAGTCAGCGATCGCTACCTGGTTGACGGTGCGGCAGCGGCGACATCGGCAGGCCGCGATTGTGTGATGCTCGCCGGCGCACCGTGATTGGTCATCAGCGCCTTGCGACGCAGGAACCGCATGATGGATTCCGGACCGGTGCGCGAACCGCCGATGCCGGACACACCGAAAGAGTGAGTACCGATCTTGCGCAGCTTGGCAAACGTCAGGAAGGTGTCCTGAATGCTCACACCGCCAGCATTGAGGCGCTCGGCGATCGGCAGAGCCTCTTCTTCCGACCCTGCAATGACTGCTGCGTTGAGGCCATAAATGGTGTCATTGGCCAGCTCGATCGCCTCTTCAATATCGCGGTATTTCATCACCGGCAGCGTCGGGCCGAAGGTCTCTTCACGCATGATCAGCATGTCGTGATTCACATCGGTCAGCACAGTCGGGCGCATGTATTGACCGCCGCCAATCTCCATCGGCTTGCCGCCGGTGAGAATGCGCGCCCCTCTGGTCACCGCATCGTCGAGATGACGCGCCACGATCTCAGCCTGGGGAGCGAAAATGAACGGCCCGATATGACCATTGAGTGGATCCTGATCATTCAGCATCACCTCTTCGGCCTTGCGTACCAGTTCGGCCACGAACTCGTCATGGATCGATTCGTGTACGTAGACACGCTCGATCGAATAGCAGACCTGTCCGGTGGCATAGACCCCGCCGCGCAGCACCGAAGTGGTGGCGCGATCGATATCGGCCGTTGCGGTAACGATCACGGGGTCCTTCCCCCCCAGCTCCAGAAAGGCTGGAATCAGACGACGGCCACACGCTTCGGCGACTTTACGCCCGGTAGCGACGCTGCCGGTGAAGCAGATCAGGTCGACGTTGCTGATCACCTCCTGCCCGGTCACGCCGTCGCCCAGCACGACATCGAACACCGCCGCGAGCTCGGGCACTTCCCGTACCGTCTTCATCAGGGGGGCGACAAAACGCGGCGAAACTTCACTCGGCTTGAGCAGAATGGCGGAACCAGCCAGCAGCGCCGGAATGGCGTCGATCAGCGACAGCATCATCGGCGCATTCCACGGACTGATGACGCCGACCAGCGGATAAGGCACCAGCTGCGAGCGAATCTCAACCTCGGGCATCACCAGCGAGCGGCCATCTACCAGGTTGCGTTCGAGAATATCAGTAACGTCGTCACACCAGCCATCGATGCTGGCTGCATTGATAAACGCGGTGAATTGCGAGGTATGACAGCCACCGGTGTCCGCGCCGTCAGCGGCGCCAATTTCCGCGGCATGACGTTTCAGCGACGCACTCCAGCGGCGCATCACTTCGATGCGCTCACTCAGCGGCCGTGCACTCCAGCCCTTCTGTGCCTGTCTCAGTGCCTGCGCTTTGGCCTGAATTTCGGCGGCCGAGGCGGCCTCGAAAGTGAAATCTACTGCTCCGGTACGAGGATTGCGAACCGAAAGCGTGCGTGCCTCTGCGACTGACATGCTGCACCTCACTGCGAGTTTACCGGCACGCTCGTTATGGATTTATTCGGCGTTACCGGTGGTTGACCCTGAATCTGCAATACTCTGCAGATCACCCAACAATCGTCCGACATCATTGTTCTTTTGCGGGCGACGAGCTGTCAAGTGAATTTCCGGTCACAACTGTTACGGTTGGGTTACGGTCTCTCCCCGCCCGGAAAGCGCAGACAGCTCTGGTGCGCCTCGATCAGCCGGCGCAACAGCCTGACGAGGCGATTGAGCTTCGCAGCCGCAACCTGACGGAAAACGATGTGGTGCGACTTTTCCACCAGCGGGCGGGCAGCTTCCAGCACCTGCGCACCAGCCTCTGTGAGCGCATAGACGCGCTGGCGCCGGTCCCAGCTCGGCACCGTCCGCTCAAGCAGATCGCGGCTGACCAGATTCTTCATGATGACAGCCGCATTGGCAGGATCGAGACCATACAGGCGACTAAAGCCAACCTGGCTGATTTCAGGTACCTGGCTCAGCACATAGAGTGCCGAAAACTGACGAGGCGTCAGCCCCAGCTCTGCGGTGCAGTCAAGGAACTGGGCGTGACTTACCTGCAACCCGCGTCGGCATAGAAAACTCAGCGAGGACGACAGATCGCCGCCACCCTGCCCACTGTTACCTTGCTCCATATCATCCGGCGGCTGCGTCTGCCAGCGGGGCGCCAGTGACATCGGGTTGGCCGCCAGCGGCAGCAGAATGCTGCGCAGAAAGGTTAGTTCTGCCGGTTTGAATGGCTCGGCCAGCTTCGCCTGCAGCGCCCCATAGGCCGCCGCCACTCTGGGAGTCAGCATGCCTGCCCGCCGGGTCGGCTGCAGCCGCAGCCTGCGGCCATCGGCCGGATCGGGCGTACGCGTGATCAGACCGCGCTGCTCCAGGGTATCGACCACCAGCGCCACCGTCGACTTGTCGACTCCGGTGGCGCGGGACAGGGTGATCTGGTCGAGGCCGGGCAGCGCCTGCAATACCAGCAGAAATTCCGCCTGAGTCAGGGTCTCCGCGTCGACCGCCAGCTCGGTGTAAAGCGCCGTACAGATCTGGTCGATGCGTGCGAACAGAAAGGCAGGCCGGGCATAAAACGGCTCGAGCACCTGAGCGGGAGTAAACACTGCACTAGCATCAGCCATACGGACGACTAACCGACTGCACAAACCCCGAGAGCTTAAACGACAGGCCGTAATTTGGCGATGAAACTGCTGCCGGCAGCATCTTAAACCCCGTCGCCGCTCGCCGGCAGTTCATCCCTGATTCAGGCATGGGTCATCCGTCCATCGTCTGCCAGATTAAAGTTTATTGTCACTATTGATACAACTTCATTTTAATAATAGATTCGTTTGACGTAGTTTTAATTACGTATACATAACCGCCCGGATAACTTCATAACAGGGCAACCACGAAGATGAGAAAACGGACGTCATTATCGCTTCTGCCTGGCAGCGCAGTTCGCTGCCGGCTCTCGTTCGTCTCGACTTCCCTACCCGAGCAGGAGATCAGTATGAAAATAAGACGGCTTGTTGCCGCGTGTGCGGCACTGACTGCCCTTGGCCAGGCATCGCCTCTGCTGGCGCAGCCCGGCCCTCTTGAGGAAGTTATCGTGACGGCAAGCCATCGCCTGCAGAGCCTGCAGGATGTGTCGCTGTCGATCACTGCCGTGTCCGGCAACCGTCTGACCGAGATGGGCGTAACCCAGGCCACCGATCTGCAGACCGTGGTGCCGGGCCTCAGCGTCAGTACCCAGGGCACTAACGCTTCAGCATTTAT